>JAGWTS010000166.1 GCA_028868875.1 Burkholderiales bacterium | reverse complement strand
GCGGCAAGATGGACCCGATCGTCGGCCGCGACGACGAGATCCGCCAGGTCGTCGACATCCTGATGCGCAGGCGCCAAAACAACCCCATCCTGGTCGGCGAGGCCGGGGTCGGCAAGACCGCGGTCGTCGAAGGCTTCGCCCAGCGCATCGCCCGCGGCGACGTGCCGCCGAGCCTGAAGGAAGTCGAATTGCGCTCGCTCGACGTCGGCCTGCTGCAGGCCGGCGCGAGCATGAAGGGCGAGTTCGAGCAGCGCCTGCGCTCGGTCATCGACGAAGTGCAGGGCAGCCCGAAGCCGATCATCCTGTTCATCGACGAGACCCACACCCTGGTCGGCGCCGGCGGCGCCGCCGGCACCGGCGACGCTGCCAACCTGTTGAAGCCGGCGCTGGCTCGCGGCACCTTGCGCACCATCGGCGCCACCACCTTCGCCGAATACAAGAAGCACATCGAGAAGGACCCGGCGCTGACTCGGCGCTTCCAGACCGTGCAGGTCGACGAGCCCGACGAGGCCAAGGCCATCCTGATGATGCGCGGCGTCGCGAGCACGATGGAAAAGCACCACCAGGTGCAGATCCTCGACGAGGCGCTCGAGGCCGCGGTCAAGCTGAGCCACCGCTACATCCCGGCGCGCCAGCTGCCCGACAAGAGCGTGAGCCTGCTCGACACCGCCTGCGCGCGCGTCGCCGTGAGCCTGCACGCGACGCCGGCCGAGGTCGACGACAGCAGGAAGCGCATCGAGGCGCTGGAGACCGAACTCGGCATCATCGGGCGCGAAAAGGCCATCGGCATCGAGACCGGCAAGCGCGAAGCCGATGCCAACGAACTTCTCGCGGCCGAACGCACGCGCCTGGCGGAACTCGAAGCGCGCTGGAAGGCTGAGCGCGAACTCGTCGACGAGTTGCTGGCCTTGCGCGCAAAGCTGCGCGACGGCATCCGCCCGGTCGAAGGCACCGGCAGCAAGCTAGAAGCCGAGGCGGCCGCGGCGGCCGGCACCGGAGCGCAAGAAGCCGAGGGCATGACCGAGGGCGATCGCGAAGCCGCTCGCCTGGCCCAGCTCGCGCAGTTGAAGCAGGTGCAGGACCAACTCAGCGCGCTGCAGGGCGAGAACCCGCTCATCCTGCCGACGGTCGACTACCAGGCGGTGGCCGCGGTCGTGGGCGACTGGACCGGCATTCCCGTAGGGCGCATGGCGCGCAACGAGATCGAGACCATCCTCAAGGTGGCCGAGAGCCTGGCCCAGCGCGTCATCGGCCAGGACCACGCGATGGAGATGATCGCCAAGCGCATCCAGACCAGCCGCGCCGGCCTGGACAACCCGAGCAAGCCGATCGGCGTGTTCATGCTCGCGGGCACCTCCGGCGTCGGCAAGACCGAGACCGCGCTGGCGCTGGCCGAGGCGCTCTACGGCGGCGAGCAGAACCTCATCACCATCAACATGAGCGAGTTCCAGGAGGCGCATACGGTCTCGACGCTGAAGGGCGCGCCCCCGGGCTACGTCGGCTACGGCGAGGGCGGCGTGCTCACCGAGGCGGTGCGGCGCAAGCCCTACAGCGTGGTCCTCCTCGACGAGGTCGAGAAGGCCCACCCCGACGTCCACGAGATGTTCTTCCAGGTCTTCGACAAGGGCTTCATGGAAGACGGGGAAGGGCGCTTCATCGACTTCAAGAACACGCTCATCCTGCTCACCACGAACGCCGGCACCGAGCTCATCGCCAGCCTCTGCAAGGACCCCGACCTGATGCCCGACCCGGAGGGCATGGCCAAGGCCTTGCGCGAGCCGCTGCTGAAGATCTTCCCGCCGGCCTTGCTGGGGCGGCTGGTGGCGATTCCGTATTACCCGCTCAGCGACGAGATGTTGGGCAAGATCGTCAAGCTGCAATTGAACCGCATCAAGAAGCGGGTCGAGGCGCGCTACAAGATTCCGTTCGAATACGGCGACGATGTCGTCCAGCTCGTCGTCAGCCGCTGCACCGAAAGCGAATCGGGCGGTCGCATGATCGATGCGATCCTCACCAACACGATGTTGCCCGACATCAGCCGCGAGTTCCTGACGCGGATGATGCAGGGGCATCCCATCACTCGCGTCGACGTGGGCGTGAGCGATGGGCAGTTCGACTACCGCTTCGACCGGGCTTGACGAATCGCCTGGGGGCGAACCATGTCGAGCCTGCCCGACGCGATCGAGTCCCTGGGCCATTGGCGCGATCTCGGCGCGGCCGGCAGCGCGAGCGTCGATGGCGAGCGCTCGACCCTGCTGCTGCGTCTCGAAGCAGCAGCGGGCGACAACGCGGCGGCGCGTCGGCTCGCGCTGCAGCTCGCGGACGGGGTCGACCGCTCGCGCCTGGGAGAGCACGAGGTGCTCGAAGACCTGGCGGCCGAATGGGCGAGCGCGGTGCTGGTGGCTACCGGCGGCGAGCCGCCACTGCTGTTCCGGCTGGTGGGCGCGGTGGCGGCCGCGCCTGCGCCGGCGCGAGCGGCGGCACCGAGCAGACCGCGACCCGCCGCCGTCGCGCCGCCCGCGGCTGAAGACACCGGGTTCGCGCGCGACCTCGATGTGGCGGCCCAGGTCGCGGCGCTGGTCGCCGCGGCGCAGAGCGGGGTGCCCTTTTGCGAGGAATGCGCGCGCGCTGCCGCGCAGGCCGGCCGATGAACGCGCAGCAGCGCGAGGCGATCGTGCAGGCACTGTGGCCGCAAGCCGCGGCGCGGCGGCGCGGCGTCTGGGGTGTGCTGGATTGCGCGCGCGACCCGTGGATCTACCCCGCGCTCGTCGAGTCGCGGCTCGAGTTCCTCTGTCTCTACAGCGGCCGGCTGGCGCCCGCGCTGGAAAGAGTGGCGCCGCAACTCGTGGAACTGCATCCCGGCAACCGCTTCACGGCGCGCTGGCTCGACGAAGGCTGGGGCCGGTCCTGGGGCATCCTCGTGCGGATCGAAGACCCGTCGAACCTGCGCCACCACTTGCGCAAGTTCCTGAAGGTTCGCGACGAGCAGGGGCGCAGCCTGCTGTTCCGCTATTACGACCCGCGCGTGCTCCGGGCCTACCTGCCCACCTGCACGGCCGACGAATTGCGCGCCTTGTTCGGCCCGATCGACAGCTTTCTTGCCGAAACGGCCGCGGGCGACGGCCTGGTCGAATTCGGCCTGCGACGCGGCGAACTCGAAGTGGCGGTCCGGGTCGACGATGCCTTGTCGCAGCAGGCGCAGGCCGGCTGAGCGCCTTATCGCGCGAATGCCAATCGAGCGGCCGGACTGGCCACCGACTGCAGCCGCATCAGCGTCGCCGCATTGCGGTGGCGGTGGCTCATCAGCGGCATGAGCCCGGCATCGAGCAAGGCCTGTCCGGCCTGCTCTCCGAGATAGGCTTCGGCGCAGGCCTGCAATTCGCGCTCGCCGTCCTGGACGAAGGTGAAGGCCGGCAGATCGCCGATCTCGCGCTCCTCGCCCGCCTCGAAATTCCAGCCTCGCACCGTGAAGGCGCGGCCGATGAGCCGCGCCACCGCGAGGCCCGGGTTGCCCCAGAGATAGTCCTCGTGCACCGGCGCGCCGACGAATTCCTCGAAACCGAATGAGGCGATCGGCTCGCCGCTCTTGCCGTAAGGCAGGCGCAGCAACAGGCGCGGCGCGGCCAGACCGATCCAGGGGGCTGCCTCGCTGCCGCGCAAGGCCTGCCAGCCAGCCCGTGCAGGGTCGTCGGCTTGGGCCAGTTCGCGCCGGCCTTCGGCCAGCAGCGGCCCGCCGGCCTGCGCGGCGACGAGACCCAGCGCCGCGAGCAGGCCGATGTCGGCGTCGGAAGGGCCGAATGCGTAGAGGCCGACCACGGCGGTCCAAGCCTCGGCGCCGGGCTGGTTGCGCCAGCGGTCTGCCAGCGCGCGCTGCAGTCCGGTCTGCGCGACCTGGCCTTGCGCGGCCACGACATCGGCGATGAGTTCCTCGCGCGTGGCGTCGAACAAGTGCAATTGCAGGGTCTCGTCGAGTTCGAGGCTGCTGATGAGCCACTGCACGCCGCGCCAGGCCGACTCGAGCTGCTGGAAGCCGGGATCGTGGAGCAGGCGCCGCATCGCTTCGGCAATGGCCGAGTCGACCGCCGCGAGATGGCTGCGCGTGGCCTGGGCCGTGTCGGCCACGACATGCGGGGCGACGATGGCCTCGATGAAGGCCTCGAGCCCCGGCGCCGGCTGGGGCCGGGATGGCGCGCCCGGCGCCGCCACGGGCTTGCCGAGCAGGCGGCCGAGCAGGTCCTCGCCGGCGTCGGCAGGCTGGGCGCGCGCCTGGCGCAGCGCGCCGAACAGGTCGAGCCGCCGGTACAGGCTGTCGGGGTGGAAGTCTTCCAGTTCCGTGAATTCGATCCGGCCCGCGGCCAGGTCCAGCCGCGGCGCCAGGCGTGCCAGCACGCGGTCCAGGTTGTCGAGGTCGACCTGATGCGTCGCCCGGTCGGCGAGCGGCTTCTTCTCGCTCGCCGGGCGGCCGCTGAAGTTGCCGATGACGAGCAGGCGCATCGCCCCGCGGCGGCTCGGCGCCGGGTTGCGCGCAGGGCTCTTGCCGAGGTCGAGCTGAAACTCCATGCGTCCGGCCATCTGGTGCTCCCTGTGCGGTGGCGCGAGCCTGGGTCGGGTGGCCCCGGAATTCGGAGCCTGCGCAACTTGCCGCACAGGGTACTTTGCTTCAGAGTCGGGTTCCCGCGCAATCCCTTTCCAAATATGCACGCCGCCCCCGACAGCTTTGCCTCGCCCCTGGATGACCTGCTCGCCCAGGCGATGCGCGAACACGGTGAGGGCCGGCTCGATGCGGCGCGGTCCTTGTATGCGCAGATCCTGGCGGCGGCGCCTCGGCACGGCGATGCGCTGCACCTGTCGGGCGTGCTCGAAGCCCAGGGCGGGCGCTACGAAGAAGCCGCCGCGCTCATCGGTCGCGCCATCGAAGCCGACCCGCGGGCCGCGATGTTCCGCAACAACCTCGGCAACGTCCACCTCGAATGCGGACGCTTCGACGAGGCCGAGGCCTGCTACATCCAGGCCATCGAGCTCGACCCCGACCGGCTCGATGCGCTGAACAACCTCGGCGTGCTCTTCGGCCGGCGCGGCCGCCCGAAGGAGGCGGTGATGCTGTTGGAGCGCGTCATCGAGCGCATGCCCGACTTCGCCGATGCGCGCATCAACCTGGCCAACCAGCACCTGCGCGAGGGGCGCCTGGCCGAGGCCGCGGACCAATGCGTGCGCGGCATGGTGGTGGCGCCGCGCAGCCCCGGGCTGCGCCGGCTGCTCGGCGTGGCCTATTCGATGCTGGGCCGCAACGACCAGGCCATCGCCGTGTACCGCGCCTGGCTCGACGAGGAGCCGGGCCACCCGGTGGCCGAGTTCCATCTCGCCGCCTGCGGCGCGAGCGCCCCCCCCGAGCGCGCTCCCGACGCCTACGTGCGCCAGGTCTTCGACAGCTTCGCGACCAGCTTCGACGCCAAGCTGGCCGCGCTCGACTACCGCGCGCCGCAACTCGTGGCCGGCGCGCTCGAGCGCCACGGCCCGGCTCCGGCGCACGCGCTCGAGGTGCTCGACGCCGGCTGCGGCACCGGCTTGTGCGGGCCCTTGCTCGCCCCCTGGGCGCGCCGCCTCGTCGGGGTGGACCTGTCGCCCGGCATGCTCGGCAAGGCGCGGGCCCGCGCCGTCTACGACGACCTGTTCGTGGGCGAACTGGTCGCCTTCCTCGAAAGCCGGCCTGCCGCGTTCGACCTCGTCGTCGCCGCCGACACGCTGGTCTATTTCGGCCCGCTGGAGCGTTTTGCCGCAGCCGCCGCGGCCTGCCTGCGCCCGGGAGGGCTGGTGATATTCACGCTCGAAGCCGAGCCGGACGCGTCAACTTCGACCTACCGGCTGCACGAGCATGGCCGCTATAGTCACCGCAGGCCGTACGTCGAATCGGCGCTGGCAGGTGCCGGCTTCGAGATGCTCGAACTGACCCCCGCGGTTCCGCGCAGCGAAGCGCTCGTGCCGGTTCGAGGTTGGCTGGTGGCGGCGCGGCGCGGCGAATCCCGCTGAGGGCCGGCAGGCCAGGAAGAAGAGGATCCATGGCAACCCCGTTGCAGATGAAGCTGGTGACCGCGCTCGGCGAAACGCTCCTGTTTCGCTCGATGTCGGCGCACGAGGAAGTCTCGCGCCTGTTCGAGTTCCAGGTCATCGGCTTGTCGGAATCGGAAGCGCTCGATCCGAATGCCATCCTCGGCACCCCGGCCAAGGTTTCGCTCGAGGTCGCCGACGACACGCAGCGCTGGTTCCACGGCATCGTCGCGGCCTTCGGCATCGACGGCGTCGACGGCCGGCTGTTTCGCTACCGCCTCACGCTGCGCCCCTGGCTCTGGCTGCTCACGCGCTCGGCCGGCCTGCGCATCTACCAGCAGCAAAGCGCGCTCGACATCGTCAAGACCGTCTTCGGCGATTATTCGGGCGCGTTCGTCGACGAAACCAGCGGCAGCTATTCCGCGCGCGACTATTGCGTGCAATACCGCGAGACCGACTTCAATTTCGTGAGCCGCCTGCTCGAGGAAGAGGGCATCTTCTATTACTTCCGCCACAGCGCGGACAAGCACGAGCTCGTGCTCGCCGACAAATCGACGACGCATGCCCAGGTGCCCGGATTCGAGACCATCCGCCACGTCGACGATGTCGAATTGCTGAGCGAGATCCAGGCCATCACCGGATGGAACATGCGCCAGGAGATCCAGGCCGGCAAATACACGCTCTCGGACTACAACTTCGAGACGCCGTCGGCGAGCCTGCTCAGCGCCACCGCGGCCGCAAGCCGCAGCCATGCCGAGGCCACGCTCGAGGTCTACGACTACCCTGGGCTGCACGGCGTCAAGGCCGATGGCGACGCGCGCGCCGCGATCCGCCTGGAAGAGCACTCCGGCCGCTTCGGGCGCTACCGGGGCCAAGGCAACACGCCCGGCCTCGTCACCGGATGCCGTTTCACGCTGGCCGAGCACCCGCGCGACGACCAGAACGCCGAGTACATCGTGCTGCAGACGCGCATCGACATGCGCATCGCCGGCTACGAATCCAGCGCCGGGGGCGACGACACCGGGTTTCGCTGCAGCTTCGTGGCCCAGGCCTTCTCCGAACCGCTGCGTCCGCCGCGCATCACGCGCAAGCCCGCGGTGGCCGGGCCGCAGACCGCGCTCGTCGTCGGCAGCGGCGGCGACGGCGCCATCGACACCGACTTGTACGGCCGCGTCAAGGTCCAGTTCTACTGGGACCGGCTCGGAGCCAAGGACGAGAAGAGCTCGTGCTGGCTGCGCGTGGCCTCGCCCTGGGCCGGCAACGGCTGGGGCGTGATCCAGCTGCCGCGCATCGGCCAGGAGGTCGTGGTCGACTTCCTCGAAGGCGACCCCGACCACCCGCTCATCACCGGCCGCGTCTACAACGCCGAGCAGCTGCCGCCGTATCCGTTGCCCGACAACGCCAGCGTCAGCACGACCAAGAGCCGCAGCATCCAGGGCGGCGCGGCCGACTTCAACGAGCTGCGTTTCGAGGACAAGGCGGGCAGCGAGTACGTCTGGCTGCAGGCGCAGAAGGACTTGTTCGAGCGCGTCGAGAACGACCACAAGAGCCAGATCGACGGCAACCAGCATCTGACCCTGACCGGCGACCGCAAGGAGAAGGTCAAGGGCACCGAGCATGTCGACGTCACCGGCGAGGCCCGCTACAAGTACGGCGCCAAATTCAACCTCGCCACGGCCGACGACATGCTGCTCGAGAGCGGCGGCGTCTACAGCCTGAAGACGAGCCAGGACTTCACGGTCGACTCCGGCGCCACGCTCTCGTTCCAGTCGAGCACCGACCTGCACATGAAGATCGGCGCCAACATCGGCCAGGTGGCGCAGCAGAACGTGCACCTGAAGGGGGGCATGAACGTGGTCATCGAAGCCGGCATGGAGCTCACCATCGTCTGTGGCGGCTCGTCGATCGTGCTCGGCCCGTCCGGGGTCTCGATCACCGGCGCGATGGTCAACATCAACTCGGGCGGCGCTCCCGGTTCGGGGGCCGGCGCGAGTCCGGTCGCCACCACGGCCCCGGCCGACCCCGAAGCGCCCGAAGCCCCTTCGGACCCGCTTGCGCACCGCTGAGGATGCGCCGATGCCGCAACGCCCCCGGCAGTGCCGCCCGGCGCGGGCGCAGCATCCGGTCTTCGTGCTGAAGCGATGAACGCAACACCGGAAGACGAAGCGCTGGAGAGCGCGGCCTGGAGCGGCTTCGTGCAGCGCCTGGGGGAGCAACTCGCGCTCGCCTGGCCGGCGATGCCGCAGCGCCTGGGCGAGCGCTACGACGCCTTCGTCGCGCTCGCGGTCGAGCGCGCCCTCGAGCGCGGCTTCACGCGGCCGGCCGCGATCGGGCGCTACGTCAACCTCTGGTTCGTCTGGGGTCCGGCCTTCCACGACAAGCCCGGCTTCGAGTGGGCGCGCGGCATCCTGGCCGCGCCGAGCACGCGCGAATGGAACATCGCGCATCAGCTCGTGCAGCGCTCGATGGTCGAACTCGAACGCCTGCCCGGCACCCAGGTCGAGCCGCGCGCGCTCGCAGCCAGCGATGCCGGCGTGATCGACGCCTTCGGCGAGCTCGGTCCGCGCGGGCGCCTGCGCCGCCCCGTGCCGACGCCGCTGCCGCGCGCGGCCTGCGACCTCGAGGCGGTCGAATTGAAGCTCGCCGGCGACGCCGGCTTGCAGGACTACCGCCTCGTCGACGGCGATTGGCAGCGCGCCGTGCTGGCGCCGCCGCCGGCCTTGCGCATCGACGCGGCGCACCCGGTGCCGGATTGCGTCGCGGTGTTGTCGAGCCAGAGCGGGCAGGGGCCCCGCGCCAGGCTGCAGGCGCGGGTGCGGGCGGCGGCGGTGTGCGATGGAGACCTCCATCCAGCCCTGGGTTTTCTCGGCCCGCACGGCGGCTGGAAATGGATCGGCCACGAGACGCGTGCGCTCGGCTGGCCGGTGGCCACGCGCGACCAGACCCTGCCCCGGGCGGGGCCCGGCGCGGTGATCGCCGAAGCCACCTCGCCCGAACCGCAGCGCATCGAGATCGACTGCTGCGGCCTGCGCGACGAAGGCGATGTCCTCGGCAGCTTGAAGGTTCCGCTGTCGGCCTGGCCCGCCGAACAGTGGTGGATCGAGATCCAGCGCGCGGCGCCTGCGGCGCAGGCCCTGCTGCCCGGGCCGCGCCCCTGGGCGCGCGCAACCACGCGCTGCCGGGTCGAACGCGACGGCGCGCCCCAGGACGCCGCGCCGCTGCGTGAGCAATTCGAGCAAGGCCTGGACGCCGCCATCGGCGTTGCGCTGCACCGGCTCGGCGCGGCCTGGGAGGCCCTGCCCGGACTTACGGCAGCGGGCTTCGACGCCGCGCTCGGCCTGCTCGGCGGGCGCATGGCGGCCACCTGGGGCTGGCATTACGGCCCGGGCGGACTCGATGGCCCGGCCTTGATGCGATTCATCGCCGCATTCGAGATGGACGCCTGCGTCGCCGACCTGCGCTGGAGCGGCCGGCTCGAGCTCGCGGGCACGGCGAGCCGGATCCACCTCGAGCTGGCCGGCAAGTCGCCGCTGCGCTCGACCCTGCGGCGCGAAAGCGCCGAGCCGGCGCTGGACGCGGTGATGAAGACCGCGGTGGCGCGCTGGCGGCTGCCGTTCACGTTCGCGATCGAAGCGCTGGCGGCGGAGCGCGGCGCGCTGCTTCAGCTCGCCGGGCCGCCGGCCGGCGCCCTCGTCGGCGAGGCCGGGCTGCGCCCCTGCACCTCGGGCCGCAGCGGCTGGGAGTGGTTCGCCGGCCTGCGGCTCGAAGCGGCGAGCGTGCCCCTGCGGGTGGTCGACCCGCTTCTCGGCGAGAGCCGTTTCGAGCTGCCGATCTTCCCGCCCACGACCCTGGTCGACTGGAGCCTGGGCTGATGGAGCGCCTGCTCGTGCTGCGACTGGAATCCTCGGGCTGCGAGGCCGAGGCGGTGCTCAACGGCGTGCCGCTGGCGCGCGTCGGCGCCGCCTGCGCGGCCGTGACCCTGCCGGTGCACGAGTTCACGCTCGCCGGCGCCAACGAAGTGGAACTGGTGATCGAGCCCGGCCCCGCCACGGCGCCGGCCGAGCCGCAGCCCCGCATCGCCGATGGCCGCGCCTGGGCCCGCCTGCAGCTGCTGCTGCCGCGGGTCGGCAGTGCCGCGCACCCCGCCTCGGCGCGCAACCTGGCGCAGCTCGACTGGGCCGCCGCGGCGGGTGAACTCTTTGAAGCCCCGCTCGGCCTGCGCGCCGGGGTCGAGTTGCCGATCAGCTTTCCGCGCTGGCGCTGGCTCGACGCCCCTGCCGTCGCCGACGCCCAGGCGCTGAAGAAGGACGTGGCCGCGTACCTGCTGCCGATTGCCGTCGGCCTGGCGCGCGGCGACCCCGAGCCGCTGGTCCAGGCCACGCGGCTGCGCCTCGAAGACCTCGCCAGCGCCTACCAGCTCAACCTGGCCGACGAGGTCGGGCGCCTGCGGCTGCACATCCAGCAGCTCCACGCGGCCCAGCCGCTGGCGCCGGAGCTTCCCGCCCCCGCCAAGCTCAGGCTGCGCCCGGTCGCGGGCGGCCGCCTGCTCGAATGCCTGAACGCCGCGGGCGAGCCCTTCCTGCAGAGCGGGGTGGCCGGCGGCGGCCGCGCGATCTGGCCGCTGCGGCTGGCGGCGGTCGACGGGAGGTTCTATGTGCTGCGCTAGCCGCTATCCTTTGGACCCTGCTTGCCGTGGAGCCAACGGATGATCCTGCTGACCGTGATCAGCTACAACGGCGCGCCTTGCCAAGGCCCGGCGTCGAGTTTCGATGAACTCGGGGGCAGCATCGGACGCGCCGACAACAACCAACTCGTGCTGCCCGACCCCGAGCGCACCATTTCGCGGGTCCATGCGCGCATCGTCTTTCGCGCCGGCGGCTATTCGATCGTCGACAACGGCAGCAACCCGATCAGCGTCAACGGCAAGCCGCTGGGGAGCGGGCGCGAGCACCCGCTCCAGCCCGGCGACCAGGTCCAGATCGGCGGCTACCTGATCGAGGCCGCGGCGGGCGCCGCCGCGGCGCGCAGCGACGATCCTTTCGCCGACCTCTTCGGCAGCGGCGCAGGCGGCCTCGCGGCGCCGGCCGCGCCGTCCCGTCCCGGGCTGGCGCCCGCGCCGGCATGGGCCCCGGCGCCCGCCGCGCCTTCGCCCTGGCCGGCACCGGCGCTGGCCCCGGGCCAGATTCCGGACGACTGGGATCCTTTCGCCGCCGACCCGCTGCCTGCGCCGCCGCCCGTGGCCGCGCCGGCGGACGCCGATTTCGGCCTCGGCCTGTCGGTGCCGGCAGGCCAATCCGATTCGCTCGACGACCTGTTCGGCCTCGGCCCCGGCCTGGCGCAAGGCGACCCGCTGGGCGGGCTGTCGCAGCAGGCGCTCGGCCTGCAGCCCAACACTGCGGCCGATGCCGACCCGCTGCAGGCGCTCGCGCGCCCGGCGCCGATCGCGGCCGCGAGCCAGGGCGAGCTGGGCTCCGAACTCAACACGCCGATGCCGCTGCCTTCGGCCCAGCCCAGCGGTGCGGTCTTCTCCTGGGACAAGCCTTCGCGCGAGGGCCGCGTCGTGACCCTGCCCGGCGTGCGCCAGGTCGACGCGGCGGACAGGACGACGATCGTGGCGCGCAGCGCCG
>JAGWTS010000540.1 GCA_028868875.1 Burkholderiales bacterium | reverse complement strand
GAGGTTGATGATGCCGTAGACCATCGTGTAGCCCAGTGCCACCAGCGCATACATGCTGCCCAGCACCAGACCGTTGATGATCTGTTGGAAAAATGTCTGCATGAACTTCGTCTCCTGCTGCAGCTCAGCGGCTGCTGTGGTCGTCGTCATCGGCGGGGGTCGCCCGTCGGGCGTAAATCAGGGGCCGGTAGACCCCTCGTAGCGGCGCGGCACGCGCGCCGGCATTCTCGTGACCAGTTCGTAGGGAATCGTGGCGCAGGCGGCGGCCACCTCGGCCAGGCGCACGTGGCGGCCCCAGAGCTCGACCGGGTCGCCGACGCGGGGGGAGTCCAGGCCGCCCAGGTCGAGCGTCAGCATGTCCATCGAGACGCGGCCGACGAGGCGCGTGCGCCGGCCGCCCACCATCACGGGCGTGCCGGCCGGGGCGTTGCGCGGATAGCCGTCGCCATAGCCCATCGCGACGACGCCGATGCGCATCGCCTGCGGCGTGACGAAGCCGCCGCCATAGCCCACGGGCTCGCCGGCCGCGAGATCGCGCACCGAGATCAGCGCCGAAGACAGCGTCATCACCGGCTGCAGGTCGCGGCCGTCCTCCACGTCGAGGGGCGAGGCGCCGTACAACATCATCCCGGGGCGGATCCAGGCGTCGGCGGCGGGCCAGGCCATGATGCCGGCCGAGTTGTTGGCACAGCGCGCGCCGGCGAGGCCCGCCGTGGCCGCTTCGAAGACCTCGCGCTGGCGCGCCGTGGCCGCGCAGGCGGTTTCGTCGGCGCGCGCGTAGTGCGTCATCAGCACCAGCGACTCGACGTTCGGCGAGGCCGCCAGCGCCGCGTGGGCGGCGCGGTAGTCGGTCGGCGCGAAGCCGACGCGGTGCATGCCGCTGTCCATCTTCAACCAGACCTGCAGGGGTGCCGCGAGCCGGGCCTGGGTGATCCACTGCAGCTGCTCGGCGCAGTGGACCACGACCCACAGCCGCTGCTCGGCGGCGAGCGCCAGCTCCGAGGCCTCGAACACGCCTTCGAGCAGCAGCACCGGGTTGGCGACGCCGGCGGCACGCAGCTCCAGCGCCTCCTCGATGCAGGCGACGCCGAAGGCATCGGCCTCGGCGGCGAGGGCGCGTGCTACCGCCACCGCGCCATGGCCGTAGGCATTGGCCTTGACCACCGCCACCGCGCGGGCCCCCGGCGCCAGACGCTTCGCGAGGCGGTAGTTGTGGCGCAGGGCGTCGAGGTCGACGCGGGCGAGGGCGGGGCGGGCCATGCGGGCGAGGATGCGGGTGCGGGTGCGGGTGCGGGTGGGGATGGGCTGCGCAGGCCGAGGCTCAGGCGTAGCGCGCCAGGCCCAGCCCTTCCATGTCGATCTCGGGCTGGCGGCCGCTGATCAGGTCGGCCATCACGCGCCCGGTGCCGGCGGCCATGGTCCAGCCCAGGGTGCCGTGGCCGGTGCTGAGCTGCAGGTTGGCGTAGCGCGTGGCGCCCAGGATGGGCGTGCCGTCGGGCGTCATCGGCCGCAGCCCGGCCCAGAACTCGGCCTGGGCGACGTCGCCGGCCCCGGGGAACAGGTCGTTGACGACGAATTCGAGGGTGCGCCGGCGCGCTTCGACGAGCTCGAGGTCGAAGCCCGAAAGCTGGGCCGTTCCGCCGACGCGGATGCGCCCGCCCAGCCGCGTCAAGGCCACCTTGTGGGTCTCGTCCATGATCGTCGACTCGGGGGCCCGGGCAGCGTCGGTGATCGGCACCGTGATCGAATAGCCCTTGACCGGGTAGACGGGAATGCGGATGCCCAGCGGCGCCAGCATCGCCGTCGAGTAGCTGCCCAAGGCGAGCACGTAGTGGTCGGCGACGAGGCGCTCCGTCGCGGTGCGCACCCCGGTGATGCGGCGGCCGTCCTGCTCCAGGCCCTGGATGGTTTCGCCGAAGCGGAACTTGACGCCCAGCCCCTTGGCGAGCTCGGCCAGGTTCTGCGTGAACTTGAAGCAGTCGCCGGTTTCGTCGCCGGGCAGGCGCAGGGCGCCGACGAACTTCTCCTGCACCTGGGCCAGCGCCGGTTCGTACCGCAGGTAGCCGGCGCGGTCGAGCAGCTGGTAGGGCACGCCCGACTGCTGCAGGATCTCCACGTCCTTGGCCGTGCCGTCGAGCTGCTTCTGGGTGCGAAAGAGCTGCAGCGTGCCCTGACTGCGCTCGTCGTAGCCGATGCCGGTGTCGCGGCGCAGCTCCATCAGGCAGTCGCGGCTGTATTCGGCCAGGCGCACCATGCGGCTCTTGTTGATGCGGTAGCGCGCCTCGGTGCAGTTGCGCAGCACCGA
>JAGWTS010000165.1 GCA_028868875.1 Burkholderiales bacterium | reverse complement strand
AAGCGCGGCAAGGCCTGGACGCGCGTGATCCGCGAGATCATGGTCGCCGCGCGCCTGGGCGGCGGTGACATTTCGGCCAATCCGCGGCTGCGGCTGGCGGTCGAGAAGGCCAAGGCGGTGAACCTGCCGGTGGACACCGTCAAGCGCAACATCGACAAGGCCACCGGCAACCTCGAAGGCGTGAACTACGAGGAGATCCGCTACGAGGGCTACGGCATCGGCGGGGCGGCGATCATCGTCGACTGCATGACCGACAATCGCGTGCGCACCGTGGCCGAGGTGCGCCATGCCTTCAGCAAGTACGGCGGCAACCTGGGCACCGAAGGTTCGGTCGCGTTCCAGTTCAAGCATTGCGGCCAGCTCATCTTCGCCCCGGGGACGAACGAGGACAAGTTGATGGAGGCGGCGCTCGAAGCCGGCGCCGAGGACGTGATCACCGACGACGACGGCGCGATCGAGGTCCTGACCGCCGCGGCCGATTTCGAGACCGTCAAGGCCGCGCTCGAAGGCGCAGGCTTCAAGGCCGAACTCGCCGAAGTGACGATGCGCGCCGAGAACCAGATCGAGCTCGCGGGCGAGGACGGCGCGCGCATGCAGAAGCTGCTGGACGTGATCGAGGACCTCGACGACGTCCAGGACCTGTACCACAACGCCGCGATTTCCGAATGAAGGTGCTGGTCATCGGTGGCGGCGGGCGTGAGCACGCGCTCGCCTGGAAGCTGGCGCAGAGCGAGCGCGTCCAGACCGTGTTCGTCGCCCCCGGCAACGGCGGCACGGCGGGCGATGCGCATCTGCGCAACGTGCCGATCGCCGACCCGCAGGCGCTCGCCGACTTCGCCGTCGCCGAGAAGGTGGCGCTCACGGTCGTCGGCCCCGAGGCCCCTCTGGCCGCCGGCGTGGTCGACGTCTTCCGCGCCCGCGGCCTGCGCATCTTCGGCCCGACCCGCGCCGCCGCGCAGCTGGAGAGCTCCAAGGCCTTCGCCAAGGACTTCATGCAGCGCCACGGCATCCCGACGGCCTTGTACATGAGCTTCGAGGACGCGGCCGCGGCCCATGCCCACGTCGAGCGCCACGGCGTGCCCATCGTCGTCAAGGCCGACGGCCTCGCGGCGGGCAAGGGCGTGGTCGTCGCGACCACGGCAGACGAAGCCCACGCCGCGATCGACGCGATGCTCGGCACGCCCGGCGGCCGGGTCGTGATCGAGGAGTTCATGGCGGGCGAAGAAGCCAGCTTCATCGTCCTGTGCGACGGCACGAACGTGCTGCCGCTGGCGACGAGCCAGGACCACAAGCGCATCTTCGACGGCGACCAGGGCCCCAACACCGGCGGCATGGGCGCTTATTCGCCGGCGCCGGTCGTCACGCCCAACGTCCACGCCAAGGTCATGCACGAGATCGTGCAGCCCACGCTCGCCGGCATGGCACGCGAAGGCCATCCATTCACGGGCTTTCTGTATGCCGGCCTGATGATCGATGCCCAGGGCCAGCCGCGCACGGTGGAGTTCAACTGCCGCCTCGGCGACCCCGAAGCCGAAGTCATCCTGATGCGGCTCAAGAGCGACCTCTTCGAAGTGCTGATGCGCGCCACCGAAGGCCAGCTCGCGAGCGTCGAACTCCAGTGGGACCGGCGCGTCGCCCTCGGCATCGTGATGGCTGCGGCCGGCTATCCCGGCACGCCGCGCAAGGGCGAGGTCGTCGGCCGCCTTCCGGCGGCGCGCGAAGACCTGCAGGTGTTCCACGCCGCGACCGAACTCGTCGACGGCCGCCTGCAGAGCAGCGGCGGGCGCGTGCTCTGCGTCACCGCGCTCGCCGATTCGGTGCGCGTGGCGCAGCAAAAGGCGCTCGAAGCGGTGCAGCAGATCCAGTTCGACGGCGCGCAGTGGCGCAGCGACATCGGCCACCGGGCGATCCGGGCGTGAGCGGCGTCGACACCGCGGCGCCTCGCGCCTACCTGCTCGATCTGCAGGCGCGCATCGTCTCTGCGCTCGAGGCCGAGGACGGCCAGGTTTTCTCGAGCGACGGCTGGACGCGCGACCCCGGCGCCGCGGCCGGCCTCGAAGGCGACGGCCTGACCCGGCTCGTCGAGAACGGCGGCCTGATCGAGCGCGGCGGCTGCAACTTCAGTCACGTCAAGGGCCGCAAGCTGCCGCCTTCGGCAACCCAGCACCGCGCCGAACTCGCCGGCGCACCGTTCGAGGCCCTCGGCGTCTCGCTCGTGATCCATCCGCGCAACCCCCATGTGCCGACGGTGCACATGAACGTGCGCCTGTTCGCGGCCTTCCCCGAAGGGCGCGAGGCCGCGGTGTGGTTCGGCGGCGGCATGGACCTCACGCCTTATTACGGCGAGGAAGAGGATGCGCGCCATTTCCACCGCGTCTGCCGCGACGCGCTGGCGCCCTTCGGCGCCGACAAGTACCCGCGCTTCAAGCGCTGGTGCGACGAATACTTCTTCCTGAAGCACCGCAACGAGCCGCGCGGCATCGGCGGGATCTTCTACGACGACTTCGCCGAAGACGGATTCGACGGCGGTTTCGCGATGATGCGAGCCGTTGGCGACGCGTTCCTCGAGGCCTACCTGCCGATCGTGCGCCGCCGCCGCGCGCTGCCCTATGCCGAGCGCGAGCGCGAATTCCAATCGTTCAGGCGATCGCGCTACGTCGAGTTCAACCTCGTCTGGGACCGCGGCACGCTGTTCGGGCTGCAGTCGGGCGGGCGCACCGAAAGCATCCTGATGTCGATGCCGCCCTCGGCGTCGTGGCGCTACGACTGGCGGCCCGAACCCGGCACGCCCGAGGCGCGGCTCACGACCGAGTTCCTGCGCCCGCGCGACTGGCTTGCCGAGTGACGCGCCGCGTGACGAGGATCGGCCTTTTCGGCGGCAGTTTCGACCCGGTTCACAACGCCCATGTGGCGCTGGCGCGGTCCGCGCTCGACGCCTTGCAGCTCGACGAACTGCGCTGGATCCCCGCCGGCCAGCCCTGGCAGAAGTCGCGCCCGATGACCGAGGCCGCCGCGCGCGAAGCCATGGTCCGCCTCGCGATAGCGGGCGAAGCGCGCTTCGTGCTCGATCGCATCGAGATCGAGCGCCCGGGACCGAGCTACATGGCCGACACCGTGGAGCAGTTGCAGGCCGAGCGGCCGGGCGCGGAGTGGTTTCTCGTCATCGGCGCGGATCAGTACGCCGGGCTGCCGACCTGGCATCGCTGGCAGGACCTGCTGGTCCGGGTCACGCTTGCCGTGGCGGCGCGCCCCGGGCCGCAGCCGGTGATCGATCCGCGCGTGCTTGCCAGCGCCCGGCGCAGCGTGCCGCTGCCGCCGCTGGACATTTCTTCGACCGATCTGCGCCGCCGCCTCGCCGCGGGGGCCGACATTTCGACACTGGTGCCGCCCGAAGTGGCACGCTATATTGACCAGCAGGGGCTCTACCGAGCCGCCACCGGGAGCTGAATGGACATTCGCAAGCTGCAACGGGCCATCGTCGATGGCCTGGAAGACGTCAAGGGCCAGAACATCGCCGTCTTCAACACCGAACACCTGTCGTCTATGTTCGAGCGCGTGATCATCGCCTCGGGCACCAGCAACCGGCAGACCAAGGCCTTGGCGAGCAGCGTTCGCGACGCCGTCAAATCGCGCGGCATGCAGGTGCTCGCGACCGAGGGCGAGGACAACGGCGAATGGATCATCGTCGACTGCGGCGCCGCGGTCGCGCACATCATGCAGCCGGCCATCCGCGAGTACTACCGCCTCGAGGAGATCTGGGGCGGCAAGGCCGTACGGCTCAAGTTCGGCGAGGTCAAGACCGGACTCGTCAAGGCGAGCGAGCCCGAGCGGCCCAAGCGCTGGGCCGCGGTGCGGGATGCGGCGATCGCAACGCCGGAACCCGAAGGCAAGACCGCTGCACGCAAGAAGCCGGCGCGCAAGACGGCGGCGAAGTCGGCCGGGGCGAAGAAGGCGGCTCCAAAACGGCCTGCCGCGAAGACGACGGCGCCGAAACGGCCCGCGGCGAAGAAGGCCGCCCCCCGCACCCGACCCGCCTGAGGCCGATGAAGCTGCGGGTGGTGGCGGTGGGCCAGCGCCAGCCGGCCTGGGCCGACGCGGCCTGGGACGACTTCGCCAAGCGCTTTCCGCCCGAGATGAAGCTCGTGCTGAAGGCGCTCAAGGCCGAGCCGCGCAGCGCCGGGCGCAACGCCGAGCAATGCATGGCAGCCGAGGCCGCGCGCTTCGAGGCCGCGATTCCGGGCGGCGCGCGCCGCGTCGTGCTGGACGAACACGGCTCGCGGCTGACGAGCCGCCAACTCGCCGACCGACTCGGGTTCTGGCGTGGCGATGGCCGCGACGTCGCCTTGCTCATCGGCGGCCCCGACGGCCTCGCGCCCGAGATCAAGGCCGGCGCCGACGAAACGCTGCGCCTCTCGGACCTGACCCTGGCTCACGCCTTCGCGCGCGTGCTGCTGGCCGAGGCGCTGTACCGTGCCTGGTCGATCGCCAGCGCCCACCCCTACCATCGCGAGTGATGCACCGCTTCATCTACCTGGCTTCGCAAAGCCCGCGCCGGACCCAGTTGCTCGACCAGATCGGCGTCGCCCACGAGCCCTTGCTGGCCGGGCCGCGCGAGAACGCCGAGCGCCTCGAAGAAACGCGCAGCGGCGAGGCGCCGGTGGACTACGTCCTGCGCGTCACCCGCGCCAAGCTGCATGCGGCGCGCCAGCGGCTGGCGCTGCGCGGCCTGGCCGAAGCGCCGATCCTCGCCGCCGACACCACGGTGGCACTGGGCCGGCGCATCCTGGGCAAGCCGGCCGATGCCGACGACGCGGCGGCGACGCTGGCCGCGCTCTCGGGCCGCACCCACCATGTGCTGACCGCGGTGGCGGTGAGCCACGGCGCGCAGACGCTCGTCGCCTTGTCGGATTCGAAGGTGCGCTTCGGCGCGCTCTCGCAAGGCGTGATCGAGCGCTATGTCGCATCCGGCGAGCCCTTCGGCAAGGCCGGCGCCTATGCCGTGCAGGGCCCGATCTCGGCCTGGATCGAGAAGATCGAAGGCAGCTACACCGGTATCATGGGCCTGCCCCTGTTCGAGACGCGCGAGTTGCTGGGTCGCGCCCGGGTTCGCTTCGGTTTCTGATCGCCGCCACCGTGCCAAGCCAGGACATCCTCATCAACTGGGCCCCGCAGGAAACGCGGGTGGCCATCGTCGAGAACGGCGCCGTGCAGGAGTTGCACGTCGAGCGCACGCTCGAGCGCGGCCAGGTCGGCAACGTCTATCTCGGCCGGGTGGCGCGCGTGCTGCCCGGCATGCAGAGCGCATTCGTCGACATCGGACTGGAGCGCGCCGCCTTCCTGCACGTGGCCGACCTCGTCGGCCATGGCCACGGCGTCGGCCGCACCGAAGCGCCGCTGCCGCCGATCGAGCGCCAGGTCTTCGAAGGCCAGACGCTCACGGTGCAGGTGGTCAAGGACGCGATCGGCACCAAGGGCGCGCGCCTGTCGACCCAGGTCTCGATCGCAGGGCGCATGCTCGTGTTCCTGCCGCACGACAAGCACATCGGCATCTCGCAGAAGATCGGCTCGCCCGAGCTGCGCGAATCGCTGCGCGCGCGCATGCAGGCCCTGGTCGGTGACGAAGGCGGCGGCTTCATCCTGCGCACCAACGCCGAAGAGGCGAGCGACGCCGAGCTCGCGGACGACATCGCCTACCTGCGCAAGACCTGGGCGCGCATCCGCGAGCGCAGTCACAGCCAGGGCCCTGGCACGCTGTTGCACGAGGACCTGAGCCTGGCCGAGCGCGTGTTGCGCGACCTCACGACCGAGGCCACGCAGACCCTCAAGATCGATTCGAAGCTGCAGTTCGACACGCTCTCCGCCTTCGGCGAGATCTACATGCCGGGCGCGGTGGGCAAGCTCGAGTGGTACCGCGGCGAGCGCCCGATCTTCGACCTCTTCGGCATCGAAGAGGAGATCGCGCGTGCGCTGGCGCGGCGCGTGGATCTGAAGAGCGGCGGCTACCTCATCATCGACCAGACCGAGGCGCTGACGACGATCGACGTCAACACCGGCGGCTTCGTCGGCGCACGCAATTTCGAGGACACGATCTTCAAGACCAACCTCGAGGCCGCGGGCGCGATGGCACGCCAGCTGCGGCTGCGCAACCTGGGCGGCATCATCATCGCCGACTTCATCGACATGGCGCGCGAAGACCACCAGCAGTCGGTGCTGGCCGAGTTGCGCAAGCAGCTCGCGCGCGACCGCACGAGGACGACGGTGAGCGGCTTCACCCAGCTCGGCCTGGTCGAGATGACGCGCAAGCGCACCCGCGAAAGCCTGGCCCACATGCTGTGCGAGCCCTGCCCGACCTGCGAAGGCCGGGGCCAGGTGAAGACCGCACGCAGCGTCTGCTACGACATCCTGCGCGAGATCCTGCGCGAGGCGCGCCAGTTCAATCCCAAGGAATTCCGCGTCGTCGCCAGCGCCACCGTCGTCGAGATGCTGCTCGACGAGGAAAGCGTGCACCTCGCGGGCTTGAGCGAGTTCATCGGCAAGCCGATCTCGCTGTCGGCCGAACCGACGATGAATCCGGAGCAGTACGACATCGTGCTGATGTGAGCTGAGCCCGCGCCGCGGCCCGTCTTCCGGTGCCCGCGCGGTCGACCAGATTCTCCAAAAACACCAGTGGGTGCACCCGCGCCGGGCCGGGTCGCGACCACCCTGGTTTTCGATTTCAGCATCTGATCAAGTAAGGTGAGTTCGACGTTTTAATTGTGACTTATGGGTTTTGTTGCTTAGTAATGATTCTCGAATGCCGATGACCAGGGGGCCTGACGCGAGCCAGGCACGCTGTAAACCCACCATGACGCCAACCGCCCACGCTCTCCGGCACCCGCAACGGCTTCCCGGCCTCCGGCTGGCGTGGCCGGCCGCGGCTCCGGGCTGCGTCCCTCCCCCTTCCCCCTGCGGCTTCAAGAAAGGCCACGAGCCATGCCACTCGCCCTGGTCCTGCCTCCCGAACTGACGATCCACGCCGTCGGCGATCTGCGCCTGCAATGGATGTCCCGACTCGACAGCGCCGTCGGCGCCGAGCCGTTCGAGATCGACGGCTCGCAGGTCACCGAAGTCGACGCGGCCGGCCTGCAACTGCTGCAGTCGCTGGTTCGCTCGGGCGTCGCCGAGCGCAGGCGGCTGCTGCTGTACCGCCCGAGCCCGACCCTGCGCGGTGCCTGCGAACTGCTCGGCCTGCACGGCCTGCTGGACGCGGCACTGGGAGAGGCCGCATGAGCGCCGGCGACGGCGACCAGGACTTTCTGGCCGAGGCCTTGCCGGCCTTCGTCAGCGAGGCCCGGGAGCAGTGCGACGCGCTGGAGCAGCTGCTGCTCGAACTGGAGGCCGCACCCGACGACCGCGACCTGCTCGACGCGCTGTTCCGCTGCGCCCACAC
The DNA here is from genome assembly GCA_028868875.1 of Burkholderiales bacterium. Classification (GTDB taxonomy): domain Bacteria; phylum Pseudomonadota; class Gammaproteobacteria; order Burkholderiales; family Burkholderiaceae_C; genus Rubrivivax. The sequence goes on along the minus strand of JAGWTS010000165.1, from coordinate 4,305 downwards.
GGTGAAGGGTTCGGCCGGCATCTTCGGCCTCGAGCGCGTCGTCGGCTTCACGCATCACGTCGAGACCCTGCTCGACAAGGTGCGCGAGGGCCAGCTCGCGCTGACACCCGAACTCGGCACCCTGCTGCTGCGCTGCAACGACGCGATCCGCGAGCTGGTGGCGACGACCTCCGATGCCGGGGCGGCGCAGGTCGACGCAGCGGTGCTGGGCGAACTCGTGGCCGCGCTGCAGGCCGCCGCAGCGGCACCGCAAGCGGGCTCGGCGACCCCGGTCTCCAACGCGGCCCAACCCGCTGCGGGGCTTCGGCGCTGGCACCTCTGGGCCGAGTTCGGTGCCGACACCTTCCGCAACGGGCTCGACCCGCTCGCGGTCCTGAACTACGTCCAGGGGCAGGGCACGATCGCGCGCGTTCAGCTCGATGTCGAGGCCATCCCGCCGCTGGCGCAGCTCGACCCTGAGTCCTGCCATCTCGCGCTCGAGCTGATCCTGGACAGCGCGGCCACGCGCCAGGAGATCGAGTCGGCGTTCAGCTTCGTGCGCGAGGACTGCGCGCTGCACATCGTCGAGCCCGGTGCGAGCGTGGCCGACCACATCGCCCTGATCCGCGCGCTGCCGCAGAGCCCGCGCCTGGGCGACATCCTGGTGAGCGTCGGGGCCATCACCCGGGCCCAGCTCACGCAGGCGCTGCAGTTGCAGGCCCAGGCGCAGGACCGCGGCGAACTGCCGCGCCTGGGCGAGATCCTGCACGAGCAGAGCGGCCTCAGCCCGCGCGTCGTCGCGGCGGCGCTGGAAAAGCAATCGTCGCGGCGCGAGGCCGCGGCCGGCCCCGGCGACGAGCATCGCTTCATCCGGGTCCAGGCGGATCGGCTCGACGCCGTCATCAACCTGCTCGGCGAACTCGTCACCGCCGGCGCCGGTGCGGCGCTGCTGGCACGCGAGACGCGCCAGGGCGCGCTCATCGAGGCCAACGACCAGATCGGGCGCCTGATCGAGGAGATCCGCGCCGGCACGCTGCAACTGCGCATGGTGCCGATCGGCGAGGCGTTCTCGCGCTTTCGCCGCGTCGTGCGCGACACCGCGTCCGAACTCGGCAAGGAGGTGACGCTCGAGATCGTCGGCGGCGAGACCGAGCTCGACAAGTCGATGGTCGAGCGCATCGCCGACCCGCTGATGCACCTCGTGCGCAACGCCCTCGACCACGGGCTCGAACCCGCGGCCGAGCGCCTGGCCTCGGGCAAGCCCGCGATGGGCCACCTGACGCTGTCGGCCGCGCACGAAGCCGGCAGCGTGACGATCCGCATCCGCGACGACGGCCGCGGCATTCGCCGCGACAAGGTGCTCGAACGCGCCTGGGACCGCGGCCTGCTCGCGCGCGGCGTCGTGCCGCCGGACGCGGAACTGCACAAGCTGATCTTCGAGCCGGGCTTCTCCACCGCCGAGAAGGTCACCAACCTCTCGGGCCGCGGCGTCGGCATGGACGTGGTCCGCCGCAACATCGAGAGCCTGCGCGGCAGCGTCGCGATCGAAAGCAGCGAAGGCCGGGGCAGCACCATCGAGATCCGGCTGCCGCTGACGCTCGCCCTCATCGACGGCTTCCTCGTCGCGGTCGGGCCGAGCAAGTTCATCTTCCCGCTCGACGCGGTGGTCGAGGTCATCGAAGGCCAGGCCAGCGCGATGGCGGAAGACGCGAGCGGGCGCGGCACCTTCGAGCTGCGCGGGCGCCTGCTGCCGGTGGTGAACCTGCGCTGCCTGTACGGGCTGGAGTCGCCGCCGCCGGCGCGCGGCAGCATCGTCGTGCTCCAGGCCGGCGGGCGCCGCTTCGGCGTCCTCGTCGACACCTTGCTCGGCCAGCACCAGACCGTGATCAAGCCGCTGGGCCGCATGTTCCGCAGCCTGCGCGGCATGGCCGGCTCGTCGATCCTGGGCAACGGCGAGATCGCGCTGATCTTCGACGCCGCCTCGCTCGGCCAGATGACCGTCGAATTGCCCGATCGCACGGCCCAGGCCGTGCGCCCCGTTTCCCCCGTGGAGGCCGCCAAGCCGGCCCCAGCCCTCAACTCCGAAGGACGTGTGTGATGACCGCCAACAAGTATTCCTGGATCGCCCGCGCCGTTGCGGGAACGCAGCTCGATCTCGCCGACGAGGCCTTGCGCCGGCAGGAGGCCGCGCGCGCCGAAGCCGAGTCCGCCGCGGCGCAGCTCGAAGGCCGGCTCCAGGCCAGCGAAGCCGAACGCGCGAGCACGCGCGGCGTGCTCGACGCCATCGAGTCCGCCTACGCGACGATCGAGTTCAACCTCGAAGGCCAGGTGCTGCGCGCCAATCCGAACTTCCTGGCCCTGCTCGGCTACCGCGAGGAAGAAGTCGTCGGCAAGCACCACCGCATGTTCGTCGAGGCGGCGCAGGCGGCGGGGCCCGCCTATGCCCAGTTCTGGCGCGACCTCAACGACGGCAAGGCCCAGAACAGCGTCTTCAAGCGCATCACCAAGTCCGGCGCCGAGGTCTGGATCCAGGCCGTCTACGCCCCAGTTCGCGATGCCGCCGGGCGCGTCGTCAAGGTGACGAAGATCGCGACCGACGTGACCGCGGCGCGGCTGCAGGCGGCCGACTACGAAGGCCAGATCAAGGCCGTGAGCAAGGCCCAGGCGGTGATCGAGTTCGGCCTCGACGGCAAGGTGCTCGATGCCAACGACAACTTCCTGAACGCGCTCGGCTACACGCTGGCCGAGGTCAAGGGCCAGCACCACAGCCTGTTCGTCGACCCGGCCTACCGCGCGAGCGCGCAATACCGCCTGTTCTGGGACAAGCTCGGGCGCGGCGAATTCGAATCGGGCCTGTACAAGCGCATCGGCAAGGGCGGCCGCGAAGTCTGGATCCAGGCCTCCTACAACCCGATCATGGACTTGAGCGGACGGCCCTTCAAGGTCGTCAAGTACGCCACCGACGTGACCGCCGAGCGGATCAAGGCGGCCGACTACGAAGGCCAGATCAACGCCGTCGGCAAGGCCCAGGCGGTGATCGAGTTCTCGCTCGACGGCAAGGTGCTCACGGCCAACGACAACTTCCTGCAGACGCTGGGCTACACGCTGGCCGAGATCAAGGGCCAGCACCACAGCCTGTTCGTCGACCCAGCCCATCGCGCGAGCGCCGAATACCGCATGTTCTGGGACAAGCTCGGGCGCGGTGAATTCGATTCCGGCCTGTACAAGCGCATCGCCAAGGGCGGGCGCGAGGTCTGGATCCAGGCTTCGTACAACCCCATCATGGACCTCGACGGCAAGCCCTTCAAGGTCGTGAAGTACGCCACCGACGTGACCGCCGAGCGCCTGAAGGCAGCCGATTTCGAAGGCCAGATCGACGCCGTGAGCAAGGCCCAGGCGGTGATCGAGTTCGGGCTCGACGGCAAGGTGCTCACCGCCAACGACAACTTCCTGCGCACCCTGGGCTACACGCTGGCCGAGATCAAGGGCCAGCACCACAGCCTGTTCGTCGACCCGGCCTACCGCGCCAGCGTCGAGTACCGCATGTTCTGGGACAAGCTCGGCCGCGGCGAGTTCGACGCCGGCCAGTACAAGCGCATCGGCAAGGGCGGCAAGGAAATCTGGATCCAGGCCTCGTACAACCCGATCATGGATCTCAACGGCAAGCCGTTCAAGGTCGTCAAGTACGCCACCGACGTGACCGCCGAGGTCAACGCCAACAACATGCTGCGCCAGGCGGTCGAGGAGGCGCAGCAGGTGACGAGCGCGGCGCGCGAAGGCGACCTCACGCCGCGCATCCCGATGCAGGGCAAGAGCGGGCCGATCGGCGAGCTCTGCGCCGGCGTCAATTCGCTGATGGAGACCACCTCGCTGATCTTCGGCGACGTCGGCCGCGTCTTCGGCGCGCTCGCCGCGGGCGACCTGTCGCAGCGCATCGAGCGCGACTACAGCGGCACCTTCGGCCAGGTCAAGACCGACGCCAACGAGACCAGCGAGAAGCTCGCCGCGGTCATCGAGGACGTGGTGCGCGTGTTCTCGGGCCTGGCCAGCGGCGACCTGACGCAGCGCATCGGCGGCGACGCCCAGGGCGTGTTCGCCCAGGTCAAGGAAGACGCCAACGCGAGCTGCGACAAGCTCACCTCGATCATCGACGAGGTGCGCGCCGCGGCCGACGCCCTCACGGGGGCGGCCAACCAGGTGAGCTCGACCGCGCAAAGCCTGTCGCAGGCGGCGAGTGAGCAGGCTTCGTCGGTCGAGGAAACCACCTCGTCGATCGACCTGATCTCGGCCTCGATCACGCAGAACAGCGACAACGCCAAGGTCACC
>JAGWTS010000164.1 GCA_028868875.1 Burkholderiales bacterium | reverse complement strand
GCAAGCCCGAGGCCGAGACCATCGTCACCGACACCCTGGCCCAGCCCGGCGCTGAGACCGGCCTGCGTCTGGCCTACGTGCGCGCGCTCACGAGCCTGCTGCGCTACCCCGACGCGATCGCGCAGCTCGAGGCGGTGACCCAGGCGCAGCCCGATCTCGCGCCCCCCTTCCTGTCCCTGGGCGCGCTCGACCTCGAGATGAAGCGGCCCAAGCGGGCCGAGGTCGCACTGCGGCGCTACCTCGATCTGGCTCAGGCCGCCAAGCCCGCCGCCGCCGCGAGCGCCGCTTCGAGCGCGGCCCAAGGCGACGAGGAGGGCGCGAACCAGTCGGCCCAGGGCATCACTCAGGCCTGGCTGCTGCTGGCCCAGTCGGCCCAGGACCGCGGCGACTACCAGGCCGCCGAAGGCTGGCTCGCGCGCATCGACGACCCCAAGCGCGCCCTCGAGGTGCAGACCCGGCGCGCCAGCATCCTGGCACGCCAGGGCAAGCTGGCCGAAGCCCGTGCGCTGATCCAGAATGCCCCCGAACAAGGCCCGGACGACGCCCGCGCCAAGATCCTCGCCGAGGCCGGCGTGCTGCGCGACGTGAAGCATTGGGCCGACGCCTACGACGTGCTCGGCGCCGGCGTCAAGCGCTTCCCCGACGACACCGACATGATGTACGAGCAGGCCATGATGGCCGAGAAGCTCGACCGCATGGACGCGATGGAGGCTCTGTTGCGCCGCGTGATGGCGCTCAAGCCCGACGACGCCCAGTCGCGCAATGCCCTGGGCTATTCGCTCGCCGACCGCGGCCTGCGCCTGCCCGAGGCGCGCGAGCTGATCGCACGCGCGCTCGAACTCGCCCCCGGCGACCCCTTCATCACCGACAGCCTGGGCTGGGTCGAATACCGCCTGGGCCACACCGAGGAAGCCTTGCGCCTGCTGCGCCAAGCCTATGGCGCCCGTCCCGACCCCGAGATCGGCGCCCATCTGGGCGAGGTGCTGTGGTCCTTCGGCGAGCGCGACGAAGCGCGCAAGGTCTGGACCGAAGCCCGGGTCCACGACGCCGACAACGACGTGCTGCGGGAGACGCTGACCCGGCTCAAGGTCGGGCTGTGACGCGCGCCGGCCGGCGCGCCGCCCTCGCGGCGCTGACAGGCTTGGCACTCGCGCTGGCCAGCGGCTGCGCCACCCGCCCCACGGCCGAACCTGGCTGGATCAGCGGCAAGCTCGCGCTTCGGGTCGATGCCACGGCCAGCGAGGCGGCGCAAAGCCTGAGCACCGATTTCGACCTGCGCGGCGATGCCCAGGCGGGCGAGCTCCGGCTGTCGACGCCGCTGGGCACCGTGATCGCGCTCGCGCGCTGGGCGCCCGGGCGGGCCAGCCTGCAGACCTCCGACGGCGAGAAGCCGTTCGCCGACCTCGATGCCCTCGCGCAGGAGACGCTGGGCGTGGCCGTTCCGCTGCGCGCCCTGCCCGACTGGCTGCACGGCCAGCCCTGGAGCGGAGCCCCGAGCACGCCCGAGGGCCGTGGCGTCTTCGAGCAGCTGGGCTGGCGCATCGACGTCGCGCGCTACGGCGAGGGCTGGCTCGAGGTCTCGCGCGCCGCGGCGCCGGCGGTGAGGCTGCGCGCAAGGCTGGAGAAATCGTGAAGGCCGCGGCGGCGCGCCCGCGGAGGCGCGGATGAGCCTGCGCGCGCTGTACGACCTGCCGGCGCCGGCCAAGCTCAACCTGTTCCTGCATGTCGTCGGGCGCCGCGCGGACGGCTACCACCTGCTGCAGTCGGTGTTCCAGCTCGTCGACTGGGCCGACCGGCTGCATGTCGAGCGCCGCGACGACGGCCGCCTCGCGCGCCACGACCTCGGCGCGCCGCTGCCTGCCGACGACCTCTGCCTGCGCGCCGCGCGCGCGCTGCAGGCGGCCAGCGGCACCGCGCTGGGCACCGACATCTCCGTCGACAAGCAGCTGCCCGCCGGCGCCGGCATGGGCGGCGGCAGCTCGGACGCGGCGACGACGCTGATCGCCTTGAACCGCCTCTGGGGCCTGGACTGGCCGAGGGCGCGCCTGCTCGAACTCGGGCTCACGCTCGGTGCGGACGTGCCCTTCTTCATCGGCGGCCACAACGCCTTCGTCGAAGGCGTGGGCGAGCGGCTGACGCCCATCGAGCTGCCAGCGCAGCATTTCGCCGTCGTCAAGCCCCCCGCCTCGATCGCCACGGCGGCGATTTTCGGCCACCCGCTGCTGGTGCGCAACAGCGAAGCTGTTATACTCGCGGGCTTACTCGATGACGACCAAGGGGCCAGGCGCCTGGCGTCGGGATACGGCCGCAACGACTTGCAGCCCCCGGCGGCCGACAACTGCCCCGATGTGGCGCAAGCTGCACGCTGGCTCGAGTCCCGATTCGGCAACAGCCGCATGACGGGTTCGGGCAGCGCGGTCTTCGCGAGGGCAGGCATGGACGGTTCACCCATGGCGACAATTCCGGCGGAGGCCTTTCCGCCGGGCTGGGTGGTCCGGATGTGCCGCAGCCTCGGGCGCCATCCGCTTTGCGGCTGGGTTCGGGACTGAAGAAGTTTCAAGGGGTCTGGCGACGAGCCAGGTCCTGTGTAGGGGAGTCGCCAAGTTGGTCAAGGCATCGGATTTTGATTCCGACATGCGAGGGTTCGAGTCCTTCCTCCCCTGCCAAATCCATTCCTGAAGAGGCTTCCAGCTTGCCTCAGCCTCGCGGAGATTCCAACGTGCTTTTCAACACCGTGCTCTTCACCGGAAACGCGAACCCGGTGCTGGCGCAGGAGATCGCGACCCATCTCGGCGTCGATCTCGGCAAGGCCTCGGTGTCGCGCTTCTCCGACGGCGAAGTCACGGTCGAGATCCGCCAGAACGTGCGCGCGCGCGACGTGTTCGTGGTCCAGCCGACCTGCACGCCGACGAACGAGAACCTGATGGAACTCCTCATCATGGTCGATGCCCTGAAGCGCGCGAGCGCGCGCCGCATCACGGCCGTGATCCCCTACTTCGGCTACGCCAGGCAGGACCGGCGCCCGCGCAGCACGCGCGTGCCGATCAGCGCCAAGGTCGTCGCCAACCTGCTCGAAACCACCGGGGTCGAGCGCGTGCTGACGATGGACCTGCACGCCGACCAGATCCAGGGCTTCTTCGACATCCCGGTCGACAACATCTACGCCAGCCCGGTGTTGCTGTCGGACCTGAAGAGCAAGAACTACCCCAACCTCGTCGTGATCTCGCCCGACGTCGGCGGCGTCGTGCGCGCCCGGGCGCTGGCCAAGCAGCTCGGCTGCGACCTCGCGATCATCGACAAGCGCCGCCCGGCGGCCAACGTCTCCGAGGTCATGCACGTGATCGGCGAGATCGACGGCCGCAACTGCGTGATCATGGACGACATGATCGACACCGCCGGCACCCTCGTGAAGGCGGCCGAGGTGCTGAAGTCGCGCGGCGCCAAGAGTGTCTACGCCTATTGCACGCACCCGGTGTTCTCGGGGCCGGCGGTCGAGCGCATCACGAAGTCGCAGATCGACGAAGTCGTCGTCACCAACACCATCCCGCTGAGCGGCCCGGCCAAGGATTGCCCGCGCATCCGCCAGCTCAGCGTGGCGTTCCTGTTTGCCGAAACGATTCGTCGCATCAGCGATGGCGAATCGGTGACCTCGCTGTTCGCTGAACAGAACAGCAACTTCTAGCCCTGGTCGCGGGGCTTATCCACCTGGAGTCCACATGAAATTCACCGCTTTCGAGCGTACGCAGCAGGGGACCGGAGCGAGCCGCCGCCTGCGCAACGCCGCTAAGGTGCCCGGCATCGTCTACGGCGCAGGCACCCCCACCATGGTCGAGCTCGACCACAACGCGCTCTTCTTCGCCTTGAAGAAGGAAGCCTTCCACTCGTCGATCCTCGAGATGGAACTCGCCGGCAAGACCGAGAAGGTGCTGCTGCGCGACTTCCAGATGCACGCCTGGAAGCCGATGGTGATGCACGTGGACTTCCAGCGCGTCGACGAGACGACCAAGCTGCGCAAGAAGGTGCCGCTGCACTTCGTGGGCGAAGAGACCTCGCCGGCCGTGAAGACCGACCACTGCCTGGTCGGCCATGTCGCGACCGAACTCGAGATCGAGTGCCTGGCTTCGCAGCTGCCCGAATTCGTCACGATCGACCTCTCGGGCCTCGTCAAGGGAACGAGCCTGCACGCCAGCGACCTGAAGCTGCCCGAGGGCATCAAGTACGTCAAGCACGGCACGCTGAACCCGGTGATCGTCTCGGTCACGATCCCCAAGGCCGAAGAGGAAGTGGTGGCCGCTCCGGTCATCGCCGCCCCGGAAAAGGGCAAGGGCGCCAAGCCCAAGAAGAACGAGAAGCAGAACCAGAAGTAAGGCGATGGGTGGCTCGTCCGAGCCCCTCACCCCCGAAGGCGGGCCCCACTCAGGTGGGGCTTTTTCGTTGATGCGCCTCCGATAATCGATCCAACATGATTCGACTCTTCGTCGGCCTGGGCAACCCGGGCACCGAATACGAGGGCACGCGCCACAACGCCGGCTTCTGGTGGCTCGACGCCCTGGCCGACAAGCTCGGCGCCCGCCTCGTTCCCGAACGCGGCTACCAGGCGCTGGCGGCGCGCGTCAATCTGCCGGGTGGGCCGGTCTGGCTGCTCGAGCCGATGACCTTCATGAACCGCTCGGGCTTCTCGGTCGCGACGCTGGCGCGCTTCTTCAAGATCGAGCCGGCGCAAATCCTCGTCGTCCACGACGAGCTCGACCTGCTGCCGGGACAGGTGAAGCTCAAGTTCGGCGGCAGTGCGGCCGGCCACAACGGGCTGAAAGACATCCACAGCCAGCTCGGCACACTCGACTTCTGGCGCCTGCGCCTGGGAGTCGGCCACCCGGGCTACAAGCACGAGGTCGTGAACTGGGTCTTGAAGCGCCCTTCGCCCGACGACCGCGGCGCGATCGAGACCGCGATCGAGCGCTCGATAGGTGCGACCGAGCGCTTTCTCGCGGGCGAGATGGACAAGGCCTTGCAGATCGTCCATGCCCAGCCGCAGCGGCCCAAGCCGCCGAAGCCTGCCCCACCCGCCCCACCAGGAGAAGCCGCATGAACTGGATCGTTCCCGCCGCCACCCTGTTGTTTGCCGCCTCGACCGCGGCGCAGACCGTCTGGCGCTGCGGCGCCGACGCCAACGTCTACAGCCACAGCCCCTGCGCCGAAGGACGCATCGTCGCGGTCGCGGACGAGCGCAGCGACGAACAGGTGGCGCAAGGCCATGCGGTCCTGGCGCGCGACAAGGCGCTGGCGCGGGACATGGTGCGCGAACGCCATGCGCGCGAGCGCGAACTGGCCTTGCGCGGGCCGGGGTTGAACGGCATCAAGCCGCTGCCTGCGCCGAAGGAAGTCAGGAAGACGCAGGTTGCACAACGGCCGAAGCCACTGCGCCATCGCCCTGGAGCGCGCGGTACTTCGCGAGCAACTGGTCCCTGGTCTCGATGAAGGCCGGGTTCACCGGGATGCAGCTCACCGGGCAGACCTGCACGCACTGCGGCTCATCGAAATGGCCGACGCACTCGGTGCAGCGATGGGGGTCGATCTCGTAGATCTCCGGGCCGAGCGAGATCGCCTGGTTCGGGCACTCGGGCTCGCAGACATCGCAGTTGATGCACTCGTCGGTAATCCAGAGGGCCATTGCGCTTCAGGTGGGGGCTTGGGTGATGCGCTCTTGCAAGCGCCGCAGCACCGAGGGTGCCACGAACTTGGAGACATCACCGCCGAGGCTGGCAATCTCGCGCACGAAGGTGCCGCTCACGAACTGGTACTGGTCGCTCGGCGTCATGAAGACGGTCTCGACCTCGGGCATCAGTTGGCGGTTCATGCCGGCCATCTGGAATTCGTATTCGAAGTCGCTCACCGCGCGCAGCCCGCGCACGACGACCATGCCGCCGTTCTCGACCACGAAGTCGCGCAGCAGGCCGCGAAAGCCGATGACCTTGACGTTCTTGTAGGGGGCTGCGATCTCTTCGGCGATCTCGATGCGCTCGGCGATCGTGAACATCGTGCGCTTGTGATGGCCGGCGGCGATGGCGAGGATCAGGCGGTCGAACAGGCGCGATGCGCGCCGCATCAAGTCTTCGTGGCCGAGCGTCATCGGGTCGAAGGTGCCCGGGTAAACCGCGGTGAGCGGAGAGACATGGGTCACGGCGCAGTCCTCGGTGATGGTTCGGCGGCAGTGTAGCCGCGGCGCAGCAGGTGGAAGTGCACGGCGCCGGCGCGCGCATGGCGCTGCAGCTCGAACCCAACGGGCAGATCGGCCAGCGGCTCTCCCGCTTCGAGATAGACGAATCCACCTTCGCGCGTGATGCACGCCGCCGCGGCGAGTGCGCGCGCGCCGAGGCCGGAGTCGAAAGGCGGGTCGACGAAGACGAGGTCGAAGCGCGAAGGCGCGCAAGCCGCCATCCAGGCCAGGGCGTCGGCGCGTTCGACGCGCAGCACGGCTTCGGCTTTCAGGCGCGCGCGCGAAGCGTTCAGGCTCGCGACCAGCGCCGCATCGCGTTCGAGCAGGATCGCTTCGGTTGCGCCGCGCGACGCGGCTTCGAAACCGAGCGCACCGCTGCCGGCGAAGGCGTCGAGAACTGTCCAGCCGCCCAAGTCCTGGCCGAGCCAGTTGAAGAGGGTTTCGCGAACGCGGTCGGGGCTCGGGCGCAATCCGGGCCGGTCGGCCACCGGCAGCTTGCTGCGCTTCCAGGCGCCGCCGATCAAGCGCACCTCGTGGGCTCGGGCGCCGCGCGCCGGCTGGGGTCTGGCGCCGGCAGGGCGGGCCTCTCTTGGCTTGCCCGCCTTCACTGGCGGACCGGGATGCCGTCGCGCGCGAGCAGCGCTTTCGCCTGCGCCACCGTGAACTCGCCGTAGTGGAAGATGCTGGCCGCCAGCACCGCGTCGGCGCCGCCGAGGCGGATGCCTTCGGACAGGTGTTCGAGCGCGCCGACCCCGCCCGAGGCGATCACCGGCACCGGAACCGCGTCGCTCACGGCGCGCGTCAGCGCGAGGTCGAAGCCGACCTTGGTGCCGTCGCGGTCCATGCTCGTGAGCAGGATCTCGCCGGCTCCGGCCTCGGCCATGCGGCGCGCCCAGTCGACCGCGTCGATGCCGGTGTTGCGGCGCCCGCCGTGGGTGTACACGTCCCAGCCGCCGCCGGGCCGCGCCTTGGCGTCGATCGCGACGACGATGCACTGCGCGCCGTAGCGCTCGGACGCATCGGCGATGACCTGCGGGTTCGCGACCGCGGCCGAGTTGAAGCTGACCTTGTCGGCGCCGGCATTGAGCAGGCGCCGCACGTCTTCGACCGTGCGCACGCCGCCGCCGACCGTGAGCGGGATGAAAACCTGCGAGGCCACGGCCTCGATGATGTGAAGGATCAGGTCGCGGCCATCGCTGGTGGCGGTGATGTCGAGGAAGGTGAGTTCGTCGGCGCCCTGCTCGTTGTAGCGCGCGGCGATCTCGACCGGGTCGCCGGCGTCGCGCAGCTCGACGAAGTTGACGCCCTTGACGACGCGCCCGCCGGTGACGTCGAGGCAGGGGATGATGCGCTTGGCCAGCATCAGGCCGCCGCCGCGCCGAGTTCGTCGGCGCGCGCCTGGGCGGCGGCGAAGTCGAGCGCTCCGGTGTAGATGCTGCGGCCGCAGATGACGCCGTCGATGCCTTCGAACTCGACCGCGCACAGGCGCTCGATGTCGGCGAGGCCCGAAAGGCCGCCCGAGGCGATGACGGGGATGGACAAGGCCTGCGCGAGCTTGACCGTGGCCTCGATGTTGATGCCGGTGAGCATGCCGTCGCGGCCGATGTCGGTGTAGATCACGCCTTCGACGCCGTAATCCTCGAACTTGCGGGCGAGGTCGATGACCTCGTGGCCGGTGAGCTTGCTCCAGCCGTCGGTCGCGACCTTGCCGTCGCGGGCGTCGAGGCCGACGATGACGTGGCCGCCGAAGGCGCTGCAGGCGTCTTTCAGGAACCCCGGGCTCTTCACCGCGGCGGTGCCGATGATGACGTAGCTCAGGCCGTCGTCGAGGTAGCGCTCGATCGTGTCGAGGTCGCGCAGGCCACCGCCGAGCTGCACCGGGATCTCCTCGCCGACTTCGCGCAGGATGGCCTTGACCGCCCCTTCGTTGACCGGCTTGCCCGCGAACGCGCCGTTCAGGTCGACGAGGTGCAGCCTGCGGGCTCCGGCGTCGAGCCAGCGCCGCGCCATCGCGGCCGGGTCTTCTCCGAAGGTGGTCGAGGCTTGCATGTCGCCTTGTTGGAGGCGCACGCATTTGCCGTCTTTGAGGTCGATGGCGGGAATCAGCAGCATGGCTTGCCGGCAGGGGTGAGGAAGAAGGGAATCAGGGCTTCCAGCGCAAGAAGTTGCGGTACAGGCGCAAGCCCTGCTCGGCGCTCTTCTCGGGGTGGAACTGGGTCGCAAAAATGTTATCCCGCGCGAGCGCGCAGGTAAAGCGTTCGCCGTAGTCGGTTTCCCCGGCGCAGTGCTGCGCCTGGGCCGGATCGGCGTAGTAGCTGTGGACGAAGTAGAAGAACGCGCCGTCGGGCACCCCGTCCCAAAGCGCATGGGGATGCTGGAAAACCTGGTTCCAGCCCATTTGCGGCACCTTGTAGCGGCTGCCGTCGGGCTGGAGCCGGCCTTCGAGGCGAAAGCGCCGCACCTCGCCGGGGAACAGGGCCAGGCCGGGCGTGTCCTGTTCTTCGCTGTGGTCGAGCAGCATCTGCATGCCCACGCACACGCCCATCATCGGCTTGCGCGCGGCGGCGTCGAGCACGGCGTCCTTCAGCCCCGAGTCCTGCAGCTCGCGCATGCAGTCGCGCATCGCGCCCTGGCCCGGCAGCACCACGCGTTCGGCGGCGTAGACCTCGTCGGGCTTGGAGGTGACGACGACCTCGAACTCGCCGTCGCGCGCGACATGGGCCACGGCCTGCGAGACCGAGCGCAGATTGCCCATGCCGTAGTCGACGACGGCAACGGTGCGGCTCATCTCAAAGACTTCCCTTGGTGGAAGGGATGATGCCGGCCGAGCGCGGATCGGGCGCGAGCGCCATGCGCAAGGCGCGGCCGAAGGCCTTGAACACGGTCTCGCACTGGTGGTGCGCGTTCTGGCCCTTCAGGTTGTCGATGTGCAGCGTCACGAGCGCGTGGTTCGAGAAACCCTGGAAAAACTCGAAAGCGAGCTGGGTGTCGAAGCCGCCGATCATCCCCGAGCTGAAGGGCACGTTCATGTGCAGCCCCGGGCGGCCCGAGAAATCGACGACGACGCGCGACAGCGCCTCGTCCAGCGGCACGTAGGCGTGGCCGTAGCGGGTGATGCCCTTCTTGTCGCCGACGGCTGCCGCCACCGCCTGGCCGAAGGTGATGCCTACGTCTTCGACCGTGTGGTGGCCGTCGATGTGCAAGTCGCCCGCGGCTTCGACCTCGAGGTCGATCAAGCCGTGGCGCGCCACCTGGTCCAGCATGTGGTCGAAGAAGCCGATTCCAGTGGCGAGCTTCGAATCGCCGCGCCCGTCGAGGTCGAGCTTGACGCGGATCTGCGTTTCCTTGGTGTCGCGCCGGATCTCGGCGACGCGGTGCTTCGGGTCCACGTTAAAGGCTCTCTTTCAGCGCGCTCAGCATGCGCGCATTTTCGTCGGGTGCGCCCACGGTCAGGCGCAGGCAGTTGGCGAGCAGCGGATGCAGCCCGGCGATGTGCTTGACGAGCACGCCGCGCTGCTTCATGCCTTCGAACGCGGCGCGCGAATCGGGGACGCGCACGAGGATCATGTTGGCCTCGCTCGGGAAAGGCCGCACGCCGGGCAGCTGGCGCAATGCGGCCTGCAGTTTCTCGCGCTCGGCGCGCAGGATCGTTGCCTGGCGCGCGTATTCGTCGGCGTGTTCGAGCGCGAACAGCGCCGCCTCGGCGTTGAGCACGCTGACGTTGTAGGGCGGGCGCACCTTCTCGACCTCGTCGATCAAAGCCGCGGCGCCGCAGAGGTAGCCCAGGCGCACGCCGGCGAGGCCGAACTTGGACAGGGTTCGCATCACCAGCACGTGGTCGTGCGCGGCGAGCCTGGGCAGCCAGCTGCGCGAGGAGAAGGGCTGGTAGGCCTCGTCGAAGACGACGAAGCCGCCTTGCTCGCCGACCGCGGCGACGAGGCGCTCGACGGCGGCTTCGTCGAAGAGGTTCGCGGTCGGGTTGTTCGGGTAGGCGATGTAGGTCAGCGCCGGGCGGTGGCGCGCGATCGCCGCGAGCATCGCCGCTTCGTCGAGCTCGAAGTCCGCGGTCAAGGGCACGCCGACGAATTCGAGCCGGCGCAGCCGGGCCGACACCTCGTACATCACGAAGCCGGGCAGCGGCGCCAACACCGTGGCGCCGGGCACGTTGCAGGCGACCGAGAGCAGGTCGATGAGTTCGTCCGAGCCGTTGCCCAGCATCAGCTTGCAGCCGGCGGGCAGCTCGACGAAACGCGTCAAGGCCGCGACCACGTCGGCACTGGACTGCACCGGATAGCGGTTGATGGCGGTGCGGCCCAGGCGCTCGCCGAGTTCGCGCTGCAGCCCGGGCGGCAGGCGGAACGGGTTCTCCATCGCGTCGAGCTTGACGAGCCCGCTGCTGTCCTGGATCGCGTAGGCGTGCATCGAGGCGACGTCCTGGCGGATCGTCTGCTGCAGTCTTTGGGCGAGCGAAATCATGGGCGGGCCTCGGCGTCGAGCAGTTCGGGTCCGGCTTTGAACGGGTTGACGACGCGCAGCGTCTCGAACTGCTGGTCGTGCTGCAGGTCTTCGGTGAGGAGCCATTCGCAACCCATGTGCTGGGCCGCAGCGACCATCAAGGCATCCCAGTAGTTGATCTGGAAACGGCTTTCGACGGCCCAGGCCGTCTCGACCGTCGCCTGGTCGACGAGCCAGGGCTTCCAGAGCTGGTATCTGCGCACTTCGGAGCGCGCATCGCCGGCCGCGATGGCGCTCGAAAACCGCTTGCGGGCATTGGCGTAGAACTCGTGCAGCACCTGGCTGCTCAGGCGGCCGCAGCGGCGCTGCCAGCAGGCGCTGAGCCATTCGCGAGCACGTTCCTGCTTGGCTTTCGCGCCCTCGTCGAAGGCATACAAGAGCACGTTCGTATCGACGAAAACCGCGCTCATCCCCTGGCCTTGCTGCGGTCGTACATCTCGTCGTCGGTGAGATACGGTCCACTCGCCGCGCCCCAGCTGCGGAATTCCAGCGCTTCGCGCATCGCGCGCTCGTAGGCGTCGTCGTGGCGCATCTTCTCGGCCAGCATCTCGCCCACCAGCCGCGAGACGCTGGTATTGCGGCGCGCCGCTTCCAGCCGCGCCCAATCGGCGACGCTGTCTTCCATCGTGACGGTGACGTTCTTCATGATCGGCGACTCAACACGAAATAAGTGTTGCACGATTTTCGTGTTGCACGAACTTCGCGTCAAGTCTTCAATCGCATTTCGGCGGCTTGTGCGTGCGCCTGCAAGCCTTCGCCATAAGCCAGCTCGGCCGCGATCGGCCCCAGCACCTGAGCGCCGGCGGCGCTGACCTCGATCAGGCTGCTTCGCTTCTGGAAGTCGTACACGCCCAGCGGCGACGAAAAGCGCGCGGTGCCCGAGGTCGGCAGCACGTGGTTCGGGCCGGCGCAGTAGTCGCCCAGGCTTTCGCTGGTGTAGGCGCCGAGGAAGATAGCCCCGGCGTGGCGCAGCAGCGGCTCCCAGCGATGCGGGTCGGCCGAGCTGATCTCGAGGTGCTCGGGGGCGATGCGGTTGGC
>JAGWTS010000163.1 GCA_028868875.1 Burkholderiales bacterium | reverse complement strand
TTGGACTGCAGCGCCACGTTCACCGATCCCTGGGTCGTGGCGTTGACCATGACGGTCGAGGAGCCCGAGACCGCCTGGTTGCCCAGGCCGTCGGTCGCCACCGCGGTGATCGTGTAGGAACCAGCGTCCACGTTGGTCCAGTTCAGGCTGTAGGGAGCTGCGGTGGCGACCCCGAGCGAGGTGCTGCCGCTGAAGAACTCGACCTGGCTGACGGGGCTCGAAACGCCGCTCGCCGACGCGCTGAGCGTGATGCTGGCCGGTGCCGTGTAGACCGAGCCATTGGCAGGCGAGGTCAGGCTCACCGACGGCGGGCTGCTGGCAGCGCCGCTGCTCGGGCCCCAGGCTTCGAGCTCGGTGATCCGGCTGTATCCGGCCAGGGCGGCATTGACCTGGACCCGGATTGCGGTTGTCGACAGGTTCGGGAACGAGAACGTGGTCCACGCGAGGTTGTTGCCGGTCACCGCGCCGCCGGGCACGGTCACCCAGCTCGAACCGTTCCAGTACTGGACGTTGAAGGCGGTGATGCCGTACAGACTGAAGGTGGTGGTCGGCGTCGGGTCCGGGTCGTTGGCGAAATTGTCGGTGAGCGTGAAGACGTTGATCTGGTTGATCGTCTTCGTGCCGCTGAAGCTGACCTGCACCCAATCGGGATAGGTGGCGTACGTGGCGTCGTTCCAGCCGCCGCCGTTGCCCCACTGCCGGCCGTTGCGCACGCCGTCGTTCACCGAGGCAACGCTGTAGCCCGCGCCAATGGTCGAGGACGCGCTTGCGACACCACCGTTGGATTGCAGGGCGTAGTTGGTGATGGCTGAGGCCACGCTGACCTGGACCGCGGGCGAAGTCGTCACGCCGCCGTAGCTGTCGGTGACCACGGCCGTGATCGAGTAGGTGCCTGCGGCGACATCCGACCAGTCGAAGGTCCATGGCGAAGCGGTGGCCGTACCCAGCAGCGTGCTGCCGGCGTAATAGGCGACCTGGACGATGCTGCCGCTGCCGCCGGTGGCCGAGACCGACAGCGGAATGTCCGCCGGCGCGGTGTAGCTGGTGCTGCCGCCGATGCCGGTCACGGTCACCGATGGCGGCACGTAGCTGCCGCCGACGCTGACGCTGACCGGGGCCGAGGTTCCGGTCGCGCCCAGGCTGTCGGTCGCGACTGCGGTGACGGCATACGTGCCGACGAGCACGTTGGTCCAGTTCACGCTGTAGGGGGCGCTGCTCGACGAGCCGACGAGCGTGCCGTTGACGTAGTAGCTCACCTGGCTGATCGTGGCGCCGCTCACCGGGGTGCCGGCGCTGGCCGTGAGCGTGACGCTGGCGGGCGCGGTCAGTGTGGCGCCTGCCGTCGGGCTGGTGATGCTGATACTGGGCGACGGATGAAGGTCCAACGACCAGATGTCCCCGTAGGTTGTGCCTGTGTTGATGTTGCCGCCGAAGACGACCGTCGCCTGCGCCACCGGGTCGTAGGCCACCTGGGCGAGGTATCGGGCCGGGGGGGGCGTCGTCGGGAAGACCTGGGTCCAGGTGTTGCTGGGATAGTCGTAGTACCAGGTGTCGCTCTGCACGGTGCCGTCGGCGGTCTGGCCGCCGTACATCACGACGACCTTGTTGACCGAGTCATAGGCCATCACCTGCTCTGCGCGCGCCGACGGGGCCGACGGCGGGTTCATGTTCGTCCAGGTGTTGGTTGCCAGGCTGTAGGCCCAGGTCTGGCCGACCACCGACTGGTCCGGGCAGGTGGAATCGAAAGCGCACTTGCCGCCGAAAAGGATGAAGACGTCGTGGGCCTGGTCGTAGACGAAGGAGGCGCCTATTTCTCGCAAGTTGGGCGGCGTTCCGCTGGCAGGCACCGGCAACTGCGTCCACAGCTTGGTCGCGAGGTCGAGTTTCCAGACGCTGTAGTCGGCACTGGTTGCCGAGCCGCCGTACAGCGCGAAGGCGTTCGCCACCGGCGAGAGGTCGGCGCCGGGCGCATAGCGTGCGCCGGGGGTCGGTCCCAGGTAGCCGGGCGGCGTGTTCTGGCCGGTCCATTTCTGCGCCGCGGGGTCGTAGTACCAGACGCCGGCGCCGGTCGTCGCAAAAAGCAGGTAGCTCGATCCGGGGCCGAAGCCCGCGATCGGGCTCGCCAGGGTCAGGGTCTGTTGCACCGGGTCGTAGCCCGTCACCATGACCGTGGTCGAGCCGCTCTGGACCTGCCAGTTCACGTAGGCGCCGGCGGCGGCGAGCGGAATGTTGGGATCGACCACCGTGGTGCTGTTCGAGCCGGCCGCGGCCGTCCTCACGGTGGCGTAGCTCAGGCAGCGGTAGCCGCTCGGCGAGCCGAAGACCCAGAACAGGTTGTTGACCGGGTCGTAACGCAGGTCCGAGTCGTCGGTTCCGTTCGGTCCCGAAAAGCCGTAATTCCCCGGGCACATCACCTGCGGCGCGATCTGCGTCCAGTTCGTCGTCGTCCGGCTGTACGACCAGATGTCGTTCTGGTACTGCACCGGGCCGTTGCCGCCGAAGATCGCCACCTGCTGCGTCGACGGGTCCCAGGTCATCCCGCCCCAGACCCGGCCTCCGGGGCCTTGCGGCGGCGATCCGTTGGGGTTGGGCAACTGGGTCCATTGCCCGCTGAGAACGGGCGCGGAGCTTTGAGTCGAGCCGGACGCCGTCAGCGCGTGCGCGCGGGCCCCGGCCGCCGTGGTGTCCGGTCCAGGGTCGCCGCCGCCGCAGGCCGCCAGGACCAATGCGACGCAGGCCAGCAGGAGATGGCGGTACTTCGTCAAGAGGCTAGGCGCGGACATGATCGGTTCTCCCTATTGAATGGCAGCGCGAGGACTGCGTCGTGGTCAGGCCTGCCTGCGGCAGCACTGCCGCGCCGAAATGGTCTGCGCCTGAGAAGAGACACAGATGGTAACAACGGACACGCGGGTCGCCCACACCCGAAACGCGCATCCAGCGTGGCGGCCACCCGAATCGGGGGGGCGCGAAACGCTTTTGCGCTCAATTCGCCGTTCGCATGAAAAGTGCATTCTTTTGATAATTGTTTACGAATATCACGCCACGTAATTCGGGGACATATTGAAACGAATTCTGAATCCCGTTCTCGCGTGCCGAAGGCCCGTCCGTCGCCATCTCGGGTCGGAACACCTCGAAAGTCTCGGCGTCGACCGAGAGCAACTCGACACCCGCCCCCTGGTTGAACAGCACGTGATAGCGGTCGAGCGCCTCGTCGTAGACGACGCCGGGGTAGCCTGCGATGGTCAACGCCCGGGTGCCGAGCCCGCGCCACGCGGTCTGGCGCGGCAGGCCGTCGGTGCCGTAGACCTCGGGGGCCGCGGGCTGATAGCCGCCGACGACGAGCAGGCGCTCGCGCCGCGGGTCGATGGCGCTGCCCGCGTACCAGGCGCTGCGCGAGGCCGAACCGGTGAGCAAGGTCCAGCGGTTGCTGCCGGCGCTCCAGCGCCAGATGCCCCGGCCCCCGTTGCAAGAGCGGTAGACGTCATGGGTGGCGGGGTGCTTGACGCACAGCTCGCCGTAGAAGCTGCCTGAGTCCGGAAACGCCGCGACGAAGTCGGGCGCGTCCCAGTCGTTGCGCGCCATGTCGAACGAATACGCCCGCCCGGCCGTCTTGTAGCCCCAGCCCTTGGGCGTGGCCGCGCTGGCGGTGAAGCTGTAGGTGGGCCCGGCAAACACCATCATGCGGTCCAGCGGATCGATGAACTGCGTGCCCCAGTAGGTGTGGGTCGCCGTGGGCCGCCGGTCGAGATTGAACTGGGTGGGGCCGCCGTTGCCGTCGCCCTGGCCGTTCAGGATCTCGGCGTTCGGGGTCGGCGCCCGCAGCTGGGCCCAGGCCGGCTTTTCGACGTTCAAGGCCAGCGCGTCGACTTCGTTGCCCGCATAGTCGTTGTGGCCGCCGGCCGCCCCGATCAGGTAGACGCTGCCGCGGCGCCTGAGGCTGGCGCCGTTCCAGGCCCGGATCTTCGCGGCCGGGCCGGTCGCGCCGTAAGGGACCGGCGAAGGGGCGACGCTGGCCAGTGCCGTGCCCGGGATCTCGGCCCATTGCCACAGCGGCAGCGCTTCCACCCAGGCCGGGCGTTTCGCCGCCGGCTCGGCCACCGTGCCGCGCGTGGGTGGGCCACCGGCCGCGGCGGACCGGGCCCAGAGCGCAGCGGCCAGCGGCGCGGCGGCGCGGTGCAGGAAGTCGCGGCGCGAGGCGCACGCCCGGTCGCTGGCTGCTTCACGCTTCATTGCGGCCCCGCTTTCGCGTCGGGTCCGGCACAGCGCAGGCCCCAGATCGGGATCTCGTCGAAGCTGGCCAGCAACTGCGGCCAGTTGGCCGCGCCGCTCAGCCGCGCATGCGCTGCGGCCGCGCCCGGAACGCCGTGGTCCACCGCGTAGCAGATCGCCGGCAGCAGGTTGCCCCAATAGCTGCTGCCGTTCGGGAAGTAGCCACCGCGCAGTTCGCCGGGGTCGACGCCGGGATTGGCGTGGCCGAAGGTCGCGCGGTAGAGCGCGCCCCAGTCCCTGGCCCAGGGCCCGGTTCCCCGCGCCCAGTCGGCCGGGCCATCGGGCGCGACGACGAAGAGGTAGACCGCCGCGTCGGCATACAGCCATTCGCTGGCTTCGGTGCCGCCCAGGCGGCCGATGATGCTGCGTGCCTTCCAGGCGAAGAACTCGGCCAGCCTGGCGCGGGCTTTGCGCGAGATCGGCGGCTCGGCCGCCTGCATGTAGCCGAAGGCCGCGGTGTAGAAATCCTGCTGCCAGGCCGCTTCATGGACGATCGGGCCGCCCGGCTTGTCGTACGAATACGCGTACGGCGCGACGATGCCGAAGGGGTTGTTCGGCTGTGCGACGTAGGTGCCGTGGTTGAAGCGGATGTTGGCTTCGAGCGAGGCGACGAATTCCGCGTGAAGGGCGTCGCCGTCCGGCGTCGCGCTTGCGGCCTGCAGCAGCGTGCGGTTGGCCCAGGCCGCGCCGCGTGTCGTCGCCGCGCCCGAGGCGGACAGAAACACCCCTTGCGCGAAGCGCCGCAGGTCGTCCACCTGGTAGAGGTAGTTCTCGGTCGCCGCGAACTGCAGTTCTTCGAGGAAGTACGAGCGCGCCGTCGCCAGGTAGGCCAGGTAGCCGATCGAGGGATGGTGCGCAAGGTCCCAGCCGCCCGGTGCGGCCGCCGTGCCGCTGGCCGGCGGCACCAGTTCGCCGGTGCTGCTCGAGTCGGTGCTCAGGTGCGGGTGGCGGCTGAATCGCAGCGGCCGGTTCGTTGCCTCGTCGCGGCGGTGGATCGCGTAGCGCCCGGCGCTGAAGGCGTTGCGCTGCAGCGCCTGCAGCGCGCGCACGCGGTCGCTGCAGGTCAGGAACAGCACGTCCCACAGCGGCAGCAGCCCGATCGCCGGCTGGTAGCCGCCGTCGCCCATCGTCGGCGAATAGCCCCCCTGCTGGAGCGGCTCGTAGCGTTCGGGCAGCGCGCGCACCACGGCGGCACCGGCGGCCACGCGGGCCCGGTACGATGGCACGAGCCGAGTCGATTGCAGATGCAGGCCGTCCTGCATCGCGACCACCCCGGGGTCCTCTTGCTTCCAATGGGCCAGGGCGCTGCCCGAGATCAGCACCGTGCGGCAGCGCGCCGGCAGGTCGACCTCGCGGCTGAAGCGCTCGCGGCCGTCGAGCGAAAAGCGGTAGAGCGCGCGCTTGCTCGTCGCATGCGGCCGCTTCAGGTAGCCGTTCTCGATCCAGGGCAGCACTTCCACTTCGCCCTGGGCCCACAACCGCAGCTCCAGCCAGGCCACCAGGAAGGGGTCGTCGCCGACCGGCTTGCGGTAGATCCAGGACGCCATCTCAGGGCCGCTGGCCCAGGTCTGGAACGGGGCGTTCCAGTCCGCGCCCGACCATTCGACGGCGCCGAAGCCGCCGCAGTCGACGCGGGCATGCAAGCGGCTGCGCACCAGTACGTCGCTGCCCGGGCCGGCCGCACCGGGCTGCGCCGTGCCGGGCCCGAGTTGCACCACGAGGGGCACTGCAGCCTCGAGTTCGGCCGTGCCGGCGAGCAACGCGAACTTGATCGAACCGTCCTGCCAGCGATTGAGCACCGAAGCCTGCAGCCGCAGCCCCTGGGCGAGGACGCCGGCACCGGCCGGAATCTCGCCCGGCTTGAAGGCGAAGCCCAGCGCGAACGGCAGGCGCCCGCGTGCCGGGGCCACGAGGCTGAAGCTGCAGCTGGCGTCCGATGCCGCGCTGGGCAGTGCCTGGGAGGCCGGCGCTTGGGCGTAGCTGCCGGCGGCCCTCGCGCCCGTTGAGGTTCCCAGCGACAGGGTCGCGAGTTCGAGAAGGCTTCTGCGCCGGATCATTTTCAGTTCGCCGTGTCGGTTTCCGGGCCTCCAGGGGCGCGACGCCCGCGAGGGCGCGCCGAGTGTGCCAGACGCCGCCGCGGCGTGAACTCTTCGCCGGTCCGCACGGCGCGGCGTGGCCGACAATACGCGGCTTTGCAGACACCCCGGCCCACGCCTCCCGCCATGCCCTCATCGCAGCCGCCTCTTCCCCTGGCCGTTGGGTCGCCCCGATTCGCGGATCCGGAACTGGCGCGCGCCGAACAGGCCGAAGGCCCGCTGGCGTCCTGGAGCCGGATCGTCGGCCTGCCCGAAGTAGAGGCCTTGCGCGCAGCGGCCTCCGCCCGGGGGCATTTCGCGCTCGCGGCCGGCAGCGGCGACCGTGCACTACTGGCCGTCGACCGCTTCGCCACGCGCAGCCTGTGCTGGCGCTTCGACGAAGGGCGGCTGAGCTGGTCGGCGCGCGCCGACGAACTGGCCCCGCGACGACCCCGGCTCGACCTCCAGGCCCTGTACGACTACCTGTACTTCCACGCCATTCCTTCGCCGCGGACCGTCTTCGAAGGCGTGCACCGCCTGCCGCCGGGGCACCTCGCGCGCGCCGAGGCCGGCCGGCTCGACGTCAAGCCCTTTTGGACGCCGCGCTTCGACGAGAAGCGCTCGGCCTCGTTCGCGGCGCTGCGCGACGAGTTCCGCCGCCTGCTCGCCGATGCGGTGCGGCGCGGGCTCGACGGCAGCAAGCCGGCCTGCTTTCTCAGCGGCGGCACCGACAGCTCGACCGTCGCGGGCATGATCGGCGAGGTCACGGGCAAGCCGGCGGCCACCTATTCGATCGGCTTCGACGCCCAGGGCTACGACGAGATGGAGTTCGCGCGCATCGCCGCGCGCCGCTTCGGCTGCGACCACCACGAGTACTACGTCACCCCCGACGACCTGGTGCGCGGCATCCCGGCGATGGCGGCGCACCTGGACCAGCCTTTCGGCAATTCATCGGCCCTGCCGGCCTATTGCTGCGCCGCCCGCGCGCGCGAGGACGGCGTCACTCGGCTGCTCGCCGGCGACGGCGGCGACGAGCTCTTCGGCGGCAACACGCGCTATGCCAAGCAGCGCGTGTTCGATGCCTACCAGGCGCTTCCCGCCGGCCTGCGCTCGGGCCTGCTCGAACCGATGAGTCGCGCCGGCGGCGGCTTCGACCGCCTGCCGCTGCTGCGCAAGGGGGCGAGCTACGTGCGCCAGGCCAGCGTCGCGATGCCCGACCGCTTCCAGAGCTACAACCTGCTCGACCGCCTCGGGGTGAACGAAGTGCTGACGCCGGCCTTCCTGGCGCGGGTGGACCGCGAAGACCCGCTGCGCCAGCAGCGCGAGGTGTGGCAGCAGAGCGCCGGCGCCAGTTTCGTCAACCGCATGCTGGCCTTCGACTGGCGCTACACGCTGGCCGAGAACGACCTGCCCAAGGTGCGCGCCAGCGCCGAACTGGCGGGCGTCTCGGTGGCCTATCCGCTGCTCGACCAGGAACTGGTCGACTTCTCGACCTCGCTTGCCACCTCGTACAAGCTCAAGGGGCTGAAGCTGCGCTGGTTCTTCAAGGAAGCGCTGCGCGGCTTCCTGCCCGACGAGATCATCACGAAGAAGAAGCACGGCTTCGGCCTGCCGTTCGGCGTCTGGGCGGTGTCGCACGCGGGCCTGCGCGAGCTGGCGTCCGATTCGCTCCGCGGGCTTGCCGAGCGCGGTCTCGTGCGCCGCGCCTTCATCGACGAGTTGCTTGCGCACCATCTGCCCGCGCACCCGGGCTACTACGGCGAGATGGTCTGGATCCTGATGATGCTCGAGCAGTGGCTGCGCGCCCACGCGCCCGACTGGCGCTTCGAGGGCTGATCGGCGCAGGCTTCTGGCCTCCGGCGCTCAACCGCCGGCGTGGCGCAGGTTGGCGAGCAGCCGCGCCCCGAAGCGGACGCGGCTGCGATCCCAGGGCGTGAAGCGGCGGATCTGGAACGGGTCGTCGGCGCGTGTCGTCACGCCCCAACTCGTGCTCACCGCGGCCTCGAATCCGATCTCGCGCGCCAGCCGCACATGCTCGGGCAGGTAGTCGCTTCCGGGGCGGCCATTCGGGTAGGCGAACAGCGGCACCGGGGCGTCGATCAGCGCCTGCAACGCGTCGCGCCCGCCGCGCATCTCGGCCTCGGCCCGGCCCGCATCCAGGCGCGCCAGGATCGGGTGGCTGATGGTGTGCGCGCCGATGTCCATGCCGCCCGCGGCGAGCGCGCGCACCTGGCTCGATCGCATCATCAAGTCGCCGGGCAGGGCTGCGCCGCAGGCGCGCACCAGGGCTTGCACGGCGGCGTCGCGCGCCGCCTGCTCCAGGTACTTGAAGGCGCCGAGCACGCGGTCGATCGCCTGGCGGCGCTCGGCCGGCGTCGTCAAGGGCAGCTTCTGCGCGTTCGCCACGCCGAGGGCGCCGAGGTCGATGCGCTCCTGCGGGGTGCGGCGCAGCGACTCGATCACGCGGTCGTTCCACATGAGGCCGCCGTCGAGAAATCCGGTGGCAACGAAGCAGGTGGCGGCCAGGCCATGGCGCTTCAGGATCGGCAAGGCCACGTCGTGGTTGTCGGCGTAGCCGTCGTCGAAGCTGATGCTGAGCGCGGCCGCGGGCAGGCTGCCTTCGCGCAGGCGCTGCACGGCTTCGGCCAGCGGCAACACCCTGAACCAGCGTGGCAGCCAGCCGCACAAGGCGTCGAAGAAGCGGGCGTCGATCTCGCCCGGAAACAGCGCATCGGGCTCGGGCTGCACCCGGTGCAGGATGAGCACCGACAGGCGCGCGCCAGCCCCGGCCGGAGAGAGCCGGCGCGCCAGCCAGCCGATCACCGGCGCGCTCCGGCAGCCGGCACCGGCTTCGGCAGCCTGCCCAGCGGCGCGCCCGAGCCGAAGGCGCCTTCGGGCTCGGTCTCCCAGCGCTTCTCGGCGAGCCAGTACTTGCAGGCCACGAGCGCGACGAGCACGTTGTAGGGCAGGTCGAAATAGGCCAGGCTGAGGAAGGCGCCGCCGACGGCGAAGCCGACCATCGAGACCTGAATCATGCTGCTCAACTCGAAGGCCCATTGCCCTTCGGGCTGCTTCTTGGTCTGCCTGCGGATTTTGCCGGCGGTGAGGAAGCTGTACGCGCCGAGAATCAGGAAGAGCGCCAGGCCGACATAGCCGTGTTCGCCCAGCATCTGGAAGTAGATGCTGTGGGCGGCGTGGATGTCATGCGGGTTGGGGGCGTACTTGGCGAAGGTCGCGGCGTCGTACGAGCTGAAGCCGCCGCCGAGGAAGCGGTCGTTGGCGAGGTGGAAGCACATCCACCAGGCGTTGATGCGGCCCATCGCGCTGGCGTCCTGCTGGTAGGTGTCGATCGTGTGCATGCGCGCTTCCCAGGAAGCCGGCATGAAGGCCACGAGCAGCACGCCCGTGACCGCGACGACCAGCGTTCCCATCACCTTGCGGCGCGAGCGCAGGATCAGCATCAGCGCCATCGCGCCGATGGCGAGCAGCGCCCCGCGCGATTGCGAGCCGAGCGCGGCGAGCGCGGTCAGCACCATCACGGCCATCAGCGCGGTGCGCATCCAGGCCCGGCGTTCGACCACGCGCAGGTAGTTCAGCAGCGGGATCGTCAGCACGCAGGCCAGGCCGAGTTCGTTGTTGCCCTGGATGAAGCTGTCGTCCGGTCCCCAGACATGCATGCCGCCGCCGGTGGCGATCGTGAAGATCCCGCCCTTGACGCCGTAAAAGGCGATCGACAGCGCGTTGACCCAGATGAACAGCTCGATCTGCTTGCGGCTGCGGATCGCCGCGACCGCGACCAGCACCATCAGGTCGATCTTCAGCGACCGGATCAGCAGCGGGATCGAGCCTGCCTGGTCGAGCGCGAAAACCGTCGTCACGCACATCCAGATCATGAGCAGCGGCAGCAGCACCACGAACGGATCGAGGGGCAGGCGCAGGTCCTTCTTGTTGAAGGGAATCGAGATCAGCGTGATGAGCGCGGTGGCGTAGGCGAAGGGCGCGCTGAACGCGAAGCCGTAGGTCAGCCGCTGCGGGTTCATGATGCTGAGCCAGGTCCACAGCAGCACGCCGACCCAGGTCCGGCGAAGCGCGAAGAACAAGCCGACCACGACGATCAGCGTGAGCGCGATGTCACGCATGCGGCATCCCCGATGGGTTGGGCGCGGACCGCGGCGCTTGCGCGGCGCGGGCCAGGCGGTTGAAGAGGTCGAGCTGGGCCTGCGTCGTCGGGGCCCAGCCGAAGCCCTCGGCGTAGCGGCGCACGTCGGCGCGGTCGATGCCGGCGGCGAGTGTTTGGCGCAGCGTCGAAGCCAGGGTCCGGGCGTCGCGCTGCCGCACGAGGCGGCCGCAGGACTCGTCGCCGACGATCTCCGGCACGCCGCCGACCGCGGTGGCGACGACCGGCGCGCCGCAGGCCATGGCTTCGAGCAGCACGTTGGGCCAGCCCTCGCGGCTCGAGGCCAGCAGCAGCAGGTCGCAGGCGCTGTACCAGGCGGCCAGTTCGATCTGGGCCACGCCGCCGATGAGGTGCACGCGCTGCGCGATGCCCAGGCGCTCGGCCTGCGCGCGCAGCGCCGGCGCCAGCGGCCCGGCGCCGACGATGGCGAGCGCCGCTCCGGGATGCTCCGGCAGCAGCGCGGCCAGGGCCTCGATGCACAGGTCGTGGCCCTTGAGCGGGATCAGGTTGCCGACCGAGAGCAGCAAGGGGCTGGCATCGAGGCCGATGCGGCGCCGCGCATCGCTTCGGTCCAGCGGCCGGAAGCGCTCGAGGTCGACGCCGTTGCGCAGCACCAGCAGCTTGTCGGCCGGCACGCCGAGCGCGGCCATGCGGTCGGCCAGCGCCTGCGACACTCCGATGCAGGCGCCGGCGCGCCCGGCGGCCCAGCGCATCTGGCGCCGTGCCAGCGCGTACTCGCCGATCAGGTTGACGTCGCTGCCGCGCGCCGTGATCACCAGCGGCTTGCCGAAGCGGCGCGCGAGCCAGGCCGCGGCCACGCCGTCGGGATAGAAGTAGTGGGCGTCGATGAGGTCGAAGTCGAAGCCGCCGGCGATCAGCCGGCGCAGCGGTCCGACACAGGCCAGCGCGAGCAGCGCCGGCGCGATCGTCATGCCGACCTTGGGGATCAGCGGGTAGCGCGGGTGCAGCACCTCGATGCCATGGCGCGTCTCGCGCGGCGCCACGCCCGCGAAGCGGGCGTATTCGCCCCAGCGCCGATGGCGCGACGGAAACCAGGGCACGGGGGCCATGACCCTCGTTTCCACCGCGCCGGACGCGAGCAGCTCGCGCAGCCGGTTCTCGACGAAGACGCCGTGGATCGGCCGCACCTCGCTCGGGTACAGCGTCGAGAAAAGCAGGGTTCGCAGTTGGCGGGCCACGGGAGGGGCGCTCAGGCTCGGCCGGCGCCGGCCGAGTCGTTCACGTCGGCCTTGGGGTGACCCCGGGAGTGGTGCTG
>JAGWTS010000539.1 GCA_028868875.1 Burkholderiales bacterium | reverse complement strand
GGCGGCTCCCGCACCGACGTCCCACGCAGCCACGCCGCAGCCGCAAGCCCAGCCCAGCGCCGCCGATGCGGCCCCGCGGCCGCCCCGTCGGGCGCGGCCGCCACGCGCCGAGGCGCAGCCGGATGCCGCCGTGGCGAGCGCGGCGGCCACCGAGTCACCGAGGACCGATACCCGCCACGCCCGACCGGATGCCGGCCCCGCCCAGATCGCGGACCATGGCGGCGCGCGAGGCGGCCACGAAAGCGCAGCGCAGCGCGCGGCTCCACCGGCCCCGTCCGCGCCAGCGCGCGACGGCACGGATGGAGCCGAGCCGGCGCCGCCAGCACGGGCACGACACGAGGGCGCAGAGAGCTCCGCGCGATGGCCCCTGGACGCGGACGCAGCCGCGCGGGCGATGGGCGGCGGCGCCGCTGCCGCGCGATCGTCGGAAGGCGCAGACGCTGCCTCGCGATCGATGGAAGGCGAGGGCGGAGCCGCGCGATCGCCGGAGGGCGCGGACGGAGCCACGCCGCCATCGCAAGAGCGCGAAGGCGGCCCGCGTCGCGGCCGGAACCGACGCCGCGGACGTCGCGGCGGTGACCGGGGTCCGCGTCCGGAGCAGGCTGGCGCCGTGGCCGGAACGGAGGGCGAAACGGACGCGGCCGAAGGCGCGGCGGAGGGCGAGGGCATCGAGCCCGCCGCTGCCGACGCGATGGCTGTGCCGCGCCTGCCCGCGCCCGACGTGGGCGAAGTGTTCGCCCAGGTCCTCTCGGGCGCCTTCGATGCCGAACCGTCTCCCGACGAGCCGCTGCCCGTGCCCAAGCGCGTGCTCGCGGCCGACCCGGATGCGCCCAAGCTGCACAAGGTGCTGGCGCAGGCTGGCGTGGGCTCGCGGCGCGACATGGAGCAGATGATCGTCGAAGGCCGCATCACGGTGAACGGCGAGCCGGCCCACATCGGCCAGCGCATCTCGTTCGGCGACCGCATCAGCGTCGGCGGCAAGCCGGTGCGCGTGCGCGTGGCGCCGCCGCCGCCGCGCGTGCTCGCGTATCACAAGCCGGCGGGCGAGGTCGTCACCCACGACGACCCGCAGCAGCGCCCGACCGTGTTCCGGCGCCTGCCGCGCCTGCCGCAGGGCAAGTGGCAGTCGGTGGGCCGGCTCGACATCAACACCGAAGGCCTGTTGCTGTTCACGAACTCGGGCGAGTTGGCCAACCAGCTGATGCACCCGCGTTTCGGTGTCGAACGCGAATACGCGGTGCGCTCGCTCGGCGTGCTCGACGAGGCCGCGCGCGCCACGCTGCTCGAAGGCGTCGAGATCGACGGCCAGCGCTGTGCCTTCAAGAGCATCGAGGACGGCGGCGGCGAAGGCGTCAACCACTGGTACCGCTGCGTCATCACCGAAGGCCGCAACCGCGAGGTGCGGCGCCTGTTCGAGGCCGCGGGCCATGCGGTGAGCCGGCTCATCCGGATCCGCTACGGATCGGTCGTCCTGCCGCGCGGCCTCAAGCGCGGCGTCTGGACCGACCTCGACGACCACGACGTGCGCGCGCTGCGCCGCATCGCCGGGAGCGGTGTCGAGCGTCAGGAGCGTCCGGCCGAGCGCGGCCCGGATCGCGGACCCCAGCGCGAGAACGACAAATCGCGCAGGCGCAACAGCGGCAACAGCGGCAACAACTACGGCAACGTCGGGATCGGCGGCAACAACAAGCAGCGCGGCCGCGGCCCGCGCCCCGATGCGGTCGAGGGCGGTGCGATCCCGAACCCGCTGCAGCAGACCTTCGACAAGCGCGCGTTCCATCAGGAACGGGCCCTGCGCCGCGAGATGCCCGAAGACGGGCCGATCCCGAACCCGCTGCAGCAGACCTACGACAAGCGCGCGCTGCAGCGCGACCGCCAGCCGCAGCGCGACATCCCCGAGGACGGGCCGATCCCGAACCCGCTGCAGCAGACCTACGACAAGCGCTTTGCCCAGAAGCCGCGCGGCAATGTTGGCGGTGGCGGTGGCGGCGCGCGCCGCCCGAAGAAGGGCGGCGACGGTCCGCGCCAGCCCGACCCGATGCAGACCTCGGTCGGCTACATCGGCGGCGACGCCTTCCTGCGCAAGGCCGGCGGCAATCGCGGCGGGGGCGGCGCAGGCGGTGGTGGGGGCGGTGGCCGCCGAGGCCGCGGCCGGTAGAATCGTGGGCTTTGCCAAGCCCCAGTACCAGGAGAGAGATTCATCATGGCCACCGAACGTACCCTGTCGATCATCAAGCCCGACGCCGTGGCGAAGAACGTGATCGGCCAGATCTACGCCCGCTTCGAAGGCGCCGGCCTGAAGATCGTCGCCGCGCGCATGATCCACCTGTCGCGC
>JAGWTS010000162.1 GCA_028868875.1 Burkholderiales bacterium | reverse complement strand
ATCCGCACCGGCATCGTGCGCAACAACACGCTGTACGTGCAGGCCGCGGCGGGCATCGTCGCCGATTCGGTGCCCGAGCTCGAATGGAAAGAGACCGAGGCCAAGGCGCGCGCCTTGATCCGTGCGGCCGAGCTGGTCGAAGAAGGGTTCTGAAGCGCGCGCGGGTGCGACGGGCGCGGGGCCTCAGCGCAGCCAGGGCTCGAAGGCTTTCGCCAGGCGCTGCAGCACGGCCGGATCGGGCAGGGGCAGGCGCAGGCTGGCCTGGCCCTTGGCCGGGTCGCGTTCGATCGCGATCGGCGCTGCTCCCTGGGCACCGGCACGCGCCGCCGCCAGGCCTTGGAGCAAGGCGGCGCCGGCTTCGAGGATCGCCGCCCAGGGGTCGTCTGCGTTCGAGGTCGCAGCGCCCGGCGCCGGCGCGGCCGGCAAGTCCCGGCCTTCATTGCGGGGCGCCGCAGCGCCCGGGTCCTTTGCCGCGTCCGAGCCGGCTTCAACGGCGGGCTCGGCCTTCGCGACTGCAGCGGTGTGTGCCGGTACGGGCGAATCCACCTCGCCAGCCGCTTGCGCCGCGGACGGCTCGGGCGCCGGGTCGGCCTCGGCTTCGCCCATCGCGCCCGCCACCTGCTCGACGCTTTCCATGAACTTCGATAACCGCGTTCCCTGCAGGAACACCTCGCGTTCGCCGGCGTCGAGCACACCGGCGAACAGCGACTTCTTGAACGCCAGCACCGAGAGCATGCCTTCCTCGATGCTGCCCTGGGCCACGAAATTGACGACCTGAACGCCGCGGCGCTGGCCCATGCGATGGACGCGGCCGATGCGCTGTTCGAGCACGGCGGGGTTCCACGGCAGGTCCATGTTCACGACCACCGCAGCCGCATGCTGCAGGTTGAGACCGACGCCGCCGGCATCGGTGGACAGGAATAGCCGGCACTCGGGGTCGTCGTTGAAGCGTGCGACCAGGGCGCCGCGCTGCTCGCCCGGCACGCTGCCGCTGAAGCGCACATGGCCCCAGTGGCGCGCGGCCAGTCGGCGTTCGATCAGTTCGTGCGTGCCCAGCCATTGGCTGAAGACCACGGCCTTGGCATCGGGCGTTTCGAACAGCTCGTCGAGCAGCGTCATCAGCTCGTCGACCTTGTGGCCGTGATCGCTCTCGTGGTCGAGCAGCCAGGTGCTGTTGCAGGCCATCCTCATGTTCTGCAAGGCGCATTGCAGGCGGCGCTGGTCGGTGTCGGAGAGGTAGCCGCTGTGGCGCCAGCGCTGGACGATGCGCGTGACGACGGCGCCATTCTCGTCGTGGTGCAGGCGCTGCTCCGGCGTCAGCGGCACGAAGAGGCGCTGGTCGACGCGCTCGGGCAATTGCGTCAGCACCTCGGCCTTGCGCCGGCGCAGCATCACCGGCTTCAGCGTCTCGCCGATGCGGTCGAGCCCGCGGTAGCCGATGACGCGCCCGGCTTCGTCACGCAACTGGTGCTCGTCGAGCAGGCGCCAGGTCGGCCCCAGGCGGTGCTGGTCGACGAACTGGACGATCGAGATCAACTCCTCGAGCCGGTTCTCCAGCGGCGTGCCGGTGAGCACCAGGGCATAGGGGCAGGAGATGCGCTTGAGCGCGCGCGCGGCGATGGTGTTCCAGTTCTTGATGCGCTGGGCTTCGTCGGCGATGACGAGATCGGGCGCCCAGGCGGCGATCAGGTCGGCGTCGCGCGCCAGGGATTCATAGTTGACGATGCGGCAGAAGGTCTCGGCCCGGTACTGTTGCTCGCGCGCCGGACGCAGGCCGCCGACGACCTGGGCTTCGCGCGTCGAGAAGCGCTCGAACTCGTTCTTCCACTGGTGCTTGAGCGAAGTCGGGCAGACGACGAGCACGCGCCGAACGCCGAAATGGCGCGCGAACAACTCGGCCGCAGCCACCGCCTGGATGGTCTTGCCCAGACCCATCTCGTCGCCGATCAAGGCGCGGCCGGCGCGCGCCGCGAAGAGCGCGCCTTCGGCCTGGTAGGCATACAGCGGCACCTTCAACAGCTTGGCCAAGGCCTTGTCCTTCGCGCCTTTCGGGTAGGCCGCGCCCAGGGCCTCTTGCCGGCGCGCGCCGTCGCGGATCTGTGCGGCGAGCGTCCAGGCATCGTCGCGAATGCGCAACTCGTGGCCGGCGCGGGCGGCGGCGGCCACGAAGGCTTCGAGCGCGTCCAGGCGATCCCAAGGCAGGGCCCAGCCGGCGCTGCGGTCGAACAGTTTCGCGGCGTGTTTGAGCAGTCCGTCCGGGCAATCGCTGCCGGGGCGAAAGCGCAAGCGGCGCAGGCCGGCGTAGTCGACCCAGACCTCGCTGTAGCGCGGCAGGAACCCCGCGGCCAGCGCCGCCTTGCCGCCGCGCCGCGATTCGAGCCGGGCGAGCGTGAATTCGATGTGCTTGCAGGTGCCGAGATCGTTGGTCGCGAAGTCGGGGCAGGAGCAGAAGTTCTGCCCGGGCGCTGCGCCGCGGATCGACACCCGGTAATGGGTGCCGCTGGCGGGGTTGTCGACGCGGAAGTCGGAGAACACCGGCTCAGCGCCCAGGTTGGCGAGGCCGAAACCCTGTTCGCGGCCGAACTGGCGTCGCAGCGCGGCCTGCCAGTCGGCGGTGGCCACGTCCGCGGGCCGGCGCGTGCGCGACAACCGGGGCTCGGCCGGACTGCGGCCCGGGGCCTTGGTGGCGGCGGCTGCGGTCTTGCGGGCTTTCGAGGCGGTGCGGGGGCGGCGTGAAGGCATGGCGGTGGGTGGGGGCTGCGGCGGGCGCCTCGATTCTCGCGTCGAAGCGGCTGCCGCCTCGCGCGGCAGGGGTCGCCGTTTCGCGCGGAAGCGCCGTCACCGTCGCGCGGCATGGGCTGGCGCTGTCGCTCGGGATGGGGCGTCGCTTTCGCGCAGGATCGGCCGTCGCTCGCGCGGAGGATGTGTCGTCTCTCGCGCGCAGGAGGTGCCGTCGCTTGCGCGCCGATGGCGTCCGCGATTGCCCGCGCGCTGATCGGCGCCTCGCTGCGTCGCCAACCGGCGTCCGCGCGCGGACCTCAGGCGCAGCGCAGATCGTCGAACAAGTCCTCCGCCACCGCTTCTTCCGGCAGCGCCCGGCCCGTGGCCTGCATCGCCGCTCCGAGCTCGGTCGACCACGAGGCCTCGACCGGCGTGCCGGCCAGCGTCGCCGCCAGGCCGCCATGGCGCGACAAGGCCTGCTCGTAGTCGCCCGCCTCCATGCGCCAGGCCTGCGCCGCGAGTTCGCGCAACACGAGGTTGGCAATCGAGAGGCCGGCCCAGTCGAAATCGCCGTGGTAATGCAGGCGCGCGCCGCTGTCCGCGAGCTGGGCCAGCAGCAGCCGTTGCGCCGCGGCCGGCATGCCGTCGGTGCAGACCAGCGGGGCCGAGAGCGGGCCGAGTTGGTCGGCGACCATGGCCACCAGGTTCGGGTTCTCGCAGACGAAAACGTCGCGGCCCCGAACGGCCCAAGGCGGCGCATCCCGCAACAGACGGCGCAGCGACCAATAGGCCGGAACGCCGTCGGCGGCGGGCAGGTTCAGCGTCAGCGCCGGGCGCGCCAGCTCGTTGACGCTGACGCCGACGGCGGCCCAGCGCGCGCGCCGGTCCTCGTCGCCCTCTTCGGCTTGCGGCGCACGCGCCTGGCGCAACGCGGCCAGGACCAAGGTGGCGGCCGGGGCGCCGTCATCGAGCGCATGGGCGTCGCCCAGCGCTTGCGCGGCCAGTCGCGAGCGTGGCCAACCCGGCGCCGGCAACAGCCCGAGGACGCGTCGCGCCTGTTCCAGCAAGCCTGCGGCGGCTTCGGGGTCCGCCCCGGCCAGGCGTTTGAGCAGACCCCGGTTCGGGGTCTCGCCGAGCCAGTCGCGCAGCAGTGCATTCGGCTCGTCTCGCGCCAGGGCCGTCCAGGCCGCCTGTCTGGCGCTGCGCTCGGCGGCGACGGCGCGGATCGGCCCGTCCAGCCTCTCGAGCGCATCGCGCAGGTCGCGCGCGAGCCCGGCGCCGGCCAGGCGCGCGCCGACGGCTACCGGGTCGACTTCGATCGAAGCCGCGGCGCGCGGCGGCCTGCCCGATAGCGCCGCCAGTGCATCGCGTTCGGCCGCAGTCAGCCGCGCCAGGCGCAGCGCCGACGGGGTTTCGTTCACTGCCACGCGCTCATAAGCCGCGCGCAGCCGGGCGCGCAACGCGGCGAGTTCGGCGCCGCCGAGCAAGCCTTGCAGCCGTTCGTCGTTCATCGGCCTCAGACCGCCTCCGCCACCGGAAAGCGCCGCTCGGGGTCGGCCTCGCGCCGGCGCGCCGCGCCGTCCCAATGCCAGCGCGAGACGAAGACGGCGTCGATGCCTTCGCGCCTTTGCAGCTGGCAGATCGCGACCCCGGGCAGGGTGGCATAGCAGCCCCATTCGCGTTCGCTGGTGATGACGAAGTCGAGGTCGAACTCATGCACCAGCCCCATGCAATGGGCACGCGCTGCGTCGTCGATGCCGGCGAAGGCCTCGTCGAGCATCATCAGTCGCGGTGCGAGCGGGCTTTCGCGGTAAAAGCTGGCGATCGCGGCGAACAGCGGCACCGTGAGGCCGAGCGCGCGTTCGCCGCTCGAGGCCGGCCCCGAGAGCTTGCGCCACTGGCCGTCCTGCAGGCGTTCGACGCGAAAGCGGTGCCAGCGCCGGTAGTCGAGCGCGGCGGCGAGTTGCTCCAGCAGCGTGCCTTCGGCGTCGACCGCGGCTTCGGCGCTGCGGCGCTGGTCCTGGATGCGCTGCTGCAGCATGCGGCCGACGAGGCGCCGGTCTTCGGCACTCCAGAGCTCGGCCCGGGTGGAGACCAGGCGCTCGCGCGCGGCGTCCAGGCCGGCGGGCGCGCCGTCGGCTTCGGCCAGCGCCAGCCATTGCAGCCGGAAGCGCACGCCGGTGCTGGTCGGGCGCTTGTGCAACTCGGTGTTGACGGCTTGCAGCTGCAGCTCGGCGGCGCGCATCAGGCGCTGGATCTGGCTCGCGATCTCGGCCTGGAGGTGGTTTTCGAGGACCTCGCGCTCGCGCGCCGACAGCAGCGCCTGGCGCTCCGCGACTTCGCCGGCGAGCAGGGTGGCGACGCGCTCGGGGCGCTCGG
The DNA here is from genome assembly GCA_028868875.1 of Burkholderiales bacterium. Taxonomy (GTDB): domain Bacteria; phylum Pseudomonadota; class Gammaproteobacteria; order Burkholderiales; family Burkholderiaceae_C; genus Rubrivivax. Next base: position 6,734 of record JAGWTS010000162.1, on the reverse strand, counting down.
CCTGCTGCTGCCACAGCACGTGGACCGCGAAGCCGAAGTCGTTCAGCTCCGACGCCGCCTGGTGGCCGAGCGCACCGAGCGCGCGCTGCAGCTCGGTCAGGTCTTCCGAGACCTGGCCCTGGACCCGCTTCCAGCGTTCGTCGCCGTCGTCGAGCGCGGCCAGCAGCTGTTCGGCGCGCCGGGCCAGCGCGAGGGCGGGTTCGATCGTCCAGGCGCCCTGCGCGTCGGGGATCTCGGGTGCGGCCTCGGTCCCGGCCAGCCCCGAGGCGAGCAGCCCGGTGGCGACGAAAGCCTGCCAGCGCTCGACCTGGGCCGCCCGCGCCTGGCCGCGCTGGGCGAAAGCGGCATCGCCATCGCTGCTTCGTTGTTCAGCGCGGGCGCGCGCGGCGGCGGCATCGCGCAAGGCGTCGTCGTGCCTGCGCGCCGCCGCCGCGACGCGCTCGACGAGGGCGCGGGTGCGGGCGATGCGGCGTTTCAGCTCGAGCACGTCGTCGCCGTGGGCCGATTCCAGCGCCGCCAGCCGCGTGCGCGCCTGCTCGTGTTCGAGGCGTCGGAGTTCGAGCTGGCGTTCGCGTTCGGCGAGCCGCGCCCGGGCTTCTTCGCTGCGCTCGCGCTGGCGTGCGAGCTCGACCAGGGCGCTGGCCGCCCCGCGCACCGCGGTGCCGAGTTCGTGCACCGCGGCGGCGAGCGCCAAAAGCTGTTCGTCGACCCGCTCGAGCCCGGGAGCGTCGCGCGGCAGGCGCAGGTCGGCGGCGTCGGCAGCCAGCGCCGCGCGCGCCGCATCGGCCGCTGCTTCGGCGCCGCGCCAGCGCTGCTCGGCCTCGCCGCAGCGGCGGCGCAAGGCATCGAGTTCGCGCGCGCAGGCCGCGACATGGACATGCGCCGCGCGCCAGGCCTGCTCCGAAGGCGCGCCTTGCCATTCGCCGGCCATGCGCGCCTCGGCGCCATCGGCCGCGAGTCGCTGGCTCTCGATCCCGGCCAGCGCGGCGGCGATTTCGGCTTCGCGCAAGGCGATTTCGGCGAGCCGCCTGGCCCGCGCGGCAGCGCGAGCGGCGTGGCCGATGAAGCGTGCTTCGCCCAAGCGGCCGGTGCCGGCAAGCCCGGCCAGCCGGAAGCGGCCGTCGGCAGCGATCCAGGCCTCGGCTTCAGGCGGGTCGCTGTCGGCGCCGGCGACGCCGGCCAGCAGCGCCCGCACAGCGGCCGCCGGCACCGCGCCCGCAGCGGGCGAGGCATGGAGCCAGCGCAACAGGCTCGGGCCGGGCACCGGGCGCCGCGCCAACCATTGGGCGTCGACCCAGGGTTGGCCGTCGGCGCCGCGCAGCCAGTCGCCGCCCGGGCTGACCCAGGCGTCGAGCAGGCCGCCCGCTTCGAGCGCGGCCTCGATGCCGGCGCGCTCGGCCGCGCCCAGCCCGGGCTCGAAATCGACGAGCTGCCACAGCGGGGCCCCGGTGCGTGCGGCGCGGGTGTCGACGCCGCGCCAGGCCGGGGAGGGCGGCGCCGCGTCTTCGCCGCGTTCGAGGCGGCTGCGTTCGGCCGCCAGATCGCGGCTTTCGGCGGCGAGCGCTTCGGCCTGGGCCTGCAGCGCGTGCCGGGTTTGGGCCAGGCGCAAGGCGGCGCGGCTCTGGGCGGCGTGCAGCGCGGCGCGCGCCGGGTGCTCGCCTTCGGGGCCCGGCAACCAATCCGCGAGCGCGGCGAGCGCGGTGTCGGCATCGACCTCGAGTTCGCGCAGGCCGTGCAGGTGCCCGCTCCAGGATTCGAGGTGGCGCGCGCTCTCGGTCTCGACCGCAGCGTCGGCTTCGGCGCGGCGCGCCGCAGCGTCTTCGGTCTCGGCCTGCAACTCGGCCAGGCGTTCGCGCTGGCGGCTGGCTTCCTGTTCAGCGGCCCGGGCCGCGGCCAGGCGCTGGCGCACGAGGGCGAGTTCGCCGCGGCGGCGCTGCGGCAGGGCGGCGAGCGCGGCCTGGGCCTCGTCGAAGACGCCGGCTTGCTGCGAGGCCTCGGCCAGCGCCTCCGGCGCGTCGGCGACGAAGCGGTGCGGCTCGACTTCGCGCAGCAGGCCGGCGGCGTCGGCCGCGGCAAGCGTGCGGCCGCGGCGCCGGGTCAGGGCGGCTGCGGCCTCGTCCGCATCGCGCTCGCGCTGCTGCTGGCGCGAGGTTTCGCGCGCGCTTTCGTCGCCGGCACGGCCGGCGTCGGCCTGGGCTTCCTGGGCTGCGGCCTCGCGCCGGCGCGCGTCGTGCTGCGCCGCTTCGAGCTGGTTCGCGGCCTGGTTCAGCGGATCTTCGCGCAACGTGTCCAGGCGCTGGCGCGCGCCGGCGAGCATCAGCTCGGCCTGGCTGCGCCGGGCCGTGGCTTCGGCCTCGGCGCCGCGCGCCTGTTCGAGCTGGGTCGCGGCCTCGTGGCGCGAGCGGCTGGCCTGGTCGAATTCGGTCTGTGCCTGGCGCAGACCGCGCGCCTGGCGCCGGCTCGCGATGCCGGCATACAGGCGGTAGCGCTGCTCGAAGCGCTGGACCGTGCCGAGCAAGGCCTGGGTTTGTTCGAGCTGGCGCCGGTCTTCCTCGAGCTGGGTCAGGGCTTCGGCGACGTCGGCGAGCAGGTCTTGCGGCAGCGGCGGCAAGGCTTCGCTGAGCGCCGACGAGAGCGCGGCTTCGTCGGGCCGGCGCGAGAGCTGGGGCTGGCGCAGCTGGATCAGGGTGTCGATCAGCGCCGCATAGCGCGCGGCCCCAAGCTGGAACAGCTTCTCGTCGACGGCGCGCCGGTAGGCCTGGGCGTTTTCGAACACCTGGCCGGCCTCTCCCAGCGCTTCGCGCAGGCGCTCGCGGCCGTGGACGACGCGCTGCGGACTCATCAGCCACAGGTCCTGGCCGAGGCGGGCCCCGCCGTCGACGACGAAATACCAGGCGTCGACCGCGCTGCGCGCCGCGGCAGCGTTCAGGCCGACGCCCAGGGTCACGAAGCGGGCGCGGCCTTCGTCGTCGAGACGGCCGAACTCGATCCAGCTGTAGCCGGTGCGGCGCTCGTAGGCCCCGCCCAGCAGCAGGTTCCAGGCCATGCGCTTGCCCGGGTCGCCGTCGGGCTCGACCCGGGCCGAGCGCAGCTGGGCGTCGAACAACAGCGGCAGCGTCAGCGACAGCACCTTGCTCTTGCCGGTGCCGTTGTTGCCGCGCAGCAGCAGATGGCCGTCGCGGAACCAGAATTCCTCGCTGTCGTAGCGGAACAGCTCGACCAGCCCCAGCCGCAACGGCTGCCAGCGCGTGCGCGCAGGCTGCGGCAGTTCGGGGCGCGGCTCGTCGAAGAGGCCGGCGGTGGCGGTCACGGCTGCACTCCAGGACCTGCGGCCGAGCAGCCCGCGCTGGAACGATGCCGCGGCATTGCCTGCGGACTCACCGGAGTCTCCCGCGCGCCGCACGATCGCGGGAAAGCGCCTGGGAGCGACACGGCGCGGTCATGCCGAATCCTCGACCGCGTAGCGCGCCAGCGCCGGCCGCGCCAGCACGCGCGAGCCTTCGAGGCGCAGCAGCGACAACTCGGCGAGGCGGGCGAGGGCGGTTGCGGCCAGTTCGTGCTCGCTCCCGGCTTCGCGCGCCGACTTGCGCCAGAAGCGGCCATGGCGCTCGCGCAGCGCGGCGAGGTGGGCGGCGGCCTCTTCGGCCTCGGTCTCGCCCTGGCCGGCACGCAGCCGGGCGGCGAGCCAGCCGGCGATGAGCAGGGCGGCATGGGCTTCGGTGCCTTCGGCCGGCAGCGCCACATCGCTCAGCGCGGCGTCGGCATCGGTGAGTGCCGTGCCCTCGGCTCGCTGCTCGACGCCCAGGCCCGTGGCTTCGGCCAGCCGCGCCGCCATCACGCCGCGCTGGTTGGCGAAATAGGCGCGTTCGGCCTCGTCGAGGTCTTCGAGGTAGAGCACTGGGTCGTCCAGCAGGCGCCGCGCCAGGCGATGGCGCAGCGCGCTGCGCCGGCCTTCCTCGCTGTCGACGGCGGGCTCGACGACGAGAGCGGCAAGCCTTTCGGCCAGCGTCGTCGGCGCGGCCTCGGCCGGCCAGGTCGAGGGGCCGCGCGCCGCGGCGAGCAGGCCGGCCAGGGCGCGGCGGCGCACGTCGTACAACGCATCGCCCTGCGCATGGCCGGCGACGAAGCCTTGCTCGTCGCCGGCCACGCGTTCGAGCACGCCCAGGCCGAGCAAGGTCTTGCACACCGCGACGAGGTCGCGCCGCTCGGTCGGGCTGTCCAGCGCAAAGCGAAAGCGCAGCGCCTCGAGCTCGGGTGCCGCGGCTTCGCGAAGCAGGCGCTCGCCGAGCTGGTGCAGGCTGATCTGGGCTTCCGAGCGCTCGAGCACGGCGCAGGCCAGGCACAGCAGGACCCAGCGCCTGCGGTCGAAGCCTTCGATGCCGCGCGTCGCGTCGGCGGTGTCGGCGGGGCGCTTGTAGAGCCGGGCGCCGTCGCGCTCGACCGCAAGCGGCCAGCCGGCCTCGCGTTGGAACCACTCGCGCAGCGCTTCAGCCTGGCGCCGCACCGCGGGCAGGGCTTCGTGGCCGCGGCCCATCAAGGGCGTCATCAGCAGCGCGCGCAGCGCGAAGCGGAACTCGTCGGCCTCGCGCGGTGGCTTCACGATGCGGCGCTGATCGTGAGCCAGTGGTCGCGCCCGCCGAAGCAGCCGTGCGGCGTCTCGATGCGGGCTTCGCTGCCCGCGGGCAAGGGCTGCAGGCGGATCGAGAACAGGCCGTCGCTGGTGGCGCGCTCGACCACGTCCTCGGGCCCCGACTGTTCGGCCAGGGCCTCGCCGAGCAGGCCGAGCAGCAGATGAAAGCCCGGCGTGTCGAGTTCGCCGATCTCCGACAAACGCAGCGGCTTGCCCGTGGCCAGGCGCCGACGCGCGGCTTCGATCTGGCGCGATTCTTCTTCGAGCTGGGCCGCCAGGCGCAGGCGTTCGGCGTCGCGCACGCGAACCCGGGCGAGCGGGCCGCGCGGCGCGGCTTCGCCCAGCTCGCGCAGGCGCGGATGGATCGTGAGCGGCGGCGCCTCGGGCCAGGGCGTGGAGGGCGGCAGTTCGGCGGGTTCGGGCGGGCTCGCGAGATGGCGAGCCGGGTTCAAGGCGAAGGCGGCGCGCGCGAGGCGCCTCGCCTGGGCGTCGTCGTCGCAGGCGGCGAACCAGCCGGCGAGGACGCGGAAGTCGGCCGAGCGGTCGCTGCGGCCGCTGCGGCGTTCGTTGATCGCGGAGATCGCCGCCAGCAGTTGCGGAATCGCCGAGCGGGCGCGGGCGCGCAGCAGGTCGGCCTGCGGCGGCTGGTGGCCGGTTGCGAGGAACCAGCCGCGCAGGCCCGTCCAGCGCTCGCGCCAGGCACGCCAGCGCCGGCCTTGTTCGTCCAGGCGCTGGCCGTCGTCGCCAGGAGCGGCGTCGCGCGCCTCGCGCTCGGCGATGGCGAGCAGCACCGGGTCGATCCGCGCCGACAAGCCTTCGATCGAGTGGCCGATCGGCTCCGAGCGCCGCACCAGGTCGCCGACGAAGCGTTCGAGGTAGTCGATCAAGCGCGACTTGTAGGCCGCGACTGCGGTGGCGTCGGCGCGCTGCAGTTCGAGCGAGCGCGCGACCCCGGCCATGAAGGCCTGGGCGTTCTCGGCCAGGCCTTCGAAGACGCGCACGAGGTCGCGCAAGGTCTCGTGCAGCTTGGCCACGTCGCTGCTGCCGGCCTCGAGCAGGCCGGCCAGGGCCTGCAGCCGGTGCGCGATGTCTTCGAGCGCCACCGTCTGCAGCTCGGCGCGGCGCGCCAGGACCTCGGCAAAGCGCTCGAAACCGGCTTCGACGGCCTCGCCGCCATGCGACAGGCGATAGAGGTAGCGCGCGCGGTAGTAGTCGGCCAGCGTCGTCACCCGCGCCATGTCGGGCTGGGCTTCGAGGTTGCCCCAGTCGACGAGCTGGGACAGCGCCGCGGCGAGTTCTTCGGCCGAGGGCGCGCTGCCGCGATTCCATTCGGCTTCGGCCAGCAACTCCTCGGGGCGCAGCTGCAAGCGGTACTGGCGCTTGGCGGCGGCGAAGACTTCGAGGATCGCCCGGTACAGCGCGGCCTTCTCCGCGCTGGCGTGGCGGAACAGCTCGGGGGTGTCGGCCGGCGGGGGCATCGCGGGATCATAGGTCAGGGCGTCGGACGGCCGCCCTGCGCCGAGGTGAAGCGGGCGGGCGCGCGCTCGATTCGACTGGGAGTTTGATTTCAAGCATAATGATCATATTGATCAATATGAGATAGACCGATCGTGATCACCGAAGTCAGCGCCGTGAACTTCCGCCAGAACCTGGGCGAGATGCTCAACCAGGTCCAGTACCGCAACGACAGCATCGTCATCAACAAGGATGGCAAGCCGGTCGCTGCGCTGGTCGATGCCGAGTTGTTCGCCCGCATCCGGCGCATGCGCGAGCGCTTCGATGCGCTGAGCCAGCGCATCGCCGACGCCTATGCCGATCTGCCCGCCGAGCAAGGCCTGGCCGAGATCGACGCTGCGTTGGCGGCAGAACGGCAGCGGCGCTGATGGCGGGATTGCGGGTCGTGCTCGACACCAACGTGCTGGTGTCGGGCCTGGCTTATCCGGGCGCCGTTCCGGGGCGCATCGTCGGCGCGTGGCGCCAGGGCGGGCTGAATGTCGTGCTGTCGCGCTACATCCTGGACGAACTGGCGCGGGTGCTGCCGCGCCTGCCGCGAATCCGGATGACGCCGGCCGAGATCCGCGATCTGGCCGACAGCTTCATGTTC
>JAGWTS010000161.1 GCA_028868875.1 Burkholderiales bacterium | reverse complement strand
GGGGGGCGACGCCAGCGGACCGGCGGAGCCGGATCCGCGGCGTCCGCTTGAACTTCATGCGCAGAGCCCGGCCAAGGGTGCCACTAATGCGCTTGGGCCAGCAGTGGCGGCGCCGGCAGCGGCGCCATTTCGGAGGGCGGAGCGCCGCGGGCGGCGGGCAGTTCGATCGTGCGCGGGGCCAGCCAGCGAGCGACGCCGACCCCCGAGGCCGCCGCGGCGATGAAGGCGGCCGCCCAGAGCATGCGGCGCGGGAAACTCATGGCTGGCGAGTATGCGCCGCGATGCCGGCGCCGGAGAGCCCGAAACGGCGCCGCTTCAGCCCTGGGCCTGCTGCAGGGCGCGGATGCGGTCTTCGATCGGCGGGTGGCTCGAGAACAGGCCCATGAGCCCGGTCGGCCGGCCGCTGATGCCCATCGCCGCGATCGAGTTCGGCAAGGCGCCGGGCTCGAGCCCGCCCAGGCGCGCCAGGGCGTTGATCATCGGCTGCTTGCGCCCCATCAAGGCGGCGGCGCCGGCATCGGCGCGGTATTCGCGGTGGCGCGAGAACCAGGCCACGATGACCGCGGCGACGAGGCCGAAAACGAGGTCGAGCACCATCGTCGTGACGTAGTAGCCGATGCCGGGACCCTGGTCGCGGTCGTTGCGCGAGAGCGCACGGTCGACGAACCAGCCGATGACGCGCGAGAGGAAGACGACGAAGGTGTTCATCACACCCTGGATCAGCGTCATCGTCACCATGTCGCCGTTGGCGACGTGGCTGATCTCGTGGCCGATCACGGCCTCGACCTCTTCGCGGTTCATGTTCTGCAGCAGCCCGGTCGAGACCGCGACCAGCGCCGCGTTGCGGAAGGCCCCCGTGGCGAAGGCGTTGGGCTCCCCGGCGTAGAGCGCGACCTCGGGCATGGCGATGCCGGCCTTGGCCGCGAACTGCTGCACCGTGCCGACGAGCCAGCGGTGGGTCGGGTCCGGCGAATCGTTGATGACCTGGGCGCCGGTGCTCCACTTGGCCATCGGCTTGCTCATGAACAGCGAGATGAGCGCGCCGCCGAAACCCATGACGGCTGCGAAGCCCAGCAGCATGCCGAGGTTCAGGCCGTTGGCCGTGAGATAGCGGTTGACGCCGAGCAGGTTCGCGACGATGCCCAGGACGAGCATCACCGCGAGGTTGGTGGCGACGAACAGGAGGATTCGCTTCATGGGAGCAGGCGCCCGGTGCGGGGCGCGGCGGTTGTCACGAAGCTCGAATGTTAGGACGAAGCCGCGCGCTTCAAGACGCGATCGGCCGCAGGCGCACCCGGTTCGGCCCCTTTTCCGGCAGCAGCTCGAATCGGTCGGCAAAGGGGGCGAAGAGCCGGGTCGACGACGCCTTCTTGCCGAGCAACTCGGCGTCGCGCAGGCGCTCGGCGGCGCGGTTGAGCTCCATCGTCTCGCCGCGCACCAGTTCGGGCAGGGCGGCCAGGATCTGCCGCACCTTGTCCGGCAGATCGGCGAGTTGAGCGGCCGCCGCGCGCGCCGGCGGCGACTGCGCTTCGTCCGTCGTGGCGGGCGCCGGCGGGCGTTGCGCCCGCGTCGACGCGGGCGATCGGGGCGTGCGCGCCGGTGCGCGTGGCGCCGCCACGGCGGCGGCTGCCGCTTCGTCACGGTCGGACGCCGCCGCGCTGGATCGGGCGGGCCGCGCCGGGGCATTGGACCCGGCGGACGCCGCCGCGGAACTGGATCTGGTAGACGGTGGCGCGGAATTGGATCCGGCGGACGCTGCCGCCTCATGGGATCCGGCGGACGCCGCCGCCGCCGCCGCCGGCGCTGCCGCTGCCTTGCGCCGCACCGTCTTCTTCGCCGGCGCCGCGCCTGCGCGGTGGTGGGCGAGCACGGTGTAGGCGTCGTAGACCGACTGGGTCTCGTCGCCGGTCTTGCCTTCCTGGCCGAAGCCGACGACGCGGCAGCCCTTTTCGCGCAGCCGGCTCACGAGGGGGGCGAAATCGGAATCCGAAGAAGCGATCGCGACGACGTCGGGGCGCTCGGCCAGGACGAGGTCGAGCGCGTCGACCGCGAGCGCGATGTCGGTGGAATTCTTGCCGGCCGCCAGGTTGACCATCGGCTTGATGCCCAGGCGCTTGAACGCGCCCTGGTGCTTGAGCGCGCTCTCGGCCGTGCAGTAGGCGCGCCGCACGTGCAGCGCCCCGTGTTCGGCCAGCAGCCTCTCGACGCTTTGCTCGATCACGTCGAGCGAGACGTTGTCGGCGTCGATGAGCAGCATCACGCGGTCGATCGTCATGCCAGTCTCCAGGCGAGCGTTTCGCCGCCGCGCAAAGGTTTGATCAGGGTCTCGCCGAAAGGCAAGGTCTCGGGCAGGGCCCAGGCTTGGCGCCGCAGCGTGATGTGCCCCGCATTGCGCGCCAGGCCGTAGAAATCGGGGCCGTTGAAGCTGGCAAAGGCTTCGAGCCGCTCGAGCGCGCCCGCGGCTTCGAAAGCCTCGGCATACATCTCGATCGCCGCGGGCGCGGTGAAGCAGCCGGCGCCGCAGACCGATTGTTCCTTGAGCGCCGCGGCGTGGGGCGCGCTGTCGGTGCCGAGAAAGAACTTCGCGCTGCCCGAAGTGGCCGCCGCAACCAGCGCACGGCGGTGTTCCTCGCGCTTCAACACCGGCAGGCAGTAGTAGTGCGGGCGCAAGCCGCCCGTGAAGATGGCGTTGCGGTTGTAGAGCAGATGGTGGGCGGTGATCGTCGCCGCGGTCAGCGCGTCGCTTTCGGCGACATAGGCAGCGGCTTCGCGCGTCGTGATGTGCTCGAAGACGATCTTCAGGCCGGGGAAGTCGCGCCGCAGCGGCTTCATGACGCGCTCGATGAACTCCGCCTCGCGGTCGAAGAGGTCGACCTCGGGATCGGTGACCTCGCCGTGGACGAGCAGCAACAGGCCTTCGCGCTGCATCGCCTCGAGGGTCGGATAGGTCTTGCGCAGATCGGTGACGCCGGCGTCGCTGTTCGTCGTCGCGCCGGCCGGGTAGAGCTTGACGGCGACGACGCCGGCTTCCCTGGCGCGGCGGATCTCGTCGGGCGGCAGGCGGTCCGTCAGGTACAGCGTCATCAAGGGCTCGAAGACCAGGCCTTCGGGCAGCGCCGCGAGGATGCGCCGGCGGTATTCGGCTGCCAGCGCCGCGCTCGTCACCGGCGGCTTCAGGTTGGGCATCACGATCGCGCGCGCGAACTGGCGCGCCGTGTACGGCAGCACCGCCGCGAGCGCGGCGCCGTCGCGCAGGTGCAGATGCCAGTCGTCGGGGCGGGTGATCGTGATCGAGTCGCTCATGCGGCCGATTCTCGCACCCGCATTTCTCGCGCCCGCGCCCCGGGCCGCATCAATGCCCTTGCAGAAACTCCCACAACGACTGCGCCACCGGCTTGCTGTGGCGCGCCACCTCGGGGCGCTCGCGGTAGATGCGCACTTCCATCGTGAGCTCGAAGCTGCCCGAAGGCGCGGCCGGCAGCAGGCGCCGCGCCTTCAACTCCTGGCGCACCGAACTCACCGGCAGAAAGGCCAGGCCATGGCCTTCGAGCGCCATCGCCTTCAGGCCCTCGGCCATGTCGGTCTCGTAGATCGCGTCCAGCGCCGCCGGTTGCGGCGCCTGCTTGAGGATCAGGTCGACGAGACGCGCCAGGTAGGCGTCCGAGGCGTAGCTCAAGAAGGGCACGCGCTCGCCCGGCCGACCCGGCAGACGGAACAGGGGCTGGCCCTCGGCGTCGGCCTTGGCGTAGGGCGCGAGGGTCTCGCGCCCCAGGCTCAGCATCTCGTAGCGCTCGGGCGAGAGCTGAAGCGGTTGCGAAGCGTGGTGATAGGCGATCAGCAGGTCGCAACCGCCTTCGGTGAGGCGCAGCACCGCGTCGTGGACGTTGAGCGCGGTGAGCCGGCACTTCAGATCGGGAAAGCGCCGCCGCAGGTCCATCAGCCAATGCGGAAAGAACGTGAAGGCCAGCGTGTGCGGCACCGCGAACTCGATCATGTCCTGGCCCGTGGCCTGGTGCGAGCGCATCATGTTGCGCGTGCTTTGCAGCGCGCCCAGGATCTCCAGCGCCTGGGCGTGGAAGGTCTCGCCGGCGGGGGTCAGGCGCGTCGGGTACGAGCTGCGGTCGACGAGGTCGATTCCGGTCCAGGCCTCGAGGGCCTGGATGCGGCGCGAGAACGCCGGCTGCGTGACGTGACGCAACTGCGCCGAGCGCGAGAAGCTGCGCGTCTCGGCCAGGCTGACGAAATCCTCCAGCCACTTGGTGTCCACGGCGGCGAGTCTACGGGGTCAACGGACTCGAGGCCGGCACCTCGGCGTGCTGCCCGCTTTGCTGCAGCCGCCACATGCGGGCGTAGGCGCCTTCGCGCGCGAGCAGCTCGGCATGGTTGCCGCGCTCGACGACCCGGCCTTGTTCGAGAACGACGATCTCGTGGGCGTCGACCACCGTGCTCAGGCGGTGGGCAATGACGAGCGCGGTCTTGCCTTGCGAGACGCTCTTGAGCTCGGCCTGGATCGCGCGCTCGTTGGCCGAATCGAGCGCCGAGGTCGCTTCGTCGAAGATCAGGATCGGCGGGTTCTTCAGCAACGTGCGCGCGATCGCGACGCGCTGCTTCTCGCCGCCCGAGAGCTTGAGACCGCGCTCGCCGACCATCGTGGCGTAGCCCAGCGGCGTCGCGGCGATGAAGGCGTGGATGTGCGCCGCGCTCGCCGCCGCCACCACCTCGTCGTGGCTGGCGCCGGGGCGGCCGTAGGCGATGTTGTATTCCACCGTGTCGTTGAAGAGCACCGTGTCCTGCGGCACGATGCCGATGGCCTGGCGCAGGCTGGCCTGGGTCACGCTGCGCAGCTCCTGGCCGTCGATCGTGATCGAGCCGGACGCGATGTCGTAGAAGCGGTAGAGCAGCCGCGCCAGCGTCGACTTGCCGGCGCCCGAAGGGCCGACCACGGCCACCGTCTTGCCCGGCGGGATCTCGAAGCTCAGGTCGCGCAGGATCGGCCGCGCCGGGTCGTAGGCGAAGCTCACGCGCTCGAAGCGCACGTGGCCGGCGCTGACGACGAGCGGCGGGGCGCCGGGCGCGTCGTCGACCTCGCGGTGTTTTTCGAGCAGACCGAACATCTTGTCGAGGTCGGTGAGCGACTGCTTGATCTCGCGGTAGATCACGCCGAGGAAGTTGAGCGGGATGTAGAGCTGGATCATGAAGGCGTTGACCATCACGAGGTCGCCCAGCGTCATGCGGTGGGCGACGACGCCCGCGGTGGCGCGCCAGAGCATCGCGATCAGGGCCGCCGCGATGATCAGCTGCTGGCCGGTGTTGAGCAGCGAGAGCGTGGTCTGGCTCTTGAGCGCAGCGCGGCGCAGGCGCTCCAGGCTTTCGTCGTAGCGCCGGGCCTCGAAGTCCTCGTTGTTGAAGTACTTGACGGTCTCGTAGTTCAGCAGGGCATCGATGGCATGCGAATGGGCCTTCGAATCGGCCTCGTTCATCTGCTTGCGGAACTTCGTGCGCCATTCGGTGAAGCTGATCGTGAAGACGATGTAGAGGACGAGCGCGATGAGCGTGATCCAGGCGAACCAGGCGTCGAACTTGACGGCCAGGATGCCCAGGACCATCGTGACCTCGATCAGCGTCGGGAAGATGCTGTAGAGCGAGTACGAGATCAGCGAATGCACGGCGCGCGTGCCGCGCTCGATGTCGCGCGTCATGCCCCCGGTCTGGCGCTCGAGGTGAAAGCGCAGGCTCAGGGCATGCAGGTGGCGGAAGACCTCGAGCGAGATGGTCCGTGCCGTGCCTTCGGTGGCCTTGGCGAAGGTCAGCTCGCGCAGCTCGGTGAAAAGCGAGGTCGACAGCCGCAGCAGGCCGTAGGCGACGACGAGGCCCGCCGGCACCACGAGCAGCGCCGCCGTGTCGCCGGGCCGGATCGACAAGGCGTCGATCATCTTCTTCAGCAGCACCGGCACGCCGACGTTGGCCACCTTGGCGCCGACCAGGAAGACGAGCGCGGCGCCGACGCGCCAGCGATAGCGCCAGAGATAGGGCAACAGCCGGGCCAGGATCTGCCAGTCGGTGTGCGCGCGCGGAACTTCGACGGCAGGCAGGGCGGGCAGGCTGTGGGCGGTGGATCTCATGGGCGGCGTCGATTGTCGCTGCGCGGCGCCCGATCCGCTCGCGGTGACAATCGCCGCTGAATTGGGAGTCCCGATGAACGCTGCCGACCCGCCGAAGATTCCGAGAATGGCCCCTTCCACCCTGCCCGACGGCTCCGAGCTGGTTTTGCGCGTGATGCCGATGCCGGCCGACGCCAACCCCAACGGCGACATCTTCGGCGGCTGGATCATGGCCCAGGTCGACCTCGCCGGCGCGGTGCTGCCGGCGCGCATCGCCAGGGGGCGGATCGCGACCGTGGCCGTCAACCAGTTCATCTTCAAGCAACCGGTCTCGATCGGCGACCTGCTGAGCTTCTACGCCCGCGTCGCCCGCATCGGCCGGACCTCGGTCACGGTCCACGTCGAGGTCTATGCCGAACGCAACCCGGCCGACCTGCACGTGGTGAAGGTGACCGAGGCCAACCTCACCTACGTCGCCATCGACCGCGAAGGCCAGCCGCGCCAGCTGCCCGAATAAGAACACCCGGGAGGATCCGCCGATGTTCAAGTTCCTGCGCGTTCCCGAACGCCTGTTCGCGTTCGTCATGTGGGGGGTGTCCTTCGTCTTCGCCGGCTTCCTCGTCGGGCTGGGCGACAAGGTGGTCGCCGACCTGCCGCACATCCAGGCGGCGGTCGGCATCGAGCAGTTCGCCGACCCGACGGTGCTCCAGCATTGGCGCGACGTGCTCGCCAGCGAGCGCAGCAAGCAGGTCCAGATCGACGAGCGCCTGGCGCGCGCAAGGCTCGACGCCACGGCCGCGGGCAACGCCTATCGCTCGGGCTATACCGCGTTCCAGAACTGGATCGCCGCGCGCACCGCCACCACCGACCCGCGCCAGGATCCCGAGGTCATCCGCCGCACCCACGATCTCGACGCGAGCCAGGCGGCGGTGCGCGAAACCCAGGCGACGGTCGAAGGGATCGAGCGCGAATCGCTGCTCGCGCACCAGGCCGTGGCCGAAGCCGAGCGCGCCCAGGCGCAGCTGCTGGCCGACGCCCAGAAGGCCTACGACGGCGCGCTGCACCGCCAGGAACTCCGGGTCTTCGCCTCGCGCCTGGCGCTGACGCTGCCGCTGCTGCTCATCGGCGGCTGGATGGTCGCGAAGAAGCGCCGCAGCGACTACTGGCCGCTGATGCGCGGCTTCGTGCTCTTCGCCGTCTTCGCCTTCTTCGTCGAGCTCGTGCCCTACCTGCCGAGCTACGGCGGCTACGTGCGCTACGGCGTCGGCATCGTGCTCACGCTGGTCGCCGGCCACTACGTGATCCGCTCGATGCGCGCCTACCTCGCGCGGCGCCAGCAGGTCGAGCAGCAGAGCGAGAGCGAGCGCCGCCAGAGCCTGACCCCCGAAGCCGCGATCAAGCAGATGGCCGCCGGCGTCTGCCCGGGCTGCGAGCGCGCCATCCTGAGCACCGGCGACGTGGCGGCCGACTTCTGCGTGCATTGCGGGCTCACGCTCTTCAACCGCTGCGGCCGCTGCCAGACGCGCAAGAACGCGTTCTTTCGCTATTGCCCGAAGTGCGGCAGCGGCGACGGCGAGGCGGCGGTCCCCGCCGGTTGAAGGCCTCGCGCGAGCTTCAGTCGACGTAGAAATCGGGCAGGAAGTCTTTCGTCCCCGGGGTGTCCCGCAGCCGGGGCGCGGCCTTGCGGCGTCGCCCTCATCGCTCTTCTGCCGAAGCCAGGGCGGCTCGCGCCGCGGGACCGAGATGGCGCGCCAGTTGCGCCGCGAAGACGCGGTAGGCCGGAACACCAGGGTGGAAACCGTCGACCGCCAGCGCCTCGGGTCCAAGTGGCAGATCGACCGCGGCGCGCGAGACATCGGCGCGCGCCGCGGCCCAGCGTTCGAGTTCGCGGTCGTGCCGGCTCGCGTCGAGCCCCGCCACCCAGCGCAAGGGCTGGGGCAGCCCGGCGAAGCGGCCCATCGGCGGCAAGGGGGCAAATGCGACGTGGCGCACGCCGAGCGCGCTGCGCAGCCAGTCGGCGAGTTCGGCGCGCGCCGCGAGGGCACGCCGCGCCGGCACCTGGTCGACGACATCGTTGACGCCGCTGACGACGACGGCGAGGTCGAAGCCGGCCAAGCCCTCGGCTCGCAACAGGCCCTGCAATTGCGCCGTGGCGACGCCGCTGCGCGCGACCAGCCGCCATTGCACCGTCGCCGCGCATTCTTGGGCCAGGGCCGCGGCCAGCGGCAGCGCCAGAGCCTCGCGCTGCAAGGCGACGCCGACGCCCGCCGCCGATGAATCGCCGGCCACGAGCAGCCGCAGCAGCGGCCCCTGCCCGACCTGCCCTTGGCGCTCGCCCGCGGCTTCCGGCAGCCGCGGCAGCCGTGCCCGGGTCCGCGGCGCCTGCGCGACGAGCAGCGGCGCGAGTGCGAGCTTGAGCGCCGGCGTCACCCGGTTCAGAACTTCGAGAAATCGGGCTTGCGCTTCTGGAAGAAGGCCTGGAAGGCTTCGCTCGCTTCAGGGCTGCGCAGGCGCGCGCTGAAGAGTTCGCCTTCGCGCCGGATCGTCTGCAGAACCGCCTCGCGCTGCGGCGCGCGCATCAATCGCTTGGCCTCGCGCACGGCGCCCGGCGGCAAGGCGTTGAATCGGGCCGCGATGCGGCGCGCATGGTTCACCACCTCGCCCGCCGGCAGCACCGCATTCGCGATGCCGCATTCCACCGCCTGCTCGGGCGTGAAAGGCTCGCCCAGCAACAGTTTCTCGGCCGCGCGTGCGGGGCCCATCAGCTGTGGAACGAGCAGGCTCGAAGCGAACTCGGGCACGAGGCCGAGGCCGACGAAAGGCATCGCCAGGCGCGCCTCGTCGCTGACGTAGACGAAGTCGCAATGCAGCAGCAGCGTCGTGCCGATGCCGATGGCGGCACCGGTCACGGCGGCGACGACCGGCTTTTCGCACTCGACCAGCGCGCGCATGAAGCGAAACACGGGAGAGTCCATCGAGTCGCTGCCCTGCCCCGGCGGGCGGGCCATGAAGTCCTCGATGTCGTTGCCCGAGGTGAAGATGCCGGGTTGGCCGGTGATGACGAGCGCGCGCACCGCGTTGTCGGCGCCGGCCGCGGCAATCGCGTCCGCCATCGCCTGGTACATCGCGACGGTGATCGCGTTCTTCTTCTCGGGGCGCGCGATCTCGATGGTCGCGACGCCGTCGATCGTGGCGGTCTTGATGCTCATGGTCTCAAACCCTTTCGAGGATGCCGGCCGCGCCCTGGCCCATGCCGACGCACATCGTCACCATGCCGTATTTCAGGTTGCGCCGGCGCAAGGCGTGGACGACCGTGGCGGCGCGGATGGCGCCGGTCGCTCCCAGCGGATGGCCGAGGGCGATCGCCCCGCCCATCGGGTTGACCTTGGCGGCGTCCAGGCCCAGGGTCTGCATCACCGCGAGCGACTGCGCCGCGAAGGCCTCGTTGAGCTCGACCCAGTCGAGCGCGTCCTGCTTCAGCCCGGCCGCGCGCAAGGCGGCGGGAATGGCTTCGATCGGGCCGATGCCCATGATCTCTGGCGCCACGCCGCGCACCGCGAAGCTGACGAAGCGCGCCAGCGGCTTCAGGTCGTATTGCTTCAAGGCGCGCTCGGAAACGACGATCAAGGCGCCGGCGCCGTCGCTGGTCTGCGAGCTGTTGCCCGCCGTCACGCTGCCCTTGGCGGCGAACACGGGCTTGAGCTTGGCCAGCCCTTCGAGCGAGGTGTCGGGGCGCGCGCCTTCGTCGAGGTTGACGGTCCGGGTCCGGGTGCCGACCTCGCCGGTCGCGAGGTCCGGGAAGCGCTCGACCACGGTCACCGCCGTCATCTCGTCGCCGAACTCGCCCGCGGCCATCGCGGCCAGGGCCTTCTGGTGCGAGGCCAGCGCAAAGGCGTCCTGCGCTTCGCGGCTCACCTTCCACTGCGCCGCGACCTTCTCGGCCGTCAGGCCCATGCCGTAGGCGAGGCCGACGTTCTCGTCGCGCGCGAAGACCTCGGGGTTGATGCTCGTCTTGTTGCCGCCCATCGGCACCAGGCTCATGCTTTCGGCACCGCCGGCGATCATCACGTCGGCCTCGCCGACGCGGATGCGGTCGGCCGCCATCGCCAGCGCGGTGAGGCCGCTGGCGCAAAAGCGGTTGACCGTCGCGCCGCCCACCGTGTTCGGCAGCCCGGCGAGCACCATCGCGGCGCGCGCCATGTTCATGCCCTGCTCGGCCTCGGGGAAGCTGCAGCCGATGAGGGCGTCTTCGATCGCCTTCGGGTCGAGCGACGGCACTTGCGCCAGCGCATGGCGAACCGCGGCGACGAGCAGGTCGTCGGGGCGGGTGTTGCGGAAATAGCCGCGCCCGGAGCGGCCGATCGGCGTGCGCGTCGCGGCGACGATGTAGGCGTCTTGAACTTGTCGGCTCATCATCAATTCCTTACCGGCTTGCCAGTTTGAAGCATGCCCATGATGCGTTCTTGGGTCTTGGGGTTGTCGAGCAGGGCGCAGAAGCGGGTGCGCTCCATCGCCATCAGGTATTCCTCGTTCACCAGCGATCCGGCATCGACATCGCCGCCACAGACCACTTCGGCGATCTGTATCGCGATGTGGAAGTCGTGCGCGCTGATGAAGCCGCCGTCGCGCATGTTGACGAGCTGGAACTGCAGCGTCGCCACGCCGTTGCGGCCGGCGACCGGGAACGGCGTGCGCGCAGGCGGGCGCCAGCCGCTCTCGGCCATCGCCTTCGCCTGTGCCGTGGCGACGAAGAGCAACTCGTCCTTGTGGGCGACGACGATGTCCCCCTCGACGAGGTAGCCCATCTTGCGCGCCTCGACGGCGCTGGTGCTCACCTTGGCCATCGCCGCGCTCGTGAAGCCGTCGACGGCGAACTTCAGGATGTCGGCATTGGCGTTGCCCGCCGCCGCCATCTCGGCAGCGCGGCGCGCGACGTAGGCCAGTCCGCCGCCGCCCGGGATCAATCCGACGCCGACCTCGACGAAGCCCATGTAGCTTTCCAGGGCCGTGACGCGGCGCGCGCAATGGATCGCGATCTCGCAGCCGCCGCCGAGCGCGAGGCCGCGCACCGCGGCGACCACCGGCACCTGCGCATAGCGCAGCCGCAGCATCGCGTCCTGCAGCTTCTTCTCTTCAGGCAGGATGCCCTTGCCGCCGGACTTCATGAACACCGGCATCAGGGCCTCGAGGTTGGCGCCGGCCGAGAACATCTCGTCGGGCGACCAGATCACCAGGCCCTGGTAGCGGCTTTCCGCGATCTCGACGGCCTTCAACAGCCCTTCGATCACGGCCGGGCTGATCAGGTGCAGCTTGGCGGTGATGCTGGCGATGACGACCTCGCCATCGGCCGTCCAGACGCGGATCTCTTCGTTGCGGTAGAGCTCGGTGCCGCTCGCCAGCGCCGAGGGCGCGCCCGCGCCGAGCACGTCTTCGGGGAAGGCCTGGCGCCGGTAGACCGGCAGGCTGCTGCGCGGCACGTAGGCCTTGCGCGCCGGGCTCCACGAACCTTCGGGCGTGTGCACCCCTGAATTCTTGGCGACCGGGCCGTCGAAGACCCAGTCCGGCAGCGGCGCCGGGCACAAGGCCTTGCCGGCCGCGATGTCCTCGGCGACCCAGGCCGCCACCTGCTGCCAGCCGGCTTCCTGCCAGAGCTCGAACGGGCCCTGCTTGCTGCCGAAGCCCCAGCGCATCGCGAAGTCGACGTCGCGCGCGCTCTCGGCAATCTCCTCGAGGTGCACCGCG
>JAGWTS010000538.1 GCA_028868875.1 Burkholderiales bacterium | reverse complement strand
AGCAGCATCGAGATCGTCGACAGCGCCCCCATGCCCGGGAGCACGCCGATGAGGTTGCCGATGAGCACCCCGAACACCGACCACATCAGGTTGTGCGGCTCGACGGCGATGCCGAAGCCGAACCACAGGTCCACCAGGCTTTGATGCATCTCATCCCCAGGCGAACGGTTGCAAGGGCAGGCTGAGGCCCAGGCTGAAGATCGGGTAGCCCAGGATCGTGATCGCGACGCCGAGGAGGGCGGCGTCGCGGACCGAGTTGTTGCGGTCGCCCAGGGCCGAGATGAAGACCGAGGTGAAGCCCGCCGGCACCAGGCCGCCGTATGTGCCGACGACCACGAAAGAGAAGACACCGCCCAGGATGCAGGCCCAGCCGCGTCATTCGGCGGGTTTGCCCTCGGGATCCGGTCCGCGCTGGGCGGTTACGGCGAGCAGCAGCCCGACGACGACCATGAGCACGCCGTAGACCACCGGCATGAAACCGGCGCCCATGCGGGTGAGGCTGCCGATGTGGTATCTCGCGCCCTGGGCCCGCTTTCCGAGCGCCGCTGAGCCGATGCCCCGGTAGAGTTCGATCCGGTCAAACAGGGACCGGGCGCCGCTGCCTAGCGCCGGTCGACCAAGGCGTGGGCGATCGTGCCCAGGTCGACGTGCTCCAGTTCGCTGCCCGCCGGCACCCCCCGCGCCAGCCGCGTCACCTCGAGGCCGCGCGCGCGCAGCGCCTGGGCCAGGGCATGGGCCGTGACCTCGCCTTCTGCGGTGAAGCTGGTGGCGAGGATGACTTCCTGCACGACGCCGTCGGCGGCGCGATCCATCAAGGCCTGGGCGCCGATCTCGGCCGCGCCGATGCCGTCGATCGGGCTGATGCGCCCCATCAACACGAAGTACAGCCCGCGGTAGCTGCCGCTGCGCTCGAGCGCGGCCTGGTCGGCCGGGGTCTCGACCACGCACAGCAGCCGCGCATCGCGGCTCTCGTCGAGGCAGGTGGCGCAGACCGGGCCTTCGGTGAAGGTGTGGCAGCGCTCGCAGTGGCGCATGCGCGTGACGGCGTCTTCGAGCGCGCGCGCCAGCCGCCGCGCGCCTTCGCGGTCGTGCTGAAGCAGATGAAACGCGAGCCGCTGCGCCGACTTCAGGCCGACCCCGGGCAGGCGCCGCAGGGCATCGATCAGTCCGTCCAGCGCCGGCTCGGCCATGAGGCTTAGAAGGGGAACTTCATGCCCGGAGGCATCGGCAGGCCGGCGGTGAGCTTGCCCATCTTCTCGGCGCTCAATTCCTCGGCGCGGCGCACGCCGTCGTTGAAGGCGGCGGCGACGAGGTCTTCGAGCATGTCCTTGTCGTCGGCGAGCAGGCTCGGGTCGATGCTGATGCGGCGCACGTCGTGCTTGCAGGTCATGACGACCTTGACGAGCCCCGCGCCCGACTGGCCCTCGACCTCGATCTGCGCCAGCTCTTCCTGGGCCCGCTTGAGGTTGTCCTGCATCGCCTGGGCCTGCTTCATGAGGCCGGCGAGTTGACCCTTCATCATCGTGATTCCTTTCGTGGCAGCTGAGGCGCTGCCGCAATCGCCGGGATTATCCCCGGCCGGGCGCGCCGGGGCGCCGAGTCAGAGGGGTTTGATCGACCCCGGCACGATGCGCGCCGACTTGAACTGGCTCATCAAGGCCTGGACCAGCGGGTCGTCGCGGATCGCCGCCTCGGCCGCGACCTGGAGCCGGCTGCGTTCGGCGGCATCGCGCCGCGCCGGCGAATCGTCGGGGATGCCGGGCTCGACCTCGAGCACGAGCGCCGCGCCGATCTCGGCCGCGAGCGCCGCCGTAAGCTTGTCCACCAGCCCTTGCGAGCGCAGCGATTCGCGCTCGACGACGAGGCGCCAGCGCGGCGGCTCGGCGCCCTCGTCGATGGCTGCAAGCCCGGCCTGCCAGGCGAGTTCGCGCGCCAGCGCCGTGACCGCGCCGCGTTCGGACAGCGCGAGCACCAAGGTCTGCCAGCGATCGCCCAGGGCGCTGTCGGCCGCGACATTCGATGCGGGCGATGGTGCGGGTTCGGCGCTTCGTTGCGGCTCGGGCGCTTCGGCTCGCGGCGTCGCCGCTTCCGGCTCGGCGGCTCGCTGCGGCCCGGGCGCCGCTGCCGCAGCGCGCTGCGATTCTTCGGCCCGCGGCGCCGGATCGGCTCCAGCGGACCTGGACACGGCCGCGTAAGGCGCGTGTGGCGGGCGCACCGCAACGGGATCTGCGGCCGCGGGGCCGTCTGGCGGCGAGGGCTCTGCGGCCTTCGGCCCGGCGGCCCGCTGCGCGGCTTCAGCCTGCACGCCGGCGGCCTGCGCCGGCGCTGCGGCGCCGCCGGCCGGCCTGGCCG
>JAGWTS010000160.1 GCA_028868875.1 Burkholderiales bacterium | reverse complement strand
CGCCCGTCCTTGATGTTGAGGAACGACCAGGTCGGGTGGCCGCTGACGCTGAACAGATCGCCCAGGCCATGGCGTTCGATCACTGCACGCGCGCCATCCATCGCCTGGCGTCCGCGTTCAGCCAGCGTCGCCGCCACCGGTTCGCGCTGCAGCTTGGTGAGCGTGGCCTTGGCCGCCGCGAGTGAGAGGGCCTCGCCGCCGAAGGTGAACGAGAAGAAGATCTCTTCCATCTGCTTCATGACGTCGGCACGCCCGGCCACGGCAGACACCGGGTAGCCGTTGGCCAGGCCCTTGCCAAAGGTGGCCAGGTCGGGCGTGACGCCGAAGTGGGCCTGGGCCCCGCCGTTCGAATAGCGGAACCCCGTGATGGTCTCGTCGAAGACGAGCAGGGCGCCATGGCCGTGCGCCAGTTCCTTTACGCCCTGGAGGTAGCCGGGCAGCGGCTCGGCCACATTCATCGGCTCGAGGATCACGGCCGCGAACTCGCCCGGGTGCGCGGCCAGCAGCGTCCGCAGCGCGTCGAGGTCGTTGTAGGCGAAAGCATGGGTGAGTTCGCGCGTGGCCTGCGGCACGCCGCGGTGGCGCGCCGTGGAGCCGATGTACCAGTCCTGCCAGCCGTGGTAGCCGCAGACGGCGACGCGGTCGCGGCCGGTGTGGGCGCGTGCGACGCGGATCGCTCCGGCGGTGGCGTCGGACCCGTTCTTGCCGAATCGCACGCGCTCGGCGCAGGGAACCATCTCGCAGATCAACTCCGCGACTTCGGTCTCGAGCGGGTGCGGCAACGAGAAGATGACGCCGGATTCGTCGAGTTGGGCGCGCACCGCGGCGGTCACGTCCGGATCCTGGTAACCCAGCGTGATCGAGGCCAGGCTGCTCACGAAGTCGATGTACTCGTTGCCGTCGAGGTCCCACACGCGCGAGCCCTGGCCGCGCGTGATGAAGTAGGGGGAGACGCCGTACGGGTACTGGGTTCGGCTCTTGCTGAAGGTCTGGCTGCCGAGCGGTATGACTTTCTCGGAGCGCGCCAGGAAGGCCATGGATTTCTCGAAACTGCGCATGGGGGCTCTCCTCGGGTTCGGTAGGGTGGCTGAGGCCGGGCGGGTCAGCGCGCCTCGGCGGCCAGCGACTGGGCGTAGCCTTCGTTGCGGGCGCGGTCTGCGGGTGGCGCGACGCTGCCGCGCTCGAGGACACGCAAGAGGTCGAAGCGGTCGAAGCCGGTGACGCGGTCGGGCCCGCTGGCGCAGGCGTCGACGAGCGAGCGGACATGCGCCAGGTCTTCAGGGTGGTCGACGGTCCAGCGCAGCGCCGACAGGTCGGCAACGCCGCTCCAGTTGCGCGCCTTCAGGCCGGCGCCGCCGTTGCGGATGAAGGGCGTCACGTGCTCGCGCTCGGACGGCAGGCGCGCTTCGCGCCAGGCGGTTTCGAGCGCGGCCATCGTGAAGCACTCGACATCCAGGCCATCCGGATAACTCGGTGGCGCCACGTTGGCAACGTAGTCGGCGCCGCCGGCGGCGAGTTCGGCCAGGCCGCGGTCCACGAGGTCGGAATCCATCAGCGGGCAGTCGCCGGTCAGACGCACGACGTGGTCGGCGCCTGCCTGGCGGGCGGCGCGGGTGAAGCGGTCCAGCACATCGTCGAGGCTGCCGCGGAAACATTCGATGCCGTGTGCGGCCAGCGTGTGGGCGAGCGCGTCGTCCGTCGGGTCGCTGCTCGTCGCCACCAGCAGGTGGTCGACGCGCGCAGCCAGGCGCACCCGACGCACCATGAAGACGATCATCGGCAGGCCGGCCAGATCGGCGAGCACCTTGCCCGGAAAGCGCGTGCTCGACATGCGCGCCTGGACGATGGCCACGCGGCGCGGCGGGCGGTTGCTGTTCATGGGTTCAGGCTCCAGCGGCGGGGGTCGACGACGGCGGGGTCGTCGCAGGCGAGTTCGGCTGCGGCCGTCGGTTCGGCCTGCTCCCAGGCGCGTGCGATCTCGGTCCACTGGGCCAGGTCGTCGACGCCGACGACGACGGCCGAGACGGCACGGAACGACTTCACCACCGACAGCGCCGCCAGAAGCGGCGGCATGCCGCGTGCCGAGCACCAAGTGTGCCAGCGTGCCAGCGCGGGCCGGGCTGCTGGCAGCCGGTCCCCGGCGCGTGCGGCGGGCATCACGAGCAGGCCCTGCAGGAAGGCCGAGCGCAAATGGACTTCGATGCCGACGAGCCCCTGGGCAAGTCCGGGGCGGGCAAAGCGCTGGTCGAGCGCGTTGCCCGGCGCCTGGGCGATGGCGATGGCGTGGCGCTGGGCGAGGTCGAGCACCTCGTCGGGCGCGTAGCAGGAAGCGCCGATCTCGACCCCTTCGCTGCGCCCCCACGTTGCGAGCGCTGCCGCCACGGCCTGTCCGCGCGCGCCGGCAAGGTCGTCCGCGCTGTGCAGCATCAAGGCACGCAAGGCGCCGCCCAGTCGATCGCGCGACAGCTGCGCGCTGCGCAGCGCGAAATCGGCCGCCGCCGCGGGGTCGAGAGCGGCCGGAATCGCGGGAACCTTGGAGACGATGTCCAGGGGCAGGCCGCGCGCCAGTCGCCCCAGCCGCGCCTCGATGTCGCCGTAGGCCGCCGCGGTGTCGAGCGTGCGCACGCCGCGCGCCGCGGCGTCCTCGAGCACGGCCCGCACCTCGTCTTCGGGTACGGCCTGGCCGCGCCCGGCAACGCCGTAGGCGAGCCCGAACTGGACGGTGCCGAGTGCCAGTTGCATGGGGGTTGCCGCGGCCTTCTCCAGCGCCCGATCAGGCAGCCAGCGCCTGGCGCAGGACGGCCGCGACGCGGTCTTGCTGGGCGTGGCTCAAGGCCGGGTACAGCGGCAGCGAGAGCGCGCCGGCGTAGTAATTCTCGGCCGCCGGAAAGTCGCCGCGGGCGAAGCCGAGCCGGCGGTAGTGCGGCTGGGTGTGGATCGGGATGTAATGCACGTTGACGCCGATCTGCGCGGCGCGCAGCGCTTCGAAGACCTGGCGCCGCGGTGCCGGGCTGCGTGCGGCATCGATCTCTACCGCATAGAGGTGCCAGGCCGAGACCCGATCCGGCAGCCGCGCGGGCAGGCGCAGCGGCAGGTCGGCCAGGAGGCGGTCATAGCGGTCGGCGAGCGCGATGCGCTGCTCGTGCATGGTGTCGAGGCGCCGCAGTTGCGACAGGCCCAGTGCAGCCTGCAACTCCGTGAGGCGGTAGTTGTAGCCGAGCAGTTGCTGCTCGTAGTACCACGGGCCTTCGGAGGCGCCGTCCATCTCGGACGCGTCGCGCGTCATCCCGTGCGCGCGCAGCAGTCGCAGGCGCTGCGCAAGGGCGGCGTCGCGCGTGGCGACCAGCCCTCCCTCGGCCGTGGTCACGATCTTGACCGCGTGAAAGCTGAACACGGTCGCGTCGGCCCAGGCGCTGGCCACCGGCCGCCCGAGGTAAGAGGCGCCGGTCGCATGCGAGGCGTCTTCGAGGATGGCGAAGCCGTAGCGGTCGGCCAGTGCGCGCATCTCGCGCAGGTCGGCCGGCAGGCCTGCGAAGTCCACCGGGATCAGCACCTGGGGAAGTTCCCCGGATGCCGCCGCAGCTTCGAGTTTGATGCGCAGTGCGTCGAGCGAGAGATTGCGAGTGGCCGGGTCGATGTCGACGAAGTCGATCGCGGCACCGCAGAAGAGCGCGCAGTTTGCCGAGGACAGAAAGCTGTTCGGACTCGTCCAGACCCGGCTGCCCGGGCCCACGCCGAACGCCAGGCAGCCGATGTGCAGCGCCGCGGTGGCGTTGGCCACTGCCACCGCGTGCTCCACCGCGTGGCGCGCGGCGAAGGCGCGCTCGAAGGCGACGACCGCCGGTCCCTGGGTGACGTATTCCGAGCGCAGCGCGGCCACGACCGCGGCGACGTCGTCGTCGTCGATGTTCTGGCAGCTGTATGGGATGAACGCCATCGTCGATCAGTCCACGCGCGGGCCGGTGACGTGTTCGGCGATCAGGCGGCGCAACTGCTCCACGTTGAGGAAATCCGGATTGCTGCCGCTGTCGTAGGCGAACCCTGGCGCCACCACGCATGCGTCGCGCTGCCTGCAGTAATCCTCGACGCTGTAGGTGCCGGCCGAAGGCAGGATGGCGTAGTAACGGCCGAGGTCGACCGTGTTGAAACTGTCGCTGGCGGTGATCATCTCCTCGTGGATTTTCTCGCCCGGGCGGATTCCAACCACCTCCTGGCGGCACTCG
The DNA here is from genome assembly GCA_028868875.1 of Burkholderiales bacterium. Classification (GTDB taxonomy): domain Bacteria; phylum Pseudomonadota; class Gammaproteobacteria; order Burkholderiales; family Burkholderiaceae_C; genus Rubrivivax. The sequence goes on along the minus strand of JAGWTS010000160.1, from coordinate 7,694 downwards.
GGGCCGATCGCAGTCGCCACGTCCGTGATCCGGTACGACGGGATCTTCGGCACCAGCACCTCGCCGCCCCAGTTGTGCTCGATCGACCACAGCACCATGTCGACGCCGTCCTGCAGCGAGATGTTGAATCGCGTCATGCGCGGGTCCGTGATCGGCAACACGCCGGACTTGACCCGGTCGAGGAAGAACGGGATCACCGAGCCGCGGCTGCCCATCACGTTGCCGTAGCGCACGATGCTGAAGCGGATGTCGCGCCGGCCCTTGATGTTGTTGGCGGCGACGAAGAGCTTGTCCGAGCACAGCTTGGTCGCGCCGTAGAGGTTGATCGGCGCCGCTGCCTTGTCCGTGGACAGCGCGACCACGCGTTCGACCTGGGTGTCCAGGCAGGCCTCGATCAGGTTCTGCGCCCCGAGCACGTTGGTCTTGATGCACTCGAAGGGGTTGTATTCCGCCGCCGGCACCTGCTTGAGCGCGGCTGCGTGGACCACGATGTCGATGCCTTCGAGCGCCCGCCGCAGGCGCGCCTCGTCGCGGATGTCGCCGATGAAGTAGCGCAGGCCTGAGTATTCACGCTCGGCGAAAGTCTGCGCCATCTCGAACTGCTTCAGTTCGTCGCGTGAATAGACCACCAGCCGCCTGATATTCGGGTAGCGTCCGAGGACGGAGCGGACGAAGGCCTTGCCAAATGAGCCCGTGCCGCCCGTCAAGAGGATCGATTTGTTTTCCAGCATTTCGTACTTTCTAGATTCCCTGGCCGCGCAGAGCGCCCGATTCGCGCTAGTGGCTACTTCAGCTGCGGCGGAAGGCAGCGCGGAACGCGGCCCAGCGTTCAGCCGCCTCGGGGTCTTGGAGCGAAACGCGAAAGCGTCCGCGAATGACGAGAAACGTGGCGTAAAGGAAGCCGGCCAGCGCTGCCGTCGCGATGGCAATGAATGCACGCTTGGGACGCGACTTGTGCTCTGGCGGCTGCGCTGGATCGACGACCTGGATCAAAGCGCCTTCGCGACTCTCGTCGACCCGCGCCAACTCGTACTGCCGCGCGAACAGATCGAAGAGAGTTTCCTGATACTTGAACTCGCGGTATTTCCCCACATAGTCGGAGTCGCCGGTCGGGGCAGTCGTGGTCTGCTCGATCTGGCGCAACTGCGATCGCAGCGCCTGGAGTCGCCCCAGTAGCTGCTGGACCTCGGCGCTGCTGTCGGCCAGCGAACGGCGCATGGTTTCGAGCTGGACCTCGGTCGCGGTCTGCTCGGCGCGCAGCCTCGCGAAACTGTCGGCCGCGGCGCGCGGCTCGGCCTTGAGCGCACCCACGCTGAACCCGCTGTCCTGCAATGCCTGTTGCGCCGCTGTGAGGCGGCTCTTGGTCTCCTCCAACTGCTTGCCAAAGAACACGCGGCGCTGTTGCGCCTCGGTGACGGCGATCACCGAGGTCAAGCGCTGCAATTCTGCGATGTACTGGTTGGCCATTGCGGCGGCGCGATTGGGATCGGTGTCGTCGACGCTGACACTCACGAGACCGTCTTTCTTGCCGGCGGCGATGTGCACGTTCTTGGCAAGCTTTTCACGCGCGAGAAAGCGCTTGTCGACATCGTAGGCCTGCATGAGTTTGAAGCGATCGATGATGCGATCGGACACGGTCACGCTTTCCATCAGGCCGATGTACTGGTCGGCGCTGCTCTTGGGTCCGCCGCTGATCCCGGCGACGGCGGCGAGTGCCCCCAGCGATGCCAGCGCCGCCGAAGCGCCGCCCGATTGCTGGGGTGGCAGGAAGGTTGCGTTGGCGGTAAAGACGGGTGCTTCCAAGTAGCTCGCGCCCATTCCGAGGGTCCCTGCGAGCAGGGTCATGCCGATGAGCGATCGCCAATGGCTTGCCAGGGGGGTCACGACTTCGAGCAAAGCGGGCCCGCCGTCGTAGAGGTCGGGATCTTCGGCGTCCGAGGCGGGTTCACCCGACGAGCGAGCTTGGTTCATTGGTGCGGCGGTGCAGAGGGAATTCGAAGCGCGGATCCCTTTGCGTATGGTTTGCTGAACCTGGGAGAGTCAGCGGTCGACAGGCGGGAGCGAACTTGGGCGTGCAGTGCAAGGGTGCGAGTCATGAGAGCTGTAGCCAAGCGCCTTGACGCTTTGGGTGGCGACGCGGCGTCGACCGTGGATTTAATTCGGATAGCCTCTCGATGGCTAGATCGCACGGCGCGTCGTTGGCGCTCATTTCGTCGCCGCCCTCAAGCCCGCAAGTCCAAGGCCGAACTGGTACAGGATCTGGGTCCAGTCCTTGGCGCCCTGGATGAAGGGCGAGTACTCCAGGTTGTTGGGTACGAAAATCGTGTCGCCCGGCTGAGCCGGTGTCTGGGCGAGCTTGTTGCCGGGCCCGAACCAGCTCTTGCCCTGGAGGTTGCTGACGACGCTACCGTTGGCGTGGACCACGAACGTGCTCTCGCTGTCGGCGGTGCGGCGCGGCCCCCCTGCCAATCGCAGGTACTGGTCGACGTTGCGGTTGGCGGAATACAGATAACTGCCGCTGTTGAACACGTTGCCGAACACGCCGACCGAAGTGGGTCGCGACGGGATGTAAATGCGGTCGCCGCTTTCCAGCGTCAAATTGGGCAGGTGGTCTCCGTCCGGAGCGATCTGCAACACGATGCGTCCGGTCGGCCGCTGTTCGCGCAGGCGCTGCAGGAGCCGGTCGTTCGCGCGCGCCTTGGCTGCCTCGGCCGAGGTGTCGGCGGGGTTTGCTCCTTGCGCCGTAAGCTGCCCCGCCAGATCGGTTTCGAGGTCGCGCAGCGCCCTGTCGTAGTTGACCTGCTGGCTCTGGCGCACGCTCTCACGAGTGAATTCGGTGCCATAGACGAAAGCTGCGGAAGTCAACCCGCCGGCGGCACGGATTGCATCGTCGACCGAACTGTCAGGCGGCAACACGTATTCGCCCGGATGCACGACCTCGCCGTCCACCGTCACGCGCTTGTTTTGGCGCTGCACGGGTTGGACCAGTTCGACTTGGTCGAACGCGCGCAACACGTCGCCGCTGTGCAGCACGGTGTGGTCTTCGAGCGGGAGGCTCAGCCGGACCACGCGTGCCGCCGATCGCTGGTCCATCGGTTCGATCGTCAGCTGCGAGGTGTCTGCCACCGCGCTCAGTCCGCCCGCCATGCGCAGCACATCGTCGATTCCCTCACCGTTCTTGATCTCGAAGACGCCGGGGCGGTTGACGCTGCCGATCAGCGCCACCTGCGGCCCGATCGGGCCGACGTAGATGACGTCGTCGGGCTGGACGACGACGTCGCCCGAGCGATTGCCGTAGACCAGCAGGTCGTAGAAATCGAAGGTCGAGATCGTGCGGTTGCCGCGCCGCAGCTGGATGTCCCTGAAGCTGCCCGCCGACGAAGGGCCACCGGCGCGCAGCAAGGCCTGGCTCAAGGTCGACAGGCTGCTCGTGACGATCGCTCCGGGATGCGTGACGAAACCGGTCACGTAGACGCGAACGCCGCGCAGCCGGCCGAGCGCCACGCTGAGCTTGAAGTTCTTGAAGGTCTGCGCCACCTGGCGGCTAATCGTGCCCGATAAATCACCGTACCGCACTCCGGCGACCATGATCGGGCCGACGCGCGGCACGCTGATGCGCCCGGTCCGGTCCACCGTCAGTCGCAGATCGGCTTCGACCGAGCCCCACAGCGTCAGCACCACTTCGTCGCCGCTTTGCAGCAGATAGTCCGCTGGCACCATCGGGTTGACGTCGGAGGCAGCGTAGGCGCTGGCCGAATCCCCTGTCTCCAGATCTGCACCGAGGCGGCGGATACGGACGCGGTAGGGGTTTGGCTTCGGCAACTGCTGGAGGTTGTTCTGGCCGGTGGCAGCCCGCGACCGATCGCGCCCTTGGCCTTGATCCTGAAAGTCGGCTGTGCTTCCTGCAGGATGGCGCATCGCATCGACCAGACCCTGGACGTACAGCTCGAATTGGCTTGGCTGGTAGGGCCGCGAACGCGTCACCGCCACGCCGTTCTCGTCGATCCCGAATGGCTGCTGCCCTGTGTTCTGCCTCGTTTCATTCGCCGTCGACGACTGGGACGAAGACTGGCTCGATTGGCGCAGTTGGATCGGGCCGCCGGTCGGGCTGGTGTTCGACGGGTCGGGCAGATCGGCCGACTGGGCGTGCGCGCCGTGCGGCAAGCAGACTGCCAAGGCAAGCAGGGCGGGAACTGCGTGCAAGGCCTTGCGAACTCGAGCCGCGATCGAACGAAAGGGAATGGATCGGTGCATGCAGTGGGGTCTCGGCAATCGCGTCCGGCGCCCGAATCGGGCCCGGCGCAGCGCAGCGCGGCGCTGGGCAGCCGCGGATTCTACCCAGGCGAGGGGGGCCACCTGGGCTTGGCAGAGGGTGACCCGCAACCGCCCTGGGCCGCCATTCGAGACCCACCCCCTACAATTTCGCGATGATTTCGCTCCTGGTCGCGTTCGCGATTTCGCTTTGCGCGACCCTGCTTGTCGTGCGTTCGTCCAAGGTTCACGCCCGACTTTCGATGGACAGCGATGTTTCGGGTCCGCAGAAGTTTCATGCCCATCCGGTTCCCCGCGTCGGCGGCCTGGGCATCGTCGCCGGGCTGATCGCGGCCGAGGTGCTGGCTTGGAATGTCGATCGCGCCCTTGCCCGCTCGGCGGGGCTGTTGCTGCTCTGCGGCGTGCCCGCTTTCGCCGCCGGCCTCATCGAAGACCTGACCAAACGCATCAGCCCGCGCGCTCGCTTGCTTGCAACGGCTGCCTCGGCCTTGCTCGCAGTCTGGCTGCTCGACGCCTCCATCCGCCACACCGCCATTCCGGGGCTGGACTGGGTCACCTCCTGGGCCGTCGGTTCCGCCATCCTCACCGTCTTCGCCGTCGCCGGCATCGCCAACTCGGTCAACATCATCGACGGCTTCAACGGCCTGGCGTCGATGTGCGTCATCCTGATGCTGGCCGCGCTCGCCTACGTGGCCTTCCAGTGCGGCGATCTGCTCATCGGCAACCTCGCGCTGGCCGGCATCGGCGCCGTGCTCGGCTTCTTCATCTGGAACTTCCCGGCCGGCCTGATCTTCCTCGGCGACGGCGGCGCCTACTTTCTCGGCTTCTTCTTCGCCGAGCTGTCGATCCTGCTCCTGCACCGCAACCCCGGCAGTGTTTCACCGCTGTTTCCGCTGCTGGTGTGCATCTACCCGGTCTTCGAGACGCTGTTCTCCATCTACCGCCGCAAGTTCCTGCGCGCCGTGCCGCCGAGCATGCCCGACGGCATCCACCTGCATTCGCTCATCTACCGCCGCGTCATGCGTTGGGCCGTCGGCGAGCGCAGCGCCAAGGCGCTGACACGGCGCAATTCGATGACATCGCCGTATTTGTGGCTGCTGTGCATGTTCTCGATCGTCCCCGCCGTGTTGTTCTGGAGCAACACAACGATGCTGGCAATCTGCCTCGGCTTGTTCGCCGTCTCCTATGTGGTGCTGTACTGGCGCATCGTGCGCTTCAAGTCGCCGCGCTGGCTGCGGATGGGCGTTCCGCGCGCGCCTGTCATTCCCGAAGGGGATAATCGGCGCACATGACCGAAATTCCCGAATCAGCCGACACCGAAGCCAGCGCCCCGCCGCTGTTCAACACCCTCCCGCTCGACCCCAAGCTGCTGCGCGCCGTCGCCGATGCCGGCTACGTCGCGATGACGCCGATCCAGGCCAAGGCGATCCCGATCGTGCTCGCCGGCCGCGACGTGATGGGCGCGGCCCAGACCGGCACCGGCAAGACCGCGGCCTTCACGATTCCGCTGCTGCAGAAGATGCTGCGCCACGAGAACGCCAGCATGTCGCCGGCGCGCCATCCGGTGCGCGCGCTCGTGCTGGCGCCGACGCGCGAGCTCGCCGACCAGGTCGCCAACAACGTTAAGACCTACGCCAAGCACACCCAGCTGCGCTCCACCGTCGTCTTCGGCGGCATCGACATGAAGCCGCAGACCCTGGTGTTGAAGGGCGGGGTCGAGGTGCTGATCGCCACGCCGGGCCGGCTGCTCGACCACATCGAGGCCAAGAACGCGGTGCTCAACCAGGTCGAGTACGTGGTGCTCGACGAAGCCGACCGCATGCTCGACATCGGCTTCCTGCCCGACCTGCAGCGCATCCTGTCGTACCTGCCCAAGGAGCGGCAGACGCTGCTGTTCTCGGCCACCTTCTCGCCCGAGATCAAGCGCCTGGCCAACAGCTACCTGCAGGATCCGGTGCTGGTCGAGGTCGCGCGGCCGAATGCCACCGCCACCAACGTCGAGCAGCGCTTCTACAGCGTCAGCGACGACGACAAGCGCGCCGTCGTGCGCCAGATCCTGAAGAGCCGCGAGCTCGCCCAGGCGCTGATCTTCGTCAATTCCAAGCTCGGCTGCGCCCGCCTCGCGCGGTCGTTCGAGCGCGACGGTCTGCGCACCCAGGCGCTGCACGGCGACAAGTCGCAGGACGAGCGCCTGAAGGCGCTGGCCGCCTTCAAGGCCGGCGAAGTCGACCTGCTCGTCGCCACCGACGTGGCCGCACGCGGCCTGGACATCGCCGACCTGCCGGCGGTCTTCAATTTCGACGTGCCCTTCAACGCCGAGGACTACGTGCACCGCATCGGCCGCACCGGCCGCGCCGGGGCCTCGGGCCTGGCGGTGACGCTGGTCACGCGCGACGATTCGCGCCTCATCGGCGACATCGAGAAGCTCATCAAGACCAAGATCGAGCTCGAGCCGATCGAGATCGACAACGAGCGCCCGCGCCGTCCTCCGCGCCGCCGCGACGACGACGGCTACCGCGAAGCCGCGGAGCGGGTGATCGAGCGCGCTTCCGAGCGGCCGCGTCGGCCGGCAGCGGCGAGTGCCGACCCGTTCTTCGACAAGCCTTACGAGCCCAGCGGCGACGGCTCCGCGGCCTGGGAAAAGGGTGCCGCCCAACCGATGCCGGCGCGTTCGCTGTCGCCCAACATCCGGCCGAAGAAGAAGGTGGCCGCCTTGCTCGGCGGCAGCTGAAGCCCGCGTCGGGCCTTCAGGCCCCTGGCGCCCCCAGGCGCAGCCAGTTCAGGCCGGCGAAGCGATCGAAGTCGGCATCGAAGCTGACGAGGCGCAGTCCGGCCGCCTGCGCGAAAGCGGCCAGGTAGGCGTCGGGCCAAAGGCGCGCTGGCAATCCGCCGCGCAAAAAGTTCGCCAACGCGGCCTCGCAGCCCGCCGGTTCCGCGGCGAAGCCAACTTCCGGCAGCGCAGCAAAACGGCGGTAGATCCCGAACGCGCCCGCGAGGTCCAGCACGCCCCGGCCCATCAGCTTGGGTTGGCACAGCAGGCGCACCAGCGCGAGCATCGTCACGCGGCAGAAGCACATCTGCGGCGCCGATACATCCTCCCAATAGCGGCGGGCGGCGGCGTGGTGCGGGTGTTCTGGGATCGCGCGCGCCAGCCAGACGTTGACGTCGGGCAGGTCGCCGCGGCCGCCCGGTGCCCAGGCTGCGGGCCGCGGCTCCGCCGCCTCAATCCCCATCGTCGAGATGTTCCATCAGCCCGGCGTTGCTCGTCTGCGCCGCGCCCAGCAACCAGGGCCCGCCGATCGAGACGGTGGGCGGCTCGCTGCGCAGGCCCGGGGCGGCGGCTGCCGGCGCCGCCAGGCCCTGCTCGACGAGCGCGAGCACGAGCGCCTTCAGCGTCGTGCCCTCGAGCGCGGCGCGCGCCT
>JAGWTS010000537.1 GCA_028868875.1 Burkholderiales bacterium | reverse complement strand
TCATCCAGAACGGCTACGACGAAGAGAGCTTCGAGCAGGCCGAGTCCGCACTGCGCGAACGCACGCCGCTCGAGCCCGGCTGCGCCATCCTGCTTCACAGCGGCATCGTCTACCCCGCGGAGCGCGACCCGACCGGGCTCATGAAGGCGCTGCAGCAGTTGTCGCAGCGCGGCGTGCTGCGTCCGGGGCGGCTCAAGGTGCGCTTTCGGGCCTCGGCGCACGATGCGCTGATCACCGACCTGGCGCAGCAGCACGGCGTGCTGCCCTATGTCGAGTTGCTGCCGCCGGTCGGCTACCGCGAGGCGCTGGCGGAGATGCTGCGCGCCGACGCCCTGCTCGTGATGCAGGCCGCGAACTGCAACGACCAGGTGCCGGCCAAGGTCTACGAGTACCTGCGCTCGGGCCGGCCCATCGTCTCGCTGGCCGAGCCCGCGGGCGACACCGCGGGCCTGCTGCGAGAGTCCGGCGTCGAATCGGTGGCCCTGGACGACGCGGTCGCCATTGCGCAGCGGATCGAGGCCTGGCTGGCCGGGCGCGCCGAGCGCCTGCTGCCGTCGCCGCAGTCGGTGGCCGCGGCGTCGCGCCGCGCGCGCAGCGCCGAGCTGGCGCGCGAATTCGATTCGATTGCCGATGCGCGGATTGCCACGGCCCGGAGCGTCGCCTGATGAATTTCAAACCGGACTCTTCCCGATGACTGAGGATGGAACTGCCGTCGATCGAACCGCCGCCTACACGACGGTGCGCAGCGACGTGACCGACATGGTGCCGGGCGCGGCGATGTCGGTGCTCGACGTCGGTTGCAGCAACGGGGCGCTGGGCGCCAGCCTGCGTGGCGAGAAAGCCGGCCGCCAGGTGTGGGGCATCGAGTTCGACGCCGAATTCGCGCGCCAGGCTTCGGAACGGCTGGATCACGTTCTCCACGCCAACCTGGAGCAGTTCGACTGGGAGTCGGGGCTCGGGACGCAGCGCTTCGACTGCGTCGTCTTCGCCGATGTCCTGGAGCACCTCTCTGATCCGCCACGCCACGTCCGGGGGGCGGCGGCGCGGCTGAATCCGGGCGGCTGCGTCGTCGTGAGCCTGCCCAACATCCGCCATGTCTCGGCGCTGGCGAGCATCTATGGGCGCGGCCATTTTCCGCGTCGCGAACGCGGCCTGTTCGACGGCACGCACCTGCGCTGGTTCACGCTGGCCGACGCGCGATCCATGCTGCGAGAAGCCGGGCTCGAGGTCGAAGCCGAGAGCTATGCGATGCGCGCCGGCGACCGTGGCGGCGGGCGCCTCAACCGCCTTCTCAACCGCCTGCCGCAGGCGGCCAAGGGCGCGGCGCCGCTGCGCGAATTCCTGACCTACCAGTTCTGCTTGCGTGCCAGGCCCGCAGCCGGGCGCAGCTGATGGGCGACAAGGCGGCTCGCACCAAGGCGGCGACAGGGGGGCAGATCGCCAAGGGGGCGGCCTGGTTGATGGCCTTCAAGGCCTTCGACAAGGGCATCGGCCTGATCAGCACGCTGGTGCTCGCGCGCGTGCTCACGCCGGCCGATTTCGGCCTCGTGGCGATGGCCATGGTCGTCGTCGCGTTCACCGAGCTGATGAGCGCCTTCGGCTTCGACTCGGCCCTGATCCAGCGCCAGGACGCGGGGCGCGCCCATTACGACACCGCCTGGACCTTCAACCTGATCTTCGGCGCCGGTGCCGCGCTGGTCCTGTTCGCGCTCGCGCTGCCGATGGCGCGCTTCTACTCCGACGAGCGCCTCGTCGCGGTGCTGGCCGTGCTCGCCTGCGGATCCTTCATCGGCGGCTTCGAGAACATCGGCGTCGTCGCCTTCCGCAAGGAACTGGACTTCCGCAGCGAGTTCCGCTTTCTCGCCGGCAAGCGCATCGCCGGCTTCGTCGTCACGGTCTCGCTGGCGCTGGCGCTGCACTCGTACTGGGCGCTGGTGGCGGGCACCGTGACCGGGCGCGCGATGTCGGTCTGGATCAGCTACCGGCTGCACCCCTACCGGCCGCGGCCGAGCCTGGCCGCGCGCGCCGACCTGATGCATTTCTCGCGCTGGATCTTCTTCTCGAGCCTGATCACGTTCGTCAGCTCGCGCTCGACCGATTTCGTCCTCGGACGCACCGTCGGCGCCGCCGGCCTGGGCGTGTATTCGGTCTCGTACCAGATCGCGATGATGCCGTCGACCGAACTCATTGCGCCGCTGAACCGCGCGGTCTACCCGGCCTATGCGCGGCTGGCGGCCGACCTGCCGGCGCTGCGCACGCGCTTTCTCGAAGTCTTCGGCGTGATCTGCCTGGTCGCCATCCCCGTGTCCGCGGGCCTGTTCGGCGCCGCCGATGCCGCCGTGCGCGTGGTCCTGGGAACGAATTG
>JAGWTS010000536.1 GCA_028868875.1 Burkholderiales bacterium | reverse complement strand
TGGCGCCGATGTAGGCGCTCCCGGGGGGCTGAGTCTTGGCGACGAAGTCGTAGAAGATGATTTCGCCACTGGGGTAGGCCAGGCATAGGACGGTCGCCTGATTCGTGCGCGAGACGCTCGGGGTGCCGCTGCCGTGGCCGGTGAGGGTTGCTTCGGTGGTGGCGCCGGCCGACAGATCGGGTGGCCGGAACTGGACGTTGCCGTCGACGATGTAGAGGAAGCGGTCCGCGCAGCGCGCCTGGCAGCCGTTGAACGCGCCGGTGCTGCCGGACAGAATCAGCGCCCCGCGCACTGCGGTCAGGCGGTCGAAGGCATAGAGCTTGTCGGCCAACAGCGTATCGATGGCGAGCCAGTCGGCCGGCGTGGTGAGGTCGAGCACGAATGCGGTGGCATTTGGGGTTGAGGCGCGGGCGTAAGAGACGCCGTCGATCTGGGTCACGCACTGCTGGACGACGGTCCCGCTGAAGACGCTGCTCGTTGACATCATGCCGACAGTGTCGTCATAGAGCGCGTTGCCGCTGCCGCTGGAAACGGTGACGGCGGTGCCGTTCGGCTCGCGGAGATTGAACGGGCCGGCGAGTAGCTCGAGCATGGTCAGGGCGCGGTGCCGTGGGTGCAGGTAACGGTCGGCTTGTCTCCGGCTGTCCCAGGGGTGTAGAGGGCGGAGGCGACGCCACGCGCGTCGGTGGCAATGCCCTGTGGGGTCAGCGTGCCGGATCCCGTGAGACTCCAGGCCACGGTGACGTTCGGGATTCCCGAGAAGACCAGCAGCGCGGATCCGCCGGCCTGCGGGTTGGGTGGGTAGGCGCTGATCATCGCGTGGCCATCTCGCGCTGGATGTGCGCGTCGAGGAGGTCGGTGACGCGGGTGTTGCGCATCGAGTCGTCGAACTGCACGTAGTGCTGGTGCTGCTGTGACCGGCTGCCGCCGCTGAGCGCCGCCGCGGCGGTGAAGGCCGCGTTGTCGCTGGCAGGCATGATTCGCTCGCCCTTGTGGATGGTGGCGAGCATGTCGCGCGGCACGTAGTCGGTGCCGGACGCGAAGGCGCCACCGTAGCCCGCGGCGCCGAAGATGGCCGAGAGGTCCGACGAGCTCGCGCCGTCCGTCGCGCCGCCGAGGCCTGCGGCGCCCGAGCCACCGCCAAAGAGGCCGCCGAGCAAGCCGAGCAAGCCGCCGCCGCTTGAGCCCGAGCCGCTGAGGCCCAGGAGGTTGCCCAGGATGCCGCCGCCGGCGCTCGCGCCACTTCCGCCGCCGAGCAGGCTGCCGAAGAGGCTGTCGAAGAGCGCGTCGCCGAGGCGCTTGCTCACGAGGTCGATGAAGGTGCCCTTGATCGACTGGGCGAACTTCTCCAGGGCCTTGGCCGAGCTTTCGCTGCCGCTCAGGATGCCCCTGAACATCTGCTGGAAGCCGGCGTCGGTGGCCTTGAGCATGCCGGTCTGGAGGTCGGCGAGGGCCGGAGTCTTCTCCGCGCCGGCCTTGTCGGCGCCGGCGCTGAGGTCTGCGACCTGCTTCTGGAGCTTCGGGTCGCCGCTGGCGTCGGCATAGGCCTTGAGCAGCGGGATCAGCTCGCGCAGTTGCTCGGCCTGGCGTTGGCGGATGGCGAACAGCTCGTCTTCCGCGCGCGAGCGGGAGATCACGCCGGACTTTTCCTGTTCGGCGACCTTCGCCTCGTCGCGCTTCGCGGCGTCGTCGATCGGGGAGACCTTCTCGTAGGTCTGCTGGTACCGCATCGCCGCCTTGGCCTTCGCCATGAAGGCGTCGGCGTCGGCCTGGCTGATGCGGCCATTCAGGACCAGCAGTTGCGTCTTGGCCTGGATCTCTGCCTGCAGGTGCAGCAGCTCGGCTTGATGGCGCTTACCGCTGCTGGCGAGCATTTCGCGCTCGAGGTCGATCTGAGCGCGATCGAGCGCCGCCGTGCGCTTCGCTGCCTCGGCCTCGAAGTCGCCGAGCTGGTCGTAGGCATCCTTTTCGCTGCGCAGAAATTGCTCGTGGTAGAGCTCCTGCGGGTCGAGCGTGGCGGGGCCGATGCCGGCCGGGCGCGACCGCTTCCGCCTGCCTGCGCTGGCGCCTGTGGCATGGCCGGAGGACGGTGCGAAGAGACCGGATGGGCTGCTGCTGCCCCATCCGTCACCGGTGCCGAGGTCGATCGGGGCGGCCGGGTCGCCCCATCGTCCGGTGGCGCCGCCGGCGCTTGGCGCCCAATGTCCGCTCGCGCCGCCACTGTTTGGCGCCTGCGGGCCGCGCGCTCCCTGCGCCTCGGCTGCGTTGGCGCTGGGGATGATGCTGCTGACGATTTGGCCGATCTTGTGCCAGCCGGCGGCGAAAGCGTCGACAACCCACTCGATGAGGTCGGCCGCCCATTCCTGCAC
>JAGWTS010000535.1 GCA_028868875.1 Burkholderiales bacterium | reverse complement strand
GTGTGGCCGGGGCGGTTGAATTCCTGCGCCAGCAGCTTCTCGGCCAGCGCCATGCCGACGGCATTGGCCAGGCCCTGGCCGAGCGGCCCGGTGGTGGTCTCGACGCCCGGCGTCAGGTCGACCTCGGGGTGGCCCGGGGTCTTGCTGTGGAGCTGGCGGAAGCTGCGCAGGTCGCTCATCGCGAGGTCGTAGCCGCTCAGGTGCAGCAGCGCGTACAGCAGCATCGACGCATGGCCGTTGCTGAGCACGAAGCGGTCGCGGTCGGCCCAATGCGGGTTCGCCGGGTTGTGGCGCAGATGGCGGCCCCAGAGGGCGACCGCCATTTCGGCCATGCCCATGGGCGCGCCGGGATGGCCCGAATTGGCTTGCTGGACGGCGTCCATCGCGAGCGCACGAATGGCGTTGGCCATCAGGGAGGGGTCGGTTTTTGCGGGGGCTGCCATGACGCAATTCGGGTGGCGGGAACCGCAGATTCTAGGGCTCGGGGCGCAAACCGGGCCGTATCATCGCCGCCGATGCAAGGGCTGCACCTGACCGCCGACCTCAGCGAATGCGCGAGCGGTATTCCCGCGCTCACCGATCCCGGCGCCCTGCGCGGCGCCTGCCTCGCGGCGGTGGCGGCTTCGGGGCTGCAGGTCGTGGGCGAGAGCTTCCATGCGTTCGCGGCCCCCGGGGGCGTCACCGGCGTCGTGCTGCTGGCCGAATCGCATCTGGCCGTGCACACCTGGCCCGAGCACGGCGCGGTCACGCTCGATGTCTTCGTCTGCAGCCGCGGCCAGGGCAACGCAGCGCGCGCCGAGGCCGTGCTGGCGGCGCTCGAAGCGTGCTTTGCGCCCGGCCGGGTGCGGCGCCAGCGCATCGAGCGCGGCTGGGATTGACCTGCCGCAAGGTGCCGCAGCCGCTTTCGGATCAAGCTGCGCGCATTGCGACAACCCGCGCCCGGAGCCTTTCAATGCGTCACTTCTCCCTCGACGTCATTCGCGACGAACACCAAGCCCTGGCGGCGATGCTGCGCTCGCTGTCGATGATGTTGGTGCAGGCGCGGCGCGAAAACGCGATGCCCGATTTCGAGGTGTTGCGCGCGATGGTGTTCTACATCGACGAATTCCCCGAGCGCCTGCACCACACCAAGGAAAGCGAGTTGCTGTTCCCGAAGATCCGCGCCCGGGTGCCCGAGCTCGGCGCGGTGCTCGACCGGCTCGACAGCGAGCACGCCCAGGGCGAGCGCGCGATCCGCGATCTCGAGCACGGCCTGCTGGCCTTCGAGGTGATGGGCGAGCCGCGGCGCGCGGCCTTCGAGCAGGCGGTGGAGACGTACATCCGCTTCTACCTCGCGCACATGGGCGTCGAGGAGTCCGAGGTGCTGCCGGCGGCGACGCGCGCCCTGACCGAGGCCGACTGGGACGAGCTCGACGCCGCATTCGCCGCGAACCAGGACCCGCTCACCGGCCGCCACGAGGCGACGCCCGACTATCAGCCGCTGTTCCGCCGCATCCTGATGCAGGCGCCGGCGCCGATCGGCCTCGGACCCTCGCACGCGCATTGACCCGGGCGCGGCGCGCCTACACTCGCGCCGCATGGTTGCCCGAGCCCTGATCCTCGCTGCCGGGCGCGGCGAGCGCATGCGTCCGCTCACGGACGAGACCCCGAAGCCGCTGCTGGCGGCGCGCGGCAAGCCGCTCGTTGAATGGCAGCTCGAGGCGCTGGCGCGCGCCGGCGTGCGCGAGGTCGTGATCAACACCGCCTGGCTCGAAGAACAGTTTCCGGCCACGCTCGGCGACGGCTCGCGCTGGGGCCTGGCGATCCATTACCAGCCCGAGGGCCGGCTCTACGGCGGTGCACTCGAAACCGCAGGCGGCATTGCCACCGCCCTGCCGCTGCTCGCGCCGCACGGCGAAGAAGCCTTCTGGGTCATCGCCGGCGACCTTTACGCCCCGGGCTTCGCGTTCGACGATGCGCGCCGGCGCGAATTCGAGGCCGGCCGCGCCCTCGGCCACCTCTGGCTCGTGCCCAACCCCGGTTTCAACGCCGAGGGCGATTTCGCGCTCGGCGCCGACGGCCTTCTGTCGCGCGAGGGCGAGCGGCGCTGGACCTACGCCAGCATCGCCCTGTTGCGCCCCGCGCTCGTCGCCGGCATCGCCCCGGGCCGGCGCGCCGCGCTGCGCGAACCGCTGTTCGCCGCCGCCGCCGCCGGACGCCTGAGCGGCGAGCCCTGGCGGGGCGAGTGGCACAACCTGGGCACGCCGGCGCAGCTAAACGAGCTGAACGCGGGCTGAACCCCGCGGCGACAAGAAACGTTACGCGGCGATACCCGCCCGAAAGGACGCGGCAGCGCGCCGCGGCGACCATCCTGTCCACCTCAACCGCGG
>JAGWTS010000159.1 GCA_028868875.1 Burkholderiales bacterium | reverse complement strand
GCGCTCGAGCTGGGCCATCAGGTCGAAGCGCGGCAGCGAGCCGTCGAACTGCTCGCGCAGGCGGCTGCGCAACGGCGCCTCGACGAGGTTGGTGCAGGCCAGCATGCGCAGCCACAGGCGCAGGGCCAGATGGTCTTCGGCCCGGGCCCGGGTCTCCGAATCCGGCGCTGGCGCCTTCAAGGGTGGGGCGCGATCAGCCACAGTCTTGCCAGATCGGCTGCGCCATCGCTGCCGTGGATCGAGCGCAGCGTCGCCACGCCGGAGGCGCGGGTCGCGGCCGATTGCAGCTGGGCCATGCCCAGGTGCAGCCGGGCTTCTCCAGGGTGTTCGAGCCGGCCCTTGGCCAGCCCCTGGCCGATGAGGGCGATGCCTTGTGCGTCCTGGCCCAGCGTGACCCAGGCATAGCCCACGCGCACCAGCTCGTCGCCGGTGGCCAGCTTTTGCGCTTCGGCGGTCTGGGCGGGGAGGGCCTGCTTCTGCTGCGCCAGCTGGCGCAGGGCCAGGTCCTTCAGCCGCTGCTGGCGCGCCGCGCCCGGGCCGCTGCCGAGCGCGCCCTGCTTGTAGCCCTGGTCGAGCACGGCGAGCGCCTCGGCCGGCAGCCGCGCCTGCAGCGCGAGCTGGGCCATCTCCATGAAGTCCTCGCTCCGGCTGAGGGTGCCGCTGGCCAGGCGCAGCCGCATCAGATCGAGCGTGTAGCGGTCGCTGAAGCCGCTGCTGCGCTGCAGGCCGGCGAGGGCGGCGCTCCAGTACGCCGGCTTCGGGTAGTCGAGCAGCAGCTTGTTCACCGTCGCGAGGCGGCCTGCCGCGTTGCCGCTGCGCTGCTGGGCGTCGGCCAGGCGCAGCAGCTCGGCTTCCTCGGGCTTGCGCCCGGCCTGTTCGGCGGCGGCGACCGCAGCCGCGGCGTCGCGGGCGATCGCCGCGTAGTCGCCGCTGGCCGCGCGCAGCCAGCTCTGCAGCTGGCGCACGTCGGCGCCGTCGTAGCCGGCATGGATCGCGCGGTCGACCCACTCCTGGGTCTTGGCGGTGTTGCGCATCTGGGCGTAGCTGGCGGCGATCTGGGCCGCGGTCTGGCCGAGTTCGGGCCCGCTCTGGTGGGCGGCCAGCGCTTCGAGCGCTTGCGCGGCGGCCGCATTGTCACCTGCGCGCTGGGCCGCCGCGGCCTTCATGCGCGCCACCGTGAGCTGCTCGGCCGGGCTCTGGTGGGCCACGGCCTCGGCTTCACGCACCTTGGCCAAGGCTTCGCGCGCCTTGCCGGCCTTCAGCAGCGCGCCCGCCTGCTGCAGCGGCCGGCCGATCTCGGGCCGCAGGCCCTGGGCGCCGGCGCCCGCCAGCCAGAGCGCGGCCAGGGCCGCGGCGATGAAGGATCTGGCGCGTCTCATTCGCTCACATGAACTGTTCGTTGCCGACGATGCCGATCTTCGTGACCCCCAGGCGCTGGGCGCTGGCCATGATCATGGCCACCACCTTGTAGGCGACGAGCTTGTTCGGCCGCAGATGAATCTCGGGCGGGTCGGCCATCGCCGCCACGGTGGCGAGCTTCGCCTCGAGCGCGGCGCGGTCGGGCAGGATCTCGCCGTTCCAGCCGATCGTGCCGTCGAAGTCGACGTCGATGCTCACCACCGCGGGCGGCCTGGGCGGCGGCGCGTTGTTCGGCGTGGGCATGTTCATCTTCACGGCGTGGGTCTGGATCGGGATCGTGATGATGAACATGATGAGCAGCACCAGCATCACGTCGATCAGCGGCGTGGTGTTGATGTCGATCATCAGTTCGTCGTCGGCGCCGGCATTGCCGGGCTGCATGGCCATGGTGTTTCGCTCCCGGGTTCTCAGCGCAGCGTGCTGCCGGCCGGCGGCTCGATGATGAAGCCGACCTTGGCGATGCCCGCGCGCTGGCAGGCGACGACGACGCGGCCCACCGCCTCGTAGCGCACTTCGCCGTCGCCGCGGATGTGGACCGCGGGCTGCGGCTGCTTCACGGCCTCCTGCTTCAGGCGCCGCACCAGGGTCTCGATGTCGGGCACGCGCCCCTGGCCCCAGTAGAGGCTGCCGTCGCGCGTGACCGACAGGCTGATGTCCTGCGGCCGGGTCTGCGCCGGCACGTTGCGCTCCCGGGGCAGCTGCACCTTGACGTTGTGCGTGACCACCGGAATCGTGATCAGGAAGATGATGAGCAGGACCAGCATCACGTCGACGAGCGGCGTGGTGTTGATGCTGCTGTTCAGCGGATCGTCGCCGCCGTCGTCGGGTGCGCCGACCTGGATCGCCATGGCAGAGGGGGGTCGCGTTCAGCGCTTGCCGGACACGAGCACGTTGTGCAGGTCGCCTGCGAATGCACGGGTCTGGTCCATCACCGCCTTGTTGCGCCGGACGAGCCAGTTGTAGCCCATCACCGCCGGCACCGCGACGGCGAGGCCGAAGGCGGTCATGATGAGCGACTCGCCGACCGGGCCCGCCACCTTGTCGATCGAGGCCTGGCCCGAGATGCCGATCTTCACGAGCGCGTTGTAGATGCCCCAGACGGTGCCGAACAGGCCCACGAAAGGCGCGGTCGAGCCCACCGTCGCGAGGAACGCGAGCCCGTCCTGCAATCGGCTCTGGACGCTGGCGACGGCGCGGTCGACGCTCATCGCGATCCAGGTGTGCTTGTCGATGGTCTCGACCATCGTGCCTTCGTGGTGGTCGTTGGCCTTGATGCCCTGCTCGGCGATGTAGCGAAAGGCCGAGCCTTCCTCGAGCGCGCCGAGCCCGGCCTTGACGCTCGCGGCCTTCCAGAACGAGGCCGAGGACTCGCGTGCGCTCTTCATCATCCGGCGCTGCTCGGCGAGCTTGGTGAAGATGATGTACCAGCTGCCCATCGACATGATGACCATCACCATCAGCGTGCCGCGGGCGACGAAGTCGCCCTGCGCCCACAGCGCCTGCAGGCCGTAGGGGTTGGCCACGGCCTCTTGGGCGGGCTCAGCCGTTGCAACCGCGGCGGGGGCCGAGGCGGCCTGTGCGAACGCGGCGGGCGCCTGCAAAGCGGTCAGCGCGGCCAGCAGCAGTGCCGCCAGCGAGCAGCGCAAGAGTTTCTTCGGAAGGAACATCGGATCTCCAGGAACAAGGGGATGCCGCGCACGGGCGGCTATTCGGGCGGCGCACAGGGGCGGGTTATTCGAGCTTCCAGACATATTCGACCTCGAACGAGCCGCCGACGGGCTTGCCGTTCTCGTCCATGCCGGGCTTGAACTTGCACTCGCTCAGTTTCTCGAGCGCCATCCGGTCGAGCATCTTGTGCTCGCGCGAAGGGCCGGCCGACTTGACGACGACGACGCTGGCGAGCCGGCCCGTGGCATCGACCTCGAAGCGCACCTTGGTGGTTCCGGTGGCTTCGGCGCGCAGCGCGGCGCGCGGGTAGTCGTCGGCGCTGGGCGCGCAATCGCGGACGTTGGCGATGGCCGGGCGCGCCACCATCCGGGGCGGCGGCGGAGCCGGCGGCGCCGCGGGCGCGGGCGGCGCCGCGGGTGCGACCGGCTGCACGTGCACCGGCACCACGGGCGGAGGCGTCTCGGTGGTCGCGGTGATGGCCGGCGGCGGGGCCGCAGGCGGCTGGATCCGGATCTCGGGCGGGGGCACGAAGACCGGCGCGGGCGGCGCCAGCCTGGGCGGCGGCGGCAGGTTCTCCGGCGGCGGAGGCGGGGGCGGCTTGACCTCTTCGATGATCTTGGCCTCGATCGGCGCGCGCAGCACCTCGACCATGCGGGTGGCCAGCCCCGTCACCAGCGCCCAGCCGAGCAACAGGTGCAGGGCGACGACGACGCCGATGCCCAGCACGTGCCTGCCCGGGTTGCGTTGCTGCTCGGCGAAATCCAAACCGACTCTCCAAATGGTCGCGTCGAAGGCCGCGCTCGCGGCACCCGCCTTCGCGGGCTCGATCATGGTGGCGGCCGGCGTGCCGGCCACGGCGCGGGCGCAAAGCGAAGGAATATAGCGGCAACGGTCTGCGCTTTCGTGTCACTCAGATGACCGGCGGCGGCGGCCCGGGGTCGGCGCGGAAGCTGGCCGCGGCGTCGGCCACGCTCCAGAACAGGCGCTGCGGACTGCCCAGCCCTTGCGGCGCGAGGCGGCCCAGGAGTTCGCGCGCCGGGTCCTTGACGCGCGCCAGCACGAGGCGGCGCCCGGCGGCGTGCAGGCGCTGGTCGAGTTCGAGCAGGCATTCGGCGGCGGTGCTGTCGAGGTCGGCGCTTTCCTCGAGGCTGAGCACCACGCCGTGCACGCCGCCGCGCTCGGCGGCGCGGCGCAGCACCTCGGCGCCCACGCTCTCGGCGCTGGCGAAGAACAGCGGCTCCTCCGGGCGCAGCACGATGAGCCCGGGCGCGGCGCAGGCGCCCTCGTGGCTCTCGATCACGATGTAGTTGCGCGTCGAGTCGAGTTCGCCCAGCTCGTGCACCACCGGCTGGCTGAAGCGGCGCAGGGCGGCGACGATGGACAGCGCGATCGACATCAGCATGCCGTCGAGGACGCCGAAATACAGCACCGCGGCGATGGCGCCGACGAGCAGCCCGCGGTCGCGCCCCATGCGCCAGACCTGCACCAGCGGACGCGGCGAGAGCGCATGCCAGAGCGCGCTGATCACGGCCACCGCGAGCACGGCACGCGGCAGCAACTCCAGCGCCGGCAGGGCGAACTGCAGCGCGAGCGCGAACACCACGAGCGCCACCAGCCCGGCCCAGCGGCTGGTGGCGCCGGCGGCGGCGCTGGCCGAGGTCGCCGAGAAACCCGCGCCCACCGCCATGCCGTTGAAGAGGCCGGCGGCGAGGTTGCAGGCGCCGAGCGCGCGCAGTTCGCGGTTTGCGTCCACGCTGTCGCCGCGCGCCAGCGCGAGCGAGCGGATGCTGCCCCAGGACTCGGCGAACACCAGCACCACCAGGCCGAATGCGAGCTCGCCCAGGCGCATCCAGTCGCCCAGCGCCAGATCCGGCAGCGCGAGGCGCCAGACCGGACGATCGAAGCGGCCGACCGTGGCCACGCCCCAGGCGGGGAGGTCGAGCCAGCGCGACGCCGCGATCGAGAGCACGAGCACGATCATCGAGGCCGGCAGGCGCGGCCAGCGCCGGAGCAAGGCGACGAGGGCGCCGGCGACGAGGGCGATGCCCAGGCTCGGCAGGTGCCAGGAGCCGACGTGGCCGAAGGCGTAGGCGAGCAGGCGCACGGGGTTGGAGCCCGCGCCCGGCGCCAGCTCGAGGCGCAGCGCGTCGGGCAGCTGCTTGGCGACGATGGTCACGGCCAGGGCGAAGGCGAAGCCGCGCAGCACCGGCCGCGAGACGAAGGCCGAGAGCTGGCCCTGGCCGGCCCAGGCCAGCAGCAGGAGCAGGGCGCCGGCCATCATCACCAGCGCCGCCGTGGCCTGGGCGATGGCCGCGCCGCCGCTGATGCCCGGCACCGTGGCCACCGCGGCGGCGAGCAGCACCGCGGTCGAGGAGGTCGGCGCGACGGCCGCGAAGCGGCTGCCGCCGAGCAGGAAATACACGAGAAGGCCGACCATGGCCGCGCTCAGCGCGTGGACCGCGGGCAGGTGCGCGAGCCCGGCGTAGGCCACCGCTTCGGGCAGCAGGATGCCGGCGACGCAAAGCCCGGCGGCGAGGTCGCTCCAGTGCGATTCGGACCCGGCCGGCGGCGCCGCCTCAGCCATTGAAGGCCCCGGCGTCGTAGGCCTTGGCGTAGGCCGCGGCATCGGCCTCGACCTGGGCTGCGCAATCGATCGAGGCCTCGAGCAGGCGCGCGCGCCACTTGCGGCGGCGGCCGAAGTCGACCAGCTCGTCCGCCGGGGCCGATCCGCCGCGCCCGGCGCTGCGCAACTGGGCCCAGGCGACGAGGCGGCCCAGGGTCGCGATGGCGTGGTCGAGCTGGTCCAGCGACTGTTGCGTGCGGTCGATCGAGATCCGGTCCTCGACCGGCTGCAGCGCGCGCAGCACGAAGGATTTTCGCCCCAGCAGCACCGGCTGCAGGAAGGCCATCGACACCGCCTGCAGGCGCCGCTGCAGCGCAACGATGCGCTCGGCTTCGTTCTTCCAGTTGGGCTGCGGCAGGCGCAGGTGCGGCGCCAGCGCACAGGGCGTGGCGGCCTTCAGGTCGAGCAGGTAGTTGGCGTCGGGGCTGCCCTTGCCGTTGACCAGGATCATGTAGCGGTCCACGCCCAGGCTGCCGGTGCCGGCGATGCGGCGCGCGACGTCGATCACGCGGAAGAAGTCCGGGTCGTCCTGGTGATGCGCGAACGCGGCCATGAATTCGCCGACCTGCTTGCGCTGGGCCTCGCTCGCCGCGAGCGCGTGGCGGCCGTCGATGAGGATCTGGCGCTGGCGCCCCTTGCGCCGGGTGCGGGCGTCGAGAAAGGCCTTGCGCGGTCGCTCGCGCAGGTCGTCGAGCAGTTCGCGCACGAGACCGTGCGCGGTTTCGCGCTCGATCCACAGCGGCTTGCCGAGGGCGAGCGCGGCGGCGTAGGCGTCGACGAAGCTGCGGCACAGGTGCTCGGCCTCGTCGCTCTTGATCGAAAGTTCGGCCGCGGCCACGCGCAGGCTCGTGAGCAGGCGGATGAGCTCCCAGCTCGCCGGGGCGAGCGCGGCTTCGTCGAAGTCGTTGAGGTCGAAGTAGACGAGGCGGTTGTCGCCCTTGTAGCTGCCGAAGTTCTCGAGGTGCAGGTCGCCGCAGATCCAGGCCGCGGGCGCCGACCCGGGCACGCCGCGGTCGTGCAGGCGGTCGTAGAACAGATGGCAGGTCCCGCGCAGGAAGGCGAAGCGCGTGGCGCGCATCAGCCGCAGCTTGATGGCGCGCCGCTCGGGCTCGCGATCGGCGTTGAAATCCCTGATCTTCCTGACGACATCCATGGGCAGCACTCCGGGCACCGCGGCCGGTGCGGATGAAGAGCCTACCGGGTTTTGCGGCCCGCCCAGCCCGGCGCGCCCCTTCAGCCCAGCGCGTCGAACAGCGCCAGGTATTCCTGGGAGAGCTTGTGGCGCGCGTCGAGGTGGATCATCGGCAGCGCGCGCTCGTGCGATTCCTTGATCTTCACGCTCGAGCTCAGGTAGGGCTCGAGCACGGGCAGGCCCTCGTCGATCAGCTCCTGCACCGTGCGCTGGGGCAGCGCGGCGCGGGCCTGGAACTGGTTCACGACGATGCCTTCGACCACGAGGCCGCGGTTGTGGTCGGCCTGGATCTCCTTGACGCTGTCGAGCAGCCCGTACAGGGCGCGGCGCGAGAAGTCGTCGCAGTCGAACGGGATCAGGCAGCGCTCGGCCGCGATCAGCGCCGAGCGCGTGTAGAAGTTCAGCGCCGGCGGGGTGTCGATCCAGATCGACGCGTAGCGCGCGCCGAGCTCGGCGAGCGCGTCGCGCAGCTTGTAGATCTTGTAGCGGCTCTCGAGCTTGCCGTGGAGCTCGTCGAGCGCCGGGCTCGCGCGCATCAGGTGCAGGCCGGGCCAGGGCGTCTCGGTGACGAAATCGCCGCTGTCGGGGGCTCGCATCGCGAAGCGCAGCGTCGAGTCGAAGAACTCGGCCGATCCCGGCGCCTCCTGGGCGATGGCGTCTCCGAGCAGGTAGCGGCTCGAGTTGGCCTGCGGGTCGAGGTCGACGAGCAGGGTCGGCTCGCCCCGGCTCGCGGCGATGGCGGCCAGGTTGCTCGTGATGGTCGACTTGCCGACCCCCCCCTTCTGGTTGAAAACGACGCGGCGCATGGCGGACTTCGGTTGGCGGCTGGGAGGCTCGATTGTGCACTGCAACAAGGCGCGCGCCGCGGCGCCGGGCGCGGAGGTACACTGCGCGCCCTTCAAAGGATTCTTCGACTGCCCTTCATGCCCCACGGGTTTCCCAGCCCGGGCGTCGGCGGTTCGGAGCTCACCCGCCTTCTCGCCCGCCTCGCCGAAGCGCCCACTGCCGAAGGCCGCCCGGTCTTCGCCGAGCGCCTCGGCCATTGGCTCGGCTGGACCGGTGCGATCGCGCTGGCGGCGGCGCTGAACGCGGCGCCGGCCGCAGGCGGCGGCACGCAGGCCGCCGCGGCCGAGGAAGCGGACTTCCAGCGCGTGGCGGCGGCCCTCGAAGCGGCAATCGCCGCCGAGCCGCGCGAGGACGTTTCGAGCCCGACCGACTTCGGCCCCTACCGCCGCCATTGCCTGGCGCTGCAGCAGGCGATGCAGGACGGCATCGGCGCGCTGCGCCAGCGCCTGCGCGATGCGCTGGCGCGGCGCGCGCCCGCCTTGGCGCGGCTGGCCGCGCTCGACGCCGTGCTCGACCCCGCGCTGGCGCCGCAGGAGCGCGCGCTGCTCGGCCTCGTGCCGCTGCGCCTGCAGGCGCATTTCGAACGGCTCGGGCGGGCCGCGGGCGCGGACCCGCGCTGGCCCGATGCCTTTGCCCAGGACCTGCGCCGTGTGCTGCGGGCCGAACTGGCGCACCGGCTGCTGCCGGCCCAGGGCCTGCTGGACGCGTTGCGAACCCCGACTCCCCCATGAACCGATTCCTCGCTTACGCCGCTTTCGCGCTCGGCCTGCTCGCCATCGCCTGGGTCGGCTCGGGCTATGTCCCGTCCAACCCGCTGGCGCTGGCGCTGGTGCTGCTCATCGCCGCCTTCTACCTCGCCGGGGCGCTCGAGCTGTGGCGCTTCGAACGATCGAATGCCGAACTGGAGCGGGTGCTTACCGCGACGAACGAGGCGCCGCTCACGCTCGGCGCCTGGCTCGCCGCGCTGCCGGCCGGCCTGCGCCACGCCGTGCGCCTGCGCGTCGAAGGCGAGCGCGTCGCGCTGCCAGGGCCCGCGCTCACGCCCTATCTCGCCGGGCTGCTCGTGCTGCTGGGCATGCTCGGCACCTTCCTGGGCATGATCGTCACGCTCAAGGGCACCGGGCTGGCGCTGCAGAACGCGGGCGATGTCGACGCCATCCGCGCCTCGCTCGCGGCGCCGGTCGAGGGCCTGGGGCTGGCCTTCGGCACCTCGGTGGCAGGGGTCGCGGCATCGGCCGCGCTCGGCCTGATGTCGGCCCTGGCGCGGCGCGAGCGCCGCGCCGTCGTGCAGCGGCTCGACGCGCTCGCGGCGACCACGCTGCGCGGCTTCTCGCACGCCCATCAGCGCGAGCAATCGCTGCGCCTGCTGCAGGCCCAGGCCGATGCGATGCCGGCGCTGGTGGGACAGTTGCAGGCACTCGTGGCGCGCATCGATCAGCAGGGCCAGGCCTTGCACGACGGCTTGCTGGCAAGCCAGGACCGGTTCCAGGACGAGGCCCGGCGCGCCTATGGCGGGCTGGCCGAATCGGTGGGCCACGCGCTCGAAGCCGGCCTTGCCGAGGGGGCGCGCCTGGCCGGCGCCGCGATCGAGCCTGCGGTGCGGGCGACGATGGCGGGCCTGGAGCGCGAGGCGCTGGCCTTGCGCAGCGCGCTGGGTGGCGCGGTGGCGCTTCAGATCGAAGGCGTGGGCGCGCGGCTCGATGCAACGGCCGCCGAACTCGCCGCGGGCTGGAAGGGGGCCCTCGCCGAACAACAGCGGCGCGACGAGGCGCAGGCGCAGGGTCTGAACGCGGGCCTCGAGCGTTTTGCCTCGAGCTTCGAGCAGCGCTCGGCCGCCTTGCTCGACGCCGTCGCGACGCGCCAGGACCGGGCCGCCGCGCTCGCGGCCGAGGCCTCGGGCCGGGCTCTCGCCGCCCAGCAACAGTCCCAGCAGGCGCTGTTGCTGCGCACGCAGGAGGCCCTGGCGGCGACGCTCGCCGGGTTCGAGCAGCAGGCCCAGTCGCTGGCCGGCAGCGTGGCCGCGTCGCACGCGGCGCTGCTCGGCAGCGTCGCAGACACGCAGACCGCGCTGCTCGGCAACGCCGCCGAGTCGCAGACCGCGCTGCTGAGCCGCGTCGCAGACTCGCAGGCCGCGCTGCTGGACAGCGTCGCAGACCACCAGACCGCGCTGCTGGGCAAGGTCACGGACGAGCAGCGTGCGCTGCTCGACCATATCGACGAGTCGCAGGCCGCGCTCCTGGCCAGCGTCGCCGCATCGCACGAATCGCTGGAGGCCGGTGCCGCCGCGCGCGAGCGCGCGCGCCTGGCCGCCATCGACGCCGGCTTGGCCGCGCTTGCCGAGCGCCTGCAGCGCCAGGGCGACGAAGCCGGCCAGGCGCTGGCCGAGCGCCAGGAGCGCATCTGCACGACGCTCGAACGCAGCGCGCTGGCGATCACCGCCGGCGCGCAGAACCAGGCGCGCTCGACGATCGCCGAGATCGAACACCTGGTGCAGGTCGCGGCGCAGGCACCGCAGGCCGCGGCCGAGGTCATCGCCGAGTTGCGGCGCGCGCTCAGCGACAGCCTGGTGCACGACAACGCGATGCTCGAAGAGCGCAACCGGCTGCTCGCCACGCTCGGCGGCCTGCTCGACGCGCTGAACCATGCCGGCAGCGAACAGCGCGCCGCGATCGACGGCCTGGTGCGGGCCACGGCCGAACTTCTCGAGGACACCGGACGGCGCTTCGCCGAGACGGTGCAGGTCGGTTCGGATTCGCTGCAGGGCGTGGCGGCGCAGGTCGGTGCCGGCGCGGCCGAGGTTGCGAGCCTGGGCGAAGGCTTCGGCGTGGCGGTGCAGTTGTTCGGCCGCGCGAGCGAGCAGCTGCTGGCGCAGCTCGGGCGCATCGAGACGGCGCTCGGCCATTCGCTGGCGCGCAGCGACGAGCAGCTCGCCTACTACGTGGCCCAGGCGCGCGAGATCGTCGACCTGACGCTGGGCTCGCACCGCCAGATCGTCGAGGATCTGCAGCATCTGGCCAAGCCGGGCGTGCCGGCATGAAGGCGCCGGCATTCCCGAGGCCGCGCCGATGACCGCCGACGACGAGTTCGACGACGGCCTCGAGGCCGCGCCGCCGGTCTGGGCCGTCTTCGGCGACCTGATGGCGGGGTTGCTCGGCGCCTTCGTGCTCATCCTCGTCTGCGCGCTGGCGCTGCAGTTCGACCTGTCGCAGAAGCTGAAGACCGAAGTGCGCCAGCGCCAGGCCGAGGCGCAGCGGCTCCAGGCGCTCGAGCGCGCGCTCGCGGTTCCGCTGGCGGCCGGCCGCGTCACGCTGGCCGATGGCCGCATCGGCATCAGCGGCAGCGTGCTCTTCGCCTTCAATTCGGCCGAGCTCCAGCCCGAGGGCCGGCAGCTTCTGAGGACCCTGGCGCCGCCGCTGGCGGCCTACCTCGCGGCGCGCGACGAAATGCTGATGGTGAGCGGCTTCACCGACGACCGCGGCGTGCGCGACGGCACGCGCGCGAAATTCGCCGACAACTGGGAGCTCTCGGCCCAGCGCGCGCTGACGGTGATGCGCGCCTTGATCGAGGACGGGCTGCGCTCTTCCTCGGTCTTCGCCGCGGCCTTCGGGGCCGAGCAGCCGGTGGCCTCGAACGCCGACGCCGCCGGCCGGGCGCTGAACCGCCGGGTCGAGATGACGCCGACGCCGCGGCGCAAGGGCGGATGAGCGCCGACGCGGCCGCGCAAGGCGCGGACCCGCTGGCGCGGGTCGAGGACTTGCGCGGGTCGGCCGCGGCAGACCCCGCGGGCTGGGCCGTGATCGAGGGCCTGGCACGGCGCGCGGCAGGGCTGGAGGGCGAGGGGCGGCGGGCCCTGATGCTGCGGCTGGATCGGCGCCTGGACCAGTGGCTGGCGCAAGCGGCAGTGGCGCCCGAGGGCCTGCAACTCCGGCTGGCCCAAGGCGTGGCCCAAGGCGTGGACCCAGGCGAGGCCCAGCGCGTGGCCCAACGCGAGGCCCAACTCGAGGCCCAGCGCGTGGCTCATCCCGTGGACAAGTGTGTGGACAAGCCCGTGGACAAGTGCGTGGAGGAGCATCTGGGCCGGCAGCTGGCCTCGCGCCGGGAAGAGCCCTCAATCAAGCCCGCGCCCCGCGCTGCCACCGAGCCCGGGACGCGCGCCGCGGCGCTGGCCGGCTTGTCCGCGCTCGTCGATCGGCTGGGGCGGCCGCCGGCGCCGGCGCCGACGCGAGCGCCGGCGCCAGGCAACGCACTT
>JAGWTS010000534.1 GCA_028868875.1 Burkholderiales bacterium | reverse complement strand
ACCTTGCGCCCGTCGGCGTCGGTGAAATAGGCGCCGCTGGCCTCGACGATCAGGCGCGGATTGGCCTTGAAGTTGCGGTTGCCGGTGAAGGGCATCCAGTGCGCCTGGAGCCATTCGGCGTCGCTGCGCGTGCGCGCCTGCTCGGCGGCGGTGTCGCTGTCGTTGGCGGTGGTGGCGAGGTTCATCGAGGTCTTTCGGGTTCGGGGAAGAAGCGCATTCTGGGCTTGCCGATCGATCCTGAAAAGGATCAAATATCAATGTTCACTTGACGATCAATGCAAGTAAAAGCCGCCCCCAAAGCCAGCCGCGAGCGCGCCCTGCTGGGCCAGCTGAGCGACCTCGACCTGCGCCTGCTGCGCGTCTTCAGGGCCGTGGTCGAGTGCGGCGGCATGGCCGCGGCCGAGCTCGAGCTCAACATCGGCACGTCCACCGTGAGCCGCCACGTCAAGGATCTGGAAACCCGGGTCGGCCTCGTCCTGTGCCGGCGCGGCCGCGCCGGCTTTGCCCTGACCGCCGAAGGCCAGCGCGTCTACGACGAGACCCTGCGCCTGCTCGCCGCGGTGGAGGGGTTTCGCGACAGCGTCGACGCGATTCATTCGCACATGGGCGGGCAGTTGCGCGTCGCCGTGTTCGAGAAGACCGCGAGCAACCCGGCGGCGCACATCGACGACGCCATCGCCCTGTTCAACGAGCGCGCGCCCGACGTCGAGCTGGAACTCCACGTCGCCGGCATCCAGGCGATCGAGCGCGGCGTCATGGACGGCAGCTTCCAGGTCGGCATCATCCCGACGCACCGGCCCTCGCGCAGCCTGAGCTATGCGCGCCTGTTCGGCGAAGACATGCTGCTGTACTGCGGGCGCCGCCATCCGCTGTTCGCGGCCGAGCACGCGCGCCTGGGCTGGAAGGACCTGCGCCGCATGCCCTTCGCCGGGCTCGGCAATCACTCGCCCAACATGGCCTTCAGCCACCAGCAGCGCCTGCCGCGCAAGGCCACCGGCTTCGACCAGGAGGCGATCGCAACGCTCATCCTCTCGGGCCGCTTCGTCGGATTCCTGCCCGACCATTACGCCGCCGCCTTCGAGCAGGCCGGCCTGATGCGCGCGGTCAGGCCCGGGCTGTTCCGCTACGCCTGCGATTTCGTGAGCCTGCTTCGGCGCGCGCCCCAGGCCTCGCGCGCGGCCCAGGCCTTCCACGACTGCCTCGTCGCCGCCCATGCCCCGGCCTGAAACGGCGCCCGGTTCGTCGCTAAAGTGCAGCCCTTGCCTCCACCCACCCGAGAGCCCGCGATGGACCTGCCCCAGCTGCTGCGCACGATGCCCAAGGCCGAGCTGCACATCCACATCGAAGGCTCGCTCGAGCCCGAGCTGATCTTCCGCCTCGCGGCGCGCAACGGCGTCGCGCTGCCGTACCCCAGCGTCGAGGCCTTGCGCGCGGCCTACGCCTTCAGCGACCTGCAGAGCTTTCTCGACATCTATTACGCCGGGGCCGGCGTGCTGCTGAAAGAGGCCGATTTCTTCGAGATGGCCTGGGCCTACCTGGAGCGCGCCGCCGCCGACAACGTGGTGCACGCCGAGATCTTCTTCGACCCGCAGACCCACACTGAGCGCGGCGTGCCGGTCGAGGCCGTGATCCTCGGCCTGCACCACGCCTGCCAGCGCGCCCATGCCGAGCTGGGCGTGAGTGCCAAGCTGATCTTGTGCTTCCTGCGCCATCTGAGCGAAGAGGCGGCGCTCGAGGTGCTGGAGCAGGCGCTGCCCTGGCGCGAGTACTTCATCGGCGTCGGCCTGGACAGCAGCGAGCGCGGCCATCCGCCGGAGAAGTTCGCCCGCGTCTTCGCGCGCGCCCGCGAGCTCGGGCTGCACGTCGTCGCGCATGCCGGCGAGGAAGGGCCCCCGGCCTACATCGAAAGCGCGCTCGACGTGCTGAAGGTCGAGCGCATCGACCATGGCGTGCGCTGCGTCGAAAGCCCGGCCCTGGTGGCGCGGTTGGCGGCGAGCCGCATGCCGCTGACGGTGTGCCCGCTGTCGAACCTGAAGCTGCGCGTCTTCCCGAAGCTCGAGCAGCACAACCTGAAGGTGCTGCTCGACGCAGGCTTGTGCGCCACGGTCAACAGCGACGACCCGGCTTATTTCGGCGGCTACCTCAACGACAACTTCGTCCAGACCTTTGCCGCCTTGCCGGCGCTGACCCGCGCCGACGCCTATCAGTTGGCGAAGAACAGCTTCGAAGCGAGTTTCGCGAGCGCGGCCGAAAAAGCGGACTGGACGGCGCGGCTCGACGCGGTCTATGCGGCGACCTGACGCGGTGTCGGGCGCGCCAGGTGTCGCCCAGCCTTCGCGGATGCAACGCTGGGTAAAGAAGGCCGCTCCGGGGCA
>JAGWTS010000533.1 GCA_028868875.1 Burkholderiales bacterium | reverse complement strand
GGCGCAGAACTTCAGGTCGGCGGCGTTCGAGCCGCACGAGACCGTGAGCGTGGCGGCCTGCGCCGACAGCGTGGCGCCGAAGGCGACGAGCGCCGTGCCGACGAGTTTGAAGGCATTGAGCTTCAGCTTGAAGCCCGGAACTTGAACCGACATGGGGGATGTCTCCTGTGGGTTGGACGGAACTGCCTCGAACCGGCTTTCGGGCTGCAGGCTCCGGGACGAGGCCCGCACCATGCGCCTGCACGCCACCCGCTTGGATACGGCTCATTCTCGGCAAGGGGCAAACGAGCCACCGGTTCCAAAAGCGCTTCCGGCAGCGACAGAAACGATACGCCGGAAGCGCTTTTGGGAGATCGGTATTTTCCCCAGCCCCGGCGCGAGAGGCGCCAGGGCGGTCGGAAGAAGCAGGCGGTTGCGGCGCCGCGCCCTGCGTCGGATGCCCCTACTGCGGGTACCAGTAGCGCGCCACCGGGTTGTCGCGGTCGACGACGACGAACTGGTTGGCGAACACCTGGTACGGGTGGCTCCATTCGCCGTCCGGCCACTTGACGCGGATCTCGGCGCGCTCGGCCGTGCCCAGGCCGAAGTGGATCCAGCCCAGATGGCCCGAGGCATGGCCGCCGCCGACCGCGACGAAGCGGTTCATCACGTGGGTGCCGGTCTTCACGTCGACCATCGCCCCCACCGCCATGCGGTTGCCGCCATCCTGGTGCAGTTCGATCTCCAGCCAGTTGCCCATCGGCCGCGTGCCGCTCGCCGTGCGCGCCCCGGTGTTGCGGAACACGCTCGCGGGCTGGCCGCGGTTGACGACGACGAGGTCGAGCTGTCCGTCGAGGTTGAAGTCGTCGACGAGCGCGCCCCGGCCCTTGGTCGGCAAGGCGATGCCGGCTTCGAGCCCGGCCTCGGCGAAGCGACCGTCCCACTGGCCGAGCAGCAGGTCGTCGGGGTCGTTCTGCGCGAAATCGGGCATGGCCTCGACGTTGCCCTTGGCGATGAAGAGGTCGAGCAGGCCGTCGTTGTTGAAGTCGGCGAACTCCGCATGCCAGCCCGTCGAGGGCCGCAGGTCGCCGCCGGTGTAGGGGCGGTGCGCGGTGACGCCGCGCTCGAAGGCGATGTCGCGGTAGATCGGGCTGCCGGCGTCGGCCTCGTCGTCGAGCTTCTGCAGCTTGGTGTCGCCCATCGAGGTCAGCGCATAGCTCGGGAAGCCGCTGCCGTCGAGGTCGCCCTGGGCGATGCCCATGCCCCAGATCACGAGCTTCTTCCAGCCGTCGGCGCGCGTGTACAGGCGCGGCGCCTTGCCCGGCGGCACATGCCAGAGCTGCTCTTCGCCGCCGCGGTAGTACTGGCGGTCGTTGGTGACGCGCAGCGCGGGCTCGCCCGACTTGTTCCAGTCGGTGAACAGCATCGAGAGCGCGCAAAAGCCCGGCCGCAGCGCGATCGGCTGGCTGTACGAAGGCTTGTCGCCGGGGTCGGGACGCAACATCACGTTGTCGGCGCAGGTGCCCCAGGGCGAACCCGGCGCCTTGCGGTCGACGTAGTTGCCGAAGACCAGGGTCGGGAACTTCTGCCCCGGCTCCCATTCGGCGGCAAAGGCGGTGGTCCATTCGTCGCCGGCCTCGAACTTCCATTCGGCATTGGCCACCGTGAAGGTGCAGTCGGGCCCGCCCTTCAACAGCACGTTGCCGCCGACGCGCAGCAGCACGAGGTCGATGCGGCCGTCGCCGTCGATGTCGATGGGATAGGCGCCGGTCACGTTCTCGGCGTACTTGCCGATGTCGAGCGGCTTCTCGTGGAAGCGCAGTTCGCCGCCGGGCTGGCTGTCGTTGACGAAGAGCCGCGCCGGGTTCTTGCCCCCGGCGACGAAGAGGTCGGGCTTGCGGCTGCCGTTGCAGTCGAAGGCCGCGCCGCCGCCGCCGACGAAGAACTCCCAGGGCCCGCCGTAGACCTGGTCGATGCCGGCGGCGGCGTGCTGCTCGACCATCACCGGGATGTCGTTGAGCGGCACGATCGGCGCCTCGTCGGCGCGCGCCGCGCCCCCGAGCACGAACGCGAACAGCAGGGGAAGAACGCGACGCAGTCTCATTTGAAGATCACCAGCGATTTGAGAAAGGCGACCACGCCGGATCGCGTGTTCTCGTCGGCGCCGACGTAGGCGTCGCGCGCCGCCCTCGCCTCGCCGCCATGGGCGCGGATCACCGCGTCGAGGGTATCGATGTCGCCGCGGTGGCCGTAGGGCGCGGTCGAGCCCACGCCCCAGAGTTCGGGCGTCATGAACACGTCTCGCTCGACGAAGCGCTGCGCCATCAGCTCGTTGCCGAATTCGGGCGCGCCGCCGTCGACGATGACGTGGCGCTTCAGGTCGCTGAACAGCGGCACCATCCATTCGCC
>JAGWTS010000532.1 GCA_028868875.1 Burkholderiales bacterium | reverse complement strand
CGAGGGCACCCTCAAGATCGGCGCCGGCGCCGCCGTCACCAACGACGACCCCACCGCGAAACTCAGCTACGTCGAGCACACCGGCGCCGCCATCAGCGCCGGCCGCGAGAGCCTCAAAGACCTCGAGGAACGCATGAGCCTGATGGGCGCCCAGCTCCTCGTCAAGAAACCCGGCGCGCGCACCGCCACCGAAAAGGCCATCGACAGCGCCGACGCCGACAGCGCCCTCTCGCTGATGGTCCGCACCCTCGAGGACGCCCTCGAATACGCCCTCCAATTCGCCGCCGACTGGGAGGCCATCGGCCCCGCCGGCGAGGTCGAGTGCACCGGCGAGATCGGCGGCGTCGAAGACATGGACGAGACCGCGCTGATGCGCGCCAAGGAGCTCGGCATCCTCAGCGCCGAGACCGTCTTCGCCGAACTCCAGCGCCGCGGCCTCGTCAGCGAAGAGATTGTCTGGGAAGAGGAAGCCGCGCGCATCAAGGCCGAGGCCCCCGAGCCCCCGCCACCTGTCGTCGCTCCGGCGCTCCCGAACGAAGTGCCGAAGTAGGGCGCCCGACCACCGCCAGGCCCGCAGGACGCGAGCCAGGCACACCGCGCGAGAAGCGCACCAGCCGCCGGCGAGAAACCGGCCCATGCCACCATGCCAACCACTGCCAAGTCCGCGGCGCGCGCACTCCTGCGTGCAGCCCATTCCCGCCTGTTCGACTACATGGCACGCAGCGGCCTCATCGCCGCCGCCGTGCCTTTCGCCGTCGACAAGCTCGACGCCATCCCCGAGGCCCAGCGCGTCCTGTACAAGCAGGTCGGCGACAAGTACCAGCTCGACCTCGAGGGCTACGAAGACCCAGCCGGCCTCAAGAGCGCCCTCGACAAGGAGCGCAAGGCCGCCCGCGACGCCGTGGCGATGACAAAGGCCTGGAAAGACCTCGGCAAGACCCCCGAGGAAATCACCGCGCTGCTCGAGGCCCAGGCCCAGGCCGAGCGCGACAAGCTCACCAAAGCCGGCGAGTGGGACAAGCTCCGCAAGCAGATGGACGACCAGCACCAGGCCGCCCTCGAGACCGAGCGCCAGGGCAAAGCCGCCCTCCGCGCCCAACTCGAGCGCCACCTCGTCGACGCCGCCGGCGTCGCCGCCATCGCCAGCGCCAAGGGAAACGCCGAGCTCCTTCTCCCGCATGTCAAGAGCCGCGTCAAGGTCATCGAGGACAACGGCGAGTTCACCGTCCGCGTCGTCGACGCCGCCGGCAACCCGCGCGTCAACGCCAAGGGCGAGTTCCTGAGCATGACCGACCTCGTCGGCGAGATGCGCAGCCACGACACCTTCGCGGCCGCCTTCGCCGCCCCCAACGCCAGCGGCGGCGGCGCACGCCAGAGCGGCGGCAGTGCCGGAGCCAAGACCATCACCCGCGCCGACTTCGACGCCCTCGACGGCGCCGCGAAGTTCTCCGCGATCAAGGCCGGCACCGCCGTAATCGACTGATCAATACGAGGCCGCCAACGCCTCGACAAAACCGTTGGCACCACAGGCGACCGAGGCCCGGGATGGGATCGGAAACCGAGCCGAGATGGCTCCCCCGCACCCGTCCATTTCCGCCCCTCCCGGCCGCCATCGCGCGGCACACCTCACACCCTGAAAGGCGCCCATCATGGCCAACACGCTGACCAGCCTCATCCCGACCATCTACGAGTCGCTCGACATCGTCTCGCGCGAACTCGTCGGCATGATCCCCGCCGTCGCCCGCGACACCAGCGGCGAACGCGCGGCCCTCAACCAGACCATCATGGTCCCGATTGCCCCCGTCAACGCGCTGCAGGACAACACCCCGGCCGTCACCGCGCCGAACGAAGGCGACCAGACCGTCGGCAACGTCAGCATGACGATCAGCCGCAGCAAGCACGCCCCGATCCGCTGGAACGGCGAAGAGCAGCGCGGCCTAATCAACGCCGGCAGCTACGCCGGCCTGCTCAAAAATCAGTTCGCCCAGGCCTTCCGCTCGTTGGTCAACCAGATCGAGCTCGACCTGTTCACCACGGCCTACCAGAATGCCAGCCGCGCCTACGGCACCGCCGGCACGACGCCTTTCGGCACCGCCGGCGACATGAGCGACCTCGCGCAGACGCGCAAGATCCTCGACGACAACGGCGCGCCGCAGTACGACCTGCACCTGGTCCTCGGATCCGCCGCCGTCGCAAACCTGCGCGGCAAGCAGAGCCTGCTGCTGAAGGTGAACGAATCCGGCAGCGATGTCCTGCTGCGCCAAGGATCGATCACCGACCTGCCGCTCGAGGGCTTCCGCGTCCACAACTGCGGCCAGATCAGCCAGGTCACCAAGGGCACTGGCGCGAGCTACGTCACGAGCGGATCGACGGCCGTCGGCGTCAACAC
>JAGWTS010000531.1 GCA_028868875.1 Burkholderiales bacterium | reverse complement strand
TCGCGCCATGGCGTGATGTTCTTCGACGATCCGCCGCGCGCCTTCGCCCACCTGCGCGCATGCGCGGCGCCCGGGGCTTCGCTCGCCTTCACCTGCTTCCGGGATCGCCGGCTCAACCCCTGGGCGAGCGAGCTGACGGCACTCCTTCCGGCAGACCTTGCCGCGCCCGCCGATCCCCATGCACCGGGCCCCTTCGCCTTTGCCGACCAGGCGTGGACCACGGGTATTCTCGAACAGGCCGGCTGGCGCGACGTGCGGATGGAGCCGCTCGATTTCGCCTATGTGGCGGGCATGGGCGACGATCCGGTTGGCGACGCCATGGCTTTCCTCGAACGCATCGGTCCGGCGGCCCCGGCGCTCGAGCAGCTCAAGGGTACGCCGGCCGAGGCGGCCGTCCATGCCCGGCTGACCACCTGGATTCGCGGCTATGCCAGCGATGGCCTGGTGGCCTTCCCGGCCGCCGCCTGGTTCGTCACCGCCCGGCGGGACTGATCCGTCGCCCGGCCGTGCCGGGCATGCCGGGCTGTCCCACGGGGAAAGCTGCGTTCCGGCTTGTCGCCCGCGCGCCTCTGTCCTATCGGCACCGGCATGAGCTCGACCAACGAAATCCGCCGGTCCTTCCTCGAATACTTCGGCTCGAACGGGCACGAAGTGGTGCCTTCGGCGCCGCTCGTTCCGTACAACGACCCGACGCTGATGTTCACGAACGCGGGCATGGTTCCGTTCAAGAACGTCTTTACCGGCCTAGAGACCCGCGCCACCCCGCGTGCCACCTCCTCGCAGAAATGCGTTCGCGCCGGGGGCAAGCATAACGACCTCGACAACGTCGGGTATACCGCGCGGCATCATACCTTCTTCGAAATGCTGGGGAATTTCTCCTTCGGCGACTATTTCAAGGAACAGGCGATCACGCACGCCTGGACCCTGCTGACCCGCGAATGGGGCCTGCCCAAGGACAAGCTGCTCGCCACGGTCTATCACACCGACGACGAGGCCTTCGAGCTGTGGCGCAAGATCGCCGGCCTGCCCGAGGACCGCATCATCCGCATCGCCACCAAGGACAACTTCTGGGCGATGGGCGACGAGGGCCCCTGTGGCCCCTGTTCCGAAATCTTCTTCGATCACGGTGAAGGGATTCCGGGCGGCCCGCCGGGATCGCCGGACGAGGACGGCGACCGCTTCATCGAGATCTGGAATCTCGTGTTCATGCAGTTCGAGCAGTCGGCCGGCGAGATCGTCGGCGATCTGCCCAAGCCGTCGATCGACACCGGCATGGGCCTCGAGCGCATCGCGGCGGTGCTCCAGGGCGAGCATGACAACTACGATACCGACACCTTCCGCGCGCTGATCGCGGCCTCGGAAGGGCTGACCGGGGTCAGGGCCGAGGGCGAGCACCGGGCGAGCCACCGGGTGATCGCCGATCACCTGCGTTCGACCTCGTTCCTGCTGGCCGATGGCGTGCTGCCCTCCAACGAAGGCCGCGGCTACGTGCTGCGCCGGATCATGCGCCGCGCCATGCGCCACGCCCACCTGCTGGGCGCGAAGGAGCCCCTGATGCACCGGCTGGTCGGCGCGCTCGTCACCGAGATGGGCCAGGCCTATCCGGAACTCGGCCGCGCCCAGCCGCTGATCGAGGAAACGCTCCAGCGCGAGGAGGTGCAGTTCCGCCGCACCCTGGCCAACGGGCTAAAGCTGCTCGACGAGGCCACCGGCGAGCTTGGCGCCGGCGGCGAACTGCCGGGCGAGACGGCGTTCAAGCTCTACGACACCTATGGCTTCCCCTACGACCTCACCGAGGACGCGCTGCGCGCCCGCGGGATCGGGGTGGATCGCGCCGGTTTCGACGAGGCGATGGCCCGGCAGAAGGCCGCGGCGCGCGCGGCGTGGAAGGGTTCGGGCGAGGCGGCGGCCGGCGAGGTCTGGTTCGACATCGCCGAACGGGTCGGCGCGACCGAGTTCACCGGCTATACCGCCGCCACCGGCGAGGCCCAGGTGGTCGCGCTGGTTAAGGATGGCGCCGAGGTTGACAGCGCGGGCGCGGGCGACGCGGTGACGGTGATCGTCAACCAGACGCCGTTCTATGGCGAAAGCGGCGGCCAGAGCGGCGATGCCGGCACGATCACCGGGGCCAATGGCCTGGCGATTGCGGTGGCCGATACGGCCAAGCCGCTGGGCCGGCTGCACGCGCACATGGGCCGCGTGGAGAGCGGGACGATCAAGCTGGGCGATGTGGTCCGGCTCGACATCGACGGCGGCCGGCGCGATGCGATCCGGGCGAACCATTCGGCGACGCACCTGCTGCACGCGGCGCTGCGCGACCGGTTGGGCGCGCACGTGACGCAGAAGGGTTCGCTCGTGGCGGCGGACCGGCTGCGCTTCGACTTCTCGCACCCGGCGGCGCTGAGCGCCGAGGA
>JAGWTS010000530.1 GCA_028868875.1 Burkholderiales bacterium | reverse complement strand
AGCGTGGACAGCGGGTAGTACACCATCGGCTTGTCGTACACGGGCAGGAGCTGCTTGCTCATCGCCAGCGTGGCCGGGTGCAGCCGGGTGCCGGAACCGCCGGCGAGGATGATGCCTTTGCGTTGCGGGCTCACGAGTTCTCCTTCAGCGGCCGAGCAGCTCGGCGAGCAGGCGCGCGACGCCATGCTGCCAGGGGGGGAGTTGCAGCCCGAAGGCCGAGGCGAGGCGCCCGGTTGCCAGGCGCGAGTTGAGGGGGCGTCTGGCGGGGGTCGGAAAGGCGCTGGTCGGCACGGCGCGGAGGGCATCGGCGCCCACCTTCACGGGCTGGCCGGCGGCGCGGGCCTGCTCGATGACGAAGCTCGCGTAGCCGTGCCAGCTCGTCTCGCCGCCGGCCACGCAGTGGTAGAGGCCGGCGAGTTCGGGTCGCGCCATCGCCTGGCGCAGCGCGTGTGCCGTGACGTCGGCGAGCAGGTCGGCGCCGGTCGGGGCGCCGAACTGGTCGTCGATGACCTTCAGCTCGTCGCGCTCGGCCGCGAGCTTCAGCATCGTCTTCGCGAAATTGCCGCCGCGCGCCGCGTAGACCCAGCTCGTGCGCAGGATGAGATGGCGGCAGGCGCTGGCGCGGATCAGCTCCTCGCCTTCGAGCTTAGTGCGGCCGTAGACGTTGAGCGGGCCGGTGGCCGCGTCTTCGGTTCGCGGCGCGCTGCCCGAGCCGTCGAAGACGTAGTCGGTGCTGAAGTGCACGAGCCAGGCGCCGCGTGCCGCGGCTTCGCGCGCGACGATGCCGGGCGCGGTGGCGTTGATCAGGCGCGCCAACTCGGGCTCGGACTCGGCCTTGTCGACGGCGGTGTGGGCGGCGGCATTGACGATCACGTCGGGCGCCACGGCGCGGATCATCGGCGCCAGGCTTTCGGGGGCGCTGAAGTCGGCGCGCCAGGGGCCGGGGGTGTCGAAGTCCAGCGCCACGACTTCGCCCAGGATGCCGAGCGAGCGCTGCAGCTCCCAGCCGACCTGGCCGTTCTTGCCCAGCAGCAGGATCTTCATGCCGAGCGCTTGTCGTAATTGCGCGCGACCCAGTCGCGGTAGCTGCCGCTTTGCACTGCGGCCACCCAGTCGGCGTGGTCGAGGTACCACTGCACCGTCTTGCGGATGCCGCTGGCAAAGGTCTCGGCCGGGCGCCATCCGAGTTCGCGCTCGATCTTTCGGGCATCGATCGCGTAGCGCCGGTCGTGGCCGGGGCGGTCCTTCACATGGGTGACGAGGCGGGCGTAGGGGCCAGCCGGGCTCGGGCGCAGTTCGTCGAGCAGGGCGCAGACCTGGCTCACGATCTCGCGGTTGGGCATCTCGTTCCAGCCGCCCACGTTGTAGGTCTCGCCGACGCGGCCGCGCTCGAGCACCTCGCGGATGGCGCTGCAATGGTCGCCGACGTAGAGCCAGTCGCGCACCTGCATGCCGTCGCCGTAGATCGGCAGCGGCTTGCCGGCCAGCGCGTTGACGATCATCAGCGGGATCAGCTTCTCGGGGAAATGGAAGGGCCCGTAGTTGTTGCTGCAGTTGGTGGTGTGCACCGGCAGGCCGTAGGTGTGGTGCCAGGCGCGCACGAGGTGGTCGCTCGCCGCCTTGCTCGCCGAGTAGGGGCTGTTCGGCTCGTAGGCGTGGTCTTCGGTGAAGGCTTGGGCGTCGGGGGCGAGGCTGCCGTAGACCTCGTCGGTGCTGACGTGGTGGAAGCGGAATCGCGCCTTGGCTTCGCCTTCGAGCGCCGACCAATGGGCACGCGCCGCCTCGAGCAGCGTGAAGGTGCCTTCGACGTTCGTCTTGATGAAGGCGCCGGGGCCGTGGATGCTGCGATCGACATGGCTTTCGGCCGCAAAGTGAACGATCGCCCGCGGCCGGTGTTCGGCCAACAGCCGGTCGAGCAGGGCGCGGTCGCCGATGTCGCCGTGGACGAAGACATGGCGCGCATCGGACTCGAGCGCGGCGAGGTTGGCGCGGTTGCCGGCGTAGGTGAGGGCGTCGAGGTTGAGCACCGGCTCGTCGCGCGTGGCGAGCCAGTCGAGCACGAAATTGCTGCCGATGAAGCCGGCACCGCCGGTGACAAGAATCATTCGATCATCCTTTGATGGAGCAACGGCGGAGGTCGCGGCATGACGCCGCCGCCCCCAAGCGGCCGCCGCGGATCCGGCTCCGCCGGTCCGCTGGCGGCGCCCCCCTGGGGGGGAGCGCCGAAGGCGCTACGGGGGGGAGTCATAGTTGTCCGAGCTTCTGCAGCATCTGGTCGGAGGTCTGGATCGCCTTGGAGTTCAGCTCGTAGGCGCGCTGCGTCTGGATCATGCCGACCAGCTCTTCGACCACGTTGACGTTCGAGGTCTCGACGAAGCCCTGCTGCAAGGTGCCCAGCCCGTTCTGCCCCGGCGT
>JAGWTS010000004.1 GCA_028868875.1 Burkholderiales bacterium | reverse complement strand
ATCGAGCAGTTCTTCGACCCCGAAAAAGGCATGTTCCTGCCCGACCGCTTCATCAAGGGCGAATGCCCGAACTGCGGCGCGAAAGACCAGTACGGCGACAACTGCGAGGTCTGCGGCGCGGTCTACGCGCCGACCGACCTGAAGCACCCGTATTCGGCGCTCTCGGGCGCGACCCCGGTGCTCAAGAGCAGCGAGCACTACTTCTTCAAGCTGAGCGACCCGCGCTGCGTCGCCTTCCTCGAAGACTGGACCCAGGACGGCCGGCTCCAGCCCGAGGTCGCGAACAAGGTGCGCGAATGGTTTGCGCGCGACGAAGCCGGCGTCTCCAAGCTCGGCGACTGGGACATCAGCCGCGACGCGCCTTACTTCGGCATCGAGATCCCCGACGCCCCGGGCAAGTACTTCTACGTCTGGCTCGACGCCCCGGTGGGCTACCTCGCCTCGCTCGCGAACCGATTCGCCCAGCTCGGCCTCGACCTCGACGCCTACCTCGCCGACCCGGACCTCGAGCAGGTGCATTTCATCGGCAAGGACATCGTCACCTTCCACACCCTGTTCTGGCCGGCGATGCTGAAGTTCAGCGGCCGCAAGGTGCCCGACCACATCTTCGTCCACGGCCACCTGACGGTGAGCGGCGAGAAGATGAGCAAGAGCCGCGGCACCGGAATCAGCCCGCTGCGCTACCTCGAACTCGGCTTCGACGCCGAATGGCTGCGCTACTACATCGCGGCCAAGCTCAACGCGCGCGTCGAAGACCTGGACTTCAACCCCGAGGACTTCGCCGCGCGCGTCAACGCCGACCTCGTCGGCAAGTACATCAACATCGCGAGCCGCGCCGCAGGATTCCTCGCCAAGCGCTTCGGCGGCCGGCTCTCGGCCGATGTCGGCGTCGAAGGACGCGTGCTGCTCGACGGCCTGCGCGCCCATGCCGCGCCCATCCACGAGCTCTACGAGACGCGCGAATACGGCAAGGCCTTGCGCGAAGTCATGCTGCTGGCCGACCGCGTCAACGAATACGTCGACCAGCACAAGCCCTGGGAGCTGGCGAAGAAGGCCGGCCAGGAGGCGGCGCTGCACGATGTCTGCAGCGTCTGCATCGAGGCCTTCCGCTTGCTCACGATCTACCTGAAGCCGGTGCTGCCGGTGCTCGCCGCCCAGGTCGAGGCCTTCCTGAAGATCGAGCCGCTGCGCTGGGACGATGCGGCACGCGCGCTCGGCCACCACACGATCGGCGAGTACAAGCACTTGATGCAGCGCGTCGACCCGGCGCGCCTGGACCTGCTGTTCGACGCCCCGGCCGCGTCAGTGGAAACGGCAGCGCCCGCGGCCGCCCCCGAGCCCGGCGGCGAGGCGGTGGCGGCCGAGATCGGCATCGCCGATTTCGCCAAGGTCGACTTGCGCATCGCCTTGATCGTCGCCGCCGAGCGCGTCGAAGGCAGCAGCAAGCTGCTTCGTTTGACGCTCGACGCCGGCG
Organism: Burkholderiales bacterium; assembly: GCA_028868875.1. GTDB lineage: Bacteria > Pseudomonadota > Gammaproteobacteria > Burkholderiales > Burkholderiaceae_C > Rubrivivax. The sequence continues at coordinate 48,718 of JAGWTS010000004.1, read as the reverse complement.
AAGGGCGCACGCGCAACGTCTTCAGCGGCATCGCCTCGGCCTACAAGCCGGAGCAACTTGCGGGCAAGCTCACGGTGCTGGTCGCCAACCTCGCGCCGCGCAAGATGAAGTTCGGCCTCAGCGAAGGCATGGTGCTGGCCGCGAGCCACGCCGACGAGAAAGCCCAACCGGGGATCTTCGTGCTCGAACCCGGGCCGGGGGCGAAGCCGGGGATGCGGGTGCGCTGAAGGCGCGGCGTGCCCTCGTTCCCGACCACGCCGTGATCGCGAAGACATCGATGCACCGCTGGGAGCTCATGCCATGAAGACCACCTACTACGACGACGACGACACCCTGGTGATCCGCCTCTCGGACAAGCCCATCGTGCGCGAGGTGTCGCAGGACTGGAACACGCATGTGAGCTATGCGGAAGACGGCAGCGTGGTCGAGACGGTGATTCTCGAAGCCGCCAAGATCGGCGCCTGGCCGCTCGAAGTGCGGCACGCAGCCTGAGAGGCAATTGGCGTCACGGGGCGATGGCCGCTGAGGGGCCGGTCCCCTAGAATCCGCCTCCCCCTTCCCGCCCTCCCCCATGTTCAAGAACGCCCTCGTCTACCGCATCGACCACTGGGACGCCGAGGCGCTGGCGAAGATCGAAGACCGGCTCGCCGGTTCGCGCTTCGTCGCCTGCGGCGCGAGCCAGCCGCTGTCGGCGGGCTGGGTCGAGCCGCGCGGCGAGAAGAACGCGGCGCTGGCCGAAATCGTCGGCGGCGAGATCATCCTCAAGCTCTGCACCGAGACCAAGGCGGTGCCGTCCTCGGTCGTCAAGGAGACGCTGGAACAGCGCCTGGACGAGATCGACAAGGCCACCGGCCGGCGCCCGAAGGGCAAGGCCGCGCGCGAGGTCAAGGAAGGCATCGTCCACGAACTGCTGCCGCGCGCCTTCCCGAAACGCGCGACGACCTGGGTCTGGATCTCGCCGCGCGCAGGCCTGCTGCTGATCGGGGCGGCGAGCGCGAAGAAGGCCGACGCCGTCGTCACCCGCCTGGCCGAGTTGCTCGGCGGCGACGTGCGCTTCAGCGCCTTGCAGACCCAGCTCGCCCCGGCCAGCGCGATGGCGGCCTGGCTCGCCGAGCAGGAGGCCCCGGCCGGCTTCACGATCGACCGCGAATGCGAGTTGAAGCAGCCCGACAGCGAGAAGGCCGCGGTGCGCTATGCGCGCCACACGCTCGAGATCGCCGAGGTCGGCGAGCACATCCGCCAGGGCAAGCTGCCGACGCGGCTGGCGATGACCTGGTCCGGCCGCGTCGCCTTCGTGCTCACCGAGGCGCTGGCGATCAAGAAGATCGAGCTGCTCGACGTCGTGCTCGAAGGCGAGTCGTCGCCATCCGAGGACGGCGGCTTCGACGCCGACGTGGCGCTCACGACCGGCGAATTGAAGCTGCTGCTGCCCGACCTGGTCGCCGCGCTCGGTGGCCTGCTCGAGCGCGACCAGCCCACCGCGCCCACCGCGCCCACCACGCCCGCCGCCCCGGCCAAGGCGTTGGCCGCCCCGGCACCCGCGGCCGACTCGACCCCGCCCTGGGACCTCGCCGCCTGAGCTGAGCCGCGCCTGCAGGCGCGAACCTGCGGCGCGCGACGGTCCCACGTACCTGGGGCAGGGACCGGCCCCACAGCCTTGCGGCACTGACCGATCACGCTGACCGCTCACGCCGAGCGGTCACGCCGACCGCTCGCGCCGCCCTCGCGACTCGCGACCGCGCCGATCGCGACCGGCGCCTGCCCCACCCGCAAGCCACCCGCGATTCCTTCGCGAGCTCGCTCTCGTTCGCGCGCATTCGCGCCGCCCACTCGCGCCGCCCATTCGAGCCGCCCATTCGAGCCGCCCATTCGCCCGCCCTTTCGCCGCGCCGCAGCCCGGCCCGCGTCCGGGACAACACACATCGCATACGTCTTTCATTGCCAGCGCACGCACATATCATTAACATACCGAACAATGGAATCGAAGACCGCGCGCCTCACGCTGCTCGTCGACCCGGCCAAGAAGGCCGCCTTCGAGCGCCTGTGCGCGCAGCAGGACAAGACGCCCTCGCAGGTGGTGCGCCAGCTCATCCGCGACTACCTCGCGGCGCACGGCGTGAGCTACGTGCCCAGCGGCACCCCCCCCGCCCCGGCGCGCAAGACGGCGCGCAGCAAACGCTGATCCTCCCCGCGTGAGCGCCCTCGCGTCCTCCGGCCATTCCTGGGTGCTGCTCGACTCGGTGCTGCTGCTGCTCGGCGCCTGGCTCGCGATCGGCCTCGCCGGGCTCTTCGCGTTGCGCCGCTTCAAGCTCGTCGCGCAAGTCCTGTTCCCGATCGGCGGCGCCGTCGGCATCGGCCTGTTCGGCGCCGCGATGGTGGCGCTGTTCAGCGGGCCGCAGACCGCCGAGCTCGTGATCGGCCTGCCGGGGCTGCCTTTCCACCTGCGACTGGACGCCTTGTCGGCCTTCTTCCTGATGATCATCGGCGCCGTCTCGGCCGGGGTCTCGGCTTTCGCCGCGGGCTATTTCCGCCACGGCGAGGGCACGCCGCCGGGGCTGCTGTGCCTGCAGTACCACGTCTTCCTCGCGAGCATGGCCGGCGTTGTGCTGGCCGACGACGCCTACGCCTTCATGGTCATGTGGGAGACGATGGCGCTGTCCTCGTTCTTCCTCGTCACCGCCAACCACCGCATCGCCGAGATCCGCCGCGCCGGCACCCTCTACCTCATCGTCGCCCACATCGGCGCCATCGCCATCCTGCTGTGCTTCGGCGTGCTCCAGGCCAACACCGGCGACTACAGCTTCGCCAACATGCGGGCCCAGCATCTCTCGCCGTTCTGGGCCTCGGTCGCCTTCCTGCTCGCCCTGCTCGGCTTCGGCGCCAAGGCCGGCCTGCTGCCGCTGCACATCTGGCTGCCCGAGGCGCATCCGGCCGCGCCTTCGCCGGTCTCGGCGCTGATGAGCGCGGTGATGTTGAAGACCGCCATCTACGGCCTGCTGCGCGTCACCTTCGACCTGCTGCACCAGCAGCAATGGTGGTGGGGCGTGGTGATGCTCGCGGTCGGCCTCGCCACCGCGATCTTCGGCGTCGTCTTCGCCGCGGCCCAGACCGACATGAAGCGGCTGCTCGCCTATTCGTCGATCGAGAACATCGGCCTGATCGGCGCCGGCATGGGCCTGGCCCTCGTCTTCTCGTCGTATTCGATGCGCTCGATGGCGGCCCTGGCGCTGACGGCCACGCTCTACCACGCCGCCAGCCACGCCTTCTTCAAGAGCCTGCTCTTCGTCAGCACCGGCGCCGTGATGCACTCCACCGACGAGCGCAGCCTGGGCCACCTGGGCGGGCTCATCCGCTACATGCCCTGGGTCGCCTGGGTCACGCTTGCCGGGGTGCTCGCCAGCGCCGGGCTGCCGCCGACGAGCGGCTTCGCCGCCGAATGGCTGTTGCTGCAGAGCTTTCTCTTCACCCCCGGCCTGCCCGACCCCTTCCTCAACATGCTGGTGCCGGTGGGCGCGGCCCTGATCGCGATGGTCGGGGCCCTCGCCGGCTACGTGATGGTCAAGTTCTACGGCGTCGTCTTCCTCGGCCAGCCGCGCGAAGCCAAGCTCGCCCAGGCGCGCGACGCCGGCCGCTGGGAGCGCCGCGGCATGCGCTGGCTGCTCATAGGCGGCGTGCTGCTCGGGCTGTTCCCGATCCAGTTCATCCAGTTCATCGACCCGGTCACGCGCCTGCTCACCGGCGCCGGGATCGGGCCCCAGGTCGCGGCCAACGGCTGGCTGCTCGCCCCCACCGCGGTCGCGCGCGCCAGCTATAGCCCGGTAATCTTCCTGCTCGGCGTCGCCGGCAGCTTCGCCATCGCCTTCTTCATCGTGCGCCGGCTCTACCACGGCCGGGTGCGGCGCGCCCCGCCCTGGGACTGCGGCTTCCCGGGCCAGACCTCGCGCATGCAGGACACGGCCGAAGGCTTCGGCCAGCCGATCCGCCAGATCTTCGAGCCCTTCTACCGCATCCGCCGCCACCTGCCGTCGCCCTTCGACGCCGAGCCGCGCTACGAGGTCCAGGTCGAGGACCGCTTCTGGTACGGCCTGTACCTGCCGATCGCCGCGCTCACCACGCGCATCGCGCGCTGGATCGGGCTGCTGCAGCAGGGGCGGATCTCGATCTACCTGATGTACAGCTTCGCGACGCTGATCGCGCTGCTGCTGTGGGTGCGCAGGTAGGCGATGGACGCCCGCAACCTCGCCTACGGCCTGATCGCGCAACTTGTCGCGATCGTCGCCGCGCTCGCGCTCGCTCCCCTGCTCTCGGGCTGGGTCAACCAGTGCCGCGCCTGGCTCCAGAACCGGCGCGCGCCGCCGCTGCTGCAGCCCTACCGCCTGCTGCACAAGCTCTTCAACAAGGAGGCGGTGCTGGCCGAGCATGCGTCGCCGCTGTTCCGCGCCGCGCCCTACATCGTCTTCGGCTGCATGCTGCTCGCGAGCTCGATCATCCCGACGCTCTCGACCGACCTGCCCTTGTCGCTGGCGGCCGACGCCATCGCCCTGGTCGGCCTGTTCGCCCTCGCCCGCGTCTTCATCTCGCTTGCGGCGATGGACATCGGCACCTCGTTCGGCACCCTGGGCGCGCGGCGCGAGATGCTGATCGGCTTTCTCGCCGAGCCGGCGCTGCTGATGGTGCTTTTCTCGGCCTCGCTGATCTCGGATTCGACCTCGCTCGCCGTGATCGTCGAAAGCCTGGCCCATGCCAAGCTCGCGATCTACCCGAGCATGGCCTTTGCCGGGGTCGCGTTCACGATGGTCTCGCTGGCCGAGAACGCGCGCGTGCCGGTCGACAACCCGGCCACCCATCTCGAGCTGACGATGATCCACGAGGCGCTCATCCTCGAATACTCGGGGCGTCACCTCGCCCTGCTCGAATGGGCAGCGAGCCTGAAGCTCTTCGCCTATTCCTGCGCCGGCCTGGCGCTGTTCTTCCCCTGGGGCATCGCCGAAGCCCACGCGCCGCTGGAGTTGCTGCTGGCGCTGCCGGTGCTCGTGCTCAAGCTCGCCGTCGGCGGCGTCGCGCTCGCGGTCCTCGAAACGCTGAGCGCCAAGATGCGCATCTTCCGCGTCCCCGAGTTCCTGGCCACCGCCTTCCTGCTCGCGGTGATCGGCCTGCTGCTCAACATCCTGCTGCGGACTTGAGATGAAGCCCCCACGCTCGCTTCGCTCGCTGCCCCTAGGGGCCACCTGGGGCCCCTTCGTGGCCCATGGGGCGTTCAGTACCTTCGGAACGGCCGGGCGGTACCGATGAACCCGCTCCTCGGCCAGTTCATCAACCTGCTCGGCGCCGTGCTGCTGCTGCTCGCCTTCGCGATGATCTCGCAGCGCCGCATCGTCTCGCTCATCCACCTCTACACGATGCAGGGCGCGACGCTCGTGCTCGCGACCGCGGTCGTCGGCTACGTCACCGACCAGCCGCACCTGTACCTGTCGGCGGCGCTGACGCTGGGCCTGAAGGTGGTGCTGATCCCGGTGCTGCTGCACCGCGTGATCGACCGCCTCGAGGTGCGCTGGGACACCGAGACCCTGATCAACATCCCGACGACGATGCTCGTCGGCATCCTGCTCGTGATCTTCGCCTTCAACCTCAGCCTGCCGATCTCGCGCTTCTCGGGCTCGGTCGCGCGCGGCACGCTCGGCATCGCGATGGCCTGCGTGCTGCTGTCGTTCATGATGATGATCGTGCGCTCGAAGGCGGTGCCGCAGGTGATCGGATTCCTCGCGCTCGAGAACGGCCTCTTTTTCGCCGCCACCGCCGCGACCTACGGCATGCCGATGGTGGTGGAACTCGGCATCGCGCTGGACGTGCTCATCGGCGTGCTGATCCTGGGCGTGTTCATGTTCCAGATCCGGGAGCGCTTCGACAGCCTGGACATCCGCCACCTCGAGCGGCTCAAGGAAGACTGATCCTGATGTCGATGCTGCTCGTCGTCCTCGCCATCCCGCTCGCGGGCGGTGCCGTGCTCGCGCTCGTGGGCCACCGCGACCGGGCGATGGAGATCAATGTCGCATTCAGCGCCACCACCTTCGTCGGCGCCGCGCTGCTCACGGCCGAGGTCGTCGAGAGCGGGCCGCTGTTCGCCTGGAACCGCGAATTCTTCGTCGACCCGCTCAACGTCTTCCTCGTCGCCCTCACCGCCTTCGTGGGCCTGACCACGGCGATCTTCTCGCGCCCCTACATGCGCATCGAGCGCGACCACGGCAAGATGACGCCGCCGCGGCTGCGCCTGTACCACAGCATGTACCAGCTCTTCAGCTTCACGATGCTGGTGGCGCTGACGACGAACAACCTGGGCATCCTCTGGGTCTCGATGGAGGCGGCCACGCTCACCACCGTGCTGCTGGTGAGCGTCTACCGCACCGCAGCGAGCCTGGAGGCGGCGTGGAAGTACTTCATCCTCTGCGGCGTCGGCATCGCCCAGGCGCTGTTCGGCACCGTGCTGCTGTACATGGCGGCCGAGCGCATCCTCGGCGCCGAAGGCGGGGCCCTGCTCTGGACCAACCTGAACGCGGTCAAGGACCGGCTCGACCCGAACATCATCACCTTGTCCTTCGCCTTCCTCTTCATCGGCTATGGCACCAAGGTCGGGCTCGTGCCGGTGCACAACTGGCTGCCCGACGCCCATGCCGAGGGCCCCACGCCGGTCTCGGCCGTGCTCTCCGGGCTGCTGCTCAACGTCGCGCTCTACGCCTTGCTGCGCTTCAAGGTGCTCACCGACGGTGCGCTGCAAAGCCATCTGGCGGGCCAGATGATGATGGGCTTCGGCCTGCTCTCGGTCGTCGTCGCCGCCTTCTTCCTCTTCAGGCAGAAGGACATCAAGCGCATGTTCGCGTATTCGTCGATCGAGCACATGGGCTTGATGACCTTCGCCTTCGGCGTCGGCGGGCCGATCGCGACCTTCGCCGGGCTGCTGCACATGACGGTGCATTCGCTCACCAAGTCGGCCATCTTCTTCACCGTCGGCCATGCCGTGCAAAAGGCCGGCACCCAGGTCATGGACGACATCCGCGGCCTCGTCAAGGTGAGTCCGGCGCTCGGCTGGGGGCTGATGCTGGGCTCGCTCGCGATCCTGGGCATGCCGCCTTTCGGCGTCTTCGCGAGCGAGTTCCTCATCATCACCACGGCCATGCGCGAGCAGCCCTGGGCCACGCCCTTCCTGCTCGTCGCGCTCGGCGTCGCCTTCGCCGCGGTGCTCGCTCGCGTGCAGTCGATGGTCTTCGGCGAGACCGACCTGAAGCCGCTGGCACACCCGCCCGCGCTGCTGCCGGTGTTCGTGCACCTGGCCCTGAGCCTGATGCTGGGCTTGTACATCCCACCCTACCTCGACGTCTGGTACCACCAGGCGGCGCGGATGATGGGCTATTGAAGGCACGGCCGTGAAGATCGCCGAACTCGACCTGCCGGTGGTGCACCACCTCGGCAGCGCGCCGCCGGTCTGGCAGGCGCCGGTGGACGCGGCGCAATGGCGCCTGGCGGCCGAACGCGCGGGCCGGCTCGTGGCGCTGTGGGGCGTCGGGCCCGGCCTCGATGCGAAGCCGGCGCGCACCGACGCGAAGCCGGCGCGCATCAACGCCGCCCTGGGCTTCGACGACGGCCTGCTCTGGGTCGAGCTCGAAGTGCCGCCCGAAGGCTACCCCGACCTGGCGCGGCTGTGGCCTTGCGCCACGCGCATGCAGCGCGCCGCCGCCGATCTGTACGGCGTGCAGCCGGCCGACGCGCAAGACCGCCGTCCCTGGCTCGACCACGGCCGCCGGCCCGAGCATCCCGCCGCCGCCGACTACGACTTCGTGCGCGTCGAAGGCGAAGGCGTGCACGAGATCGCGGTCGGCCCGGTCCACGCCGGCATCATCGAGCCGGGACATTTCCGCTTCTCGGTCGTCGGCGAGAAGGTGCTGCGGCTCGAACAGCGGCTGGGCTACACGCACAAGGGGGTCGAGCGCCGCTATACCGAACTCGCGCCGCTCGAAGCGCACCGCCTCGCCGGCCGCGCCTCGGGCGATTCGACGGTGGCCGGGGCCTGGGCCTATTGCATGGCGCTCGAAACCGCGGCCGGGGTCACGCCGCCGCCGCGCGCCCTGGCCTTGCGCGCGACCCTGCTCGAGCGCGAGCGCATCGCCAACCACCTGGGCGACCTCGGCGCCCTCGGCAACGACGCGGCCTTCGCGTTCGGCCTGGCCCAGTTCTCGCGCCTGCGCGAGCTCTGGCAGCGGCTGTCCAAGGAGGCCTTCGGCCACCGCCTGATGATGGACGCGGTCGTGCCCGGCGGCGTTGCCTGCGACCTCGACGGCGCGATGGTGCGGCGCCAGTACGAACAATGCGACGCGATCGAGGCCGAGGTGCGCGAGCTGCGCCGCATCTACTACGGCCACGCCGGCATGCAGGACCGATTCATCAGCACCGGCCGCGTCGACCCCGAACTCGCCGCCCGCCTCGGCCTGACCGGCCTGGCCGGGCGCGCCAGCGGCCAGGCGCGCGACCTGCGCTGCGACCAGCGCTGGCCGCCTTACGACCGGCTCGCGGTGCGGCCGGCGGTGCACGCCGCTGGCGACGTGGCGTCGCGGGTCGCGGTGCGCTTCGAGGAAGTGCTGGAGTCGCTGCGCCTGATCCGCGCCCTCGCCGACGCGCTGCCAGCCGGGCCCTGCCGGGTCGAAGTCGCCGTGCCGCAGGGCCCCGCGCACGGTGCCGGCTGGGTCGAGGGCTGGCGCGGCGAGATCTTCGTCGGCCTCGAACTCGGCGCGGGCAAGATCGCGCGCTGCCATCTGCACGACCCCTCGTGGCAGAACTGGCCGGTGCTGGAGCACGCGATCATCGGCAACATCGTTCCCGACTTCCCGCTCATCAACAAGTCCTTCAACCTGAGCTATTCAGGCCACGACCTCTGATGCTGAAAACGCTGCGCCAGATCGTCCGCATCGGCCTCGTCAGCGAGCCGGCTCCCGAGCCCGGCCCCGACACCGGGCCCCGATTGCAGGACCTGCACGACGAGATCCTGTCCGTGCTCGGTCGCGCCCTGGCCATCCGCATGGTCGACGCCGGTTCGTGCAACGGCTGCGAGCTCGAAGCCAACGCCATCAACAACCCGCTCTACAACATCGAGGGCCTGGGCATCCGCTTCGTCGCGAGCCCGCGCCATGCCGACCTGCTGCTGGTGAGCGGGCCGGTGACGATCAACATGGCCGAGGCGCTGCGCCGCACCTACGACGCGATGCCCGAGCCGCGCCTCGTCGTCGCGCTCGGCGACTGCGGCTGCGACGGCGGCATCTTCGGCGAAAGCGGCGCCTGCCGCGGCCGGGTCTCGAACGTGATTCCGGTCGACCGCACCCTCCCCGGCTGCCCGCCGCCGCCACTGGACATCATGCGCGGCATCCTGGGCTTGTTTCAGGCGCGCGCGGCCAGCGCGGGCTGAAGCCGGGCATCCGGCGCGCGCGGCCTCGGCCACATATGGGCCTGCCGCGTGGCTCGGGCGGCCGCGGCGAGTCACGCGCAACCCGATCCCGCAGGCGCTCAAACGCGCCAGAAGCGCGGCACCTCGGCCAGCCGCGCGAGCCGCGCCGCGGCGCGCGCTTCGAGCCGTTCGCGGTTCGCCGCGAGCCAGCCGAGCGCGAACGCCACCTTGGGGTCGTTCTCGCCGAGGGCGCGGCAGCGCGTCTCGGCGACGACGAGGTCGTTGTAGGCGCCCAGCACATCGAGCGCCACGCGCATCGCCTCGAGCGCGGCGCGGGCCGGCTTCTCGGGCAGCATCGGAAGCAGGAACTCGCTCGCGTAGCGCAGACGCTTCAGGCGCTTGCGCAGGAGGTGGCGTGCTTCAGGAGTCGACTCGGCAAAGGCCGCGCCCGCGGCGACGACGCGCTTCCAGGCGCGCCGCAGCAGCGGCGGCGCAACCTCGGCCAGCGGCTCCTCCAGCGCCGGCAAGGCCGCCAGCGCTAGCGCGAGCGAGCGCAGCGTCAGGAGCGTGAACGCCGCCCCGCGCACGATCTCGCCGGCGTCGACCTGGGCTTCCTCGGGCGCCGGAGGCAGCAGGGGCAGGCCCGGCAAGGCGGCGAGCACGTCGCTGTCGCGCGCCCCGCCCAGGCGCGCGAACGGCTCGCGCCAGGCCTGCTCGAGATCGCGCACCGCGGGCGGGTCGCCGCTCCAGGGCCCGAACAGGCGCAAGGCCGTGCGCAGCCGGCGCAGCCCGACCCGCAACTGGTGCAGGTGCTCGGCTTCGGCGCTCGCCCCGGCGACCTCGGCCGCGTTGGGCAGCACCTGGGCCAGCGCGGACTGCAGCGCAGCGGCGCACACCGCCGCCGGCGTCGCCGGGCTCGGCCAGGCCAGCGCCGAGGCCTTGACCGGGGCCACCCGTTCGAGGCCCAGGGCCAGGCGCTGGCCGCGCTCCGACTTGGTTCGGATGTCGAGCCAGAGGCCATGGCGTTCGGCCCAGCGCGCGGCAAAGGCGACCAGCGCCGCCGGCGCCCCGGCGACGAGTTCGAACTCGATCTCGAAGACCGCCAGCACGCGCCCCGCCGCCGTGATCCGACCCTCGTCGAGGGCGAGCTCGATCGTCGCGCCGCCGCTGCGCACGCGCCGGGTGAGGCGCTGGATCTCGGTGCGGTAGCCCTCGACCAGCGGTGCGCCGTCGGCGAGCAGCGCGCCCAGGGCCTCGCCGCCCGGGGTGCCAGCGTGGCGCGCCGGGTCGATCGACGCCGGCCCGGTGCCCGGCGCCAGCTCGACTTCGTGCTCGAAGCGCTCGATCAGCCCCGCGCCCCGGCCCTTGAGCGTCTGCACCCGGCGCGCGTCTTCCTCGCGCAGGCGCAGCGCGAAACCGGCTGCGGCGAGGCGGCCGTCTGCCGTGTCGGCGTAGCTGGCACGCAGGCGCACCGAGCGCGCGCTCGCGGTCGCAACGGCCAGGCGCAGGCCTTCGCGTGCGGCGTCGGGTACCTGGAACTTGACCTCGATCTCGCTCACGGGCTGAAAGACTGACGATGCATCGAATGGGGGCCGCTAAAATCTGCCGCTTACGATTCTGCCCGCTGCGAGCCATGCCGTTCTTCTGGAAGCCTTACACCTCTGACGTCACCCAGTTCATCGGCGAGCTCAAGGCCAGGAAGCCCAGCCTCGAAGCCGAGCAGCGAGCCGGCCGCGGCCTGCTCTGGGACCGTGCCCTCGACCGCAACGCCCTCGCCGAATGGCGCGAGGCGCGCGTGCCGCAGCAGCCCTACGTCTACCAGACCAAGGCCAAGTAGGCCGGGGCTTGGAAACCGAGCTGCCGGCGGAGCCAGCCGAGGCCGTCTTGCCGGTCGACCAGGTGGCGGTGGCCCGGCTCTACGGCGAGCCGTTGTTTCGCCTGCCGCAGGATCTGTACATCCCGCCGCACGCGCTCGAGGTCTTTCTCGAAGCCTTCGAAGGCCCGCTGGACCTGCTGCTCTACCTCATCCGCAAGCAGAACTTCAACATCCTCGACATCCCGCTGGCGGATGTCACGCGCCAGTACCTCGACTACGTCGACCAGCTGCGCCGCAGCAATCTCGAACTCGCGTCGGAATACCTGCTGATGGCGGCGATGCTGATCGAGATCAAGTCGCGCATGCTGCTGCCGCCGAAGAAGGCGGCCGACGGCCAGGAGCCCGAGGACCCGCGCGCCGAACTCGTGCGCCGGCTCATCGAGTACGAGCAGATCAAGCTCGCCGCCGCCGGGCTCGACCGCCTGCCTCTGCTCGGGCGCGACTTCCTGCGCGCCCAGGTCGCGGTCGAGCAAAGCCTGACGCTGCGCCTGCCGCAGGTCGAGGTCGCCGACCTGAGCGAAGCCTGGGCCCAGATCCTGCAGCGGGCGCGCCTGAACCAGCACCACACGATCTCGCGCGAGCAGCTGTCGGTGCGCGAGCACATGAGCATCGTGCTGCGCCGCCTGCAGGGCCGGCGCTTCGTCGAGTTCGAGGACCTGTTCGACCCCGAGCGCGGCGCCCCGGTGATGGTGGTGACCTTCATCGCCATGCTCGAGCTCTCGCGCGAGCGCCTGATCGAGGTCAGCCAGGCCGAGGCCTTCGCGCCGATCTACGTCCGGCTGGCCTACGAGCCGAGCTGAAGGCGGCTCGCGCAGCGACTATTTCGCGCCCGCTTCGAGCAACACCGCGAGCCGAATTCCGGCCTTGGCCAGTTGCTCACGCACGACGGGCAGGGCGCGCGCTTCGTAAGCGTCGCCGAGCCGGAGCGCGGGCTTGCCCGAGTCCGCGCTGACGCGCACGGCGCCACGCCAGTCGTAGGCCACGTCGCGCGCCAGGGCGAAGCTGTCCAGCGCCCAGTCCGCCGGTCCGCCGGCCGACCAGGTGCGCGCCTGCTCCACGGTGATGGCCTCGTCGAGGCTTTGCGCAACCCGCTCCGGCCGGCGGCCGAGCCGGCGCACCAGCCCCGTGTCCCAGTAGGCGTGCAGATTGGCGGCGCCGTGGCGCCCGCGCTGCACCAGGGCGACCTCGTTGCCGCCAGTGTCGTGGTCGTCGGCCAGGTGCAGCGGCTGGTGCAGGTCGCCGACGAAATGGATCAGGAACTTCAGCGCCAGCAGGCGCTCGGGCGCCGGTGTCGAAGGCGAGCGCCATTCGGCCGCGAACTGTTCCACCTTGTCGACCACGCAGGCCTCGGCCGGCCCGGCGCTGGCGCGCACGCCGGCCGGCAGCGGCGGGTGGCCGCCGCAGGCGGCGTCCAGGCTCCGGAGTAGATCCGGCTTTGCCGGCCTGGGGGCGCTGTCGATCTCGACGTCGGCGTAATGCCAGCGCCGCGTCGCCTCGTAACGCTCGCGCGATGCATATCGGTCGGAGTCGCGCCAGCGGTCGGCCCAGGTCGAGCGGGCGACGAAATCGGGAGCGGTGAGCTCGTCGGGGTCGGCCTGAAGCACGGCGTCCACCTCGGCCCGCGCAGCCGCGCCGAGGTGCCAGTAGGCGATCGAGGCGATGATCTCGTGCCCTTCGTCGCCCCAGGCGCGCGCGCCGGGCGCGAGCGCGGCGAGGGCCAGCGCCAGCCCCATCGCACGTGCCGCACAGGCCGCGCGCGCCGCAGCGCAGCGGCTCATCCCGCCCTCATCCCGAGCTTGAAGGCGATCATCGCGCGCAGCTTGTTCGGCAGCACCGGCTTGATGAGAAGGTGGTAGTCGTGCGTCACCGCCTCGTCCTCGTGGCCGCCGAGGCTGCTGCCGGTGACGACGATGGCGGGCAGCCGCGCCTGCGGCCAGCGTGCGCGGATCGCCACCAGGGCGTCGATGCCGGTCGTACCCTGGGGCAGGCGGTAGTCCACCAGCAGCAGGTCGGGCTGCTCGGCCGCCGGGTCGGCGAGCCAGCGCGCCAGCGCCTCGACGGTGTCGAACGCCAGCACCGCCGCGCCCCAGGCCTGGAGCAGCACGGCCAGGCCTTCGCGCACCGCGGCCTCGTCCTCGACGACGACGAAGAGCCGGCCCTGCAGCGTGAGGCCGATCGGCAGCTTGGCACTGCCGGCCGCTGCCGCCACGCTCGCGCGCGGCGCCTTGCCCGCCGGCACCGTGAGCGAGAACACCGTGCCGTGGCCGACGCGCGAACGCACCGAGATCGGCGCCTCCATCAGGGTCGCCAGGCGCTTGACGATGGCCAGCCCCAGGCCCAGGCCCTTGCGGTGGTGGGCTTCGAGCGGGCGCGTGGATTGGACCTGGTAGAACTCGTCGAAGATGCGCGGCAGCGCCGTCTCGGACAGGCCGATGCCCGAATCCCAGACCTGCACCAGCAGCCGCCCGGCGCGCGCGCGGCAGCTCACGAGCACGCCGCCGTCGTCGGTGTAGCGGATGGCGTTGCTCACGAGATTGCGCAGCACGCGTTCGAGCAGCACCGGGTCGGCCTGCGCCACGTGCTGCTCGCCGCGGAAGGACAGCATCAGCCCCTTCTCGAAGGCGATGGGCTCGAAATGCAAGCGCAGGCGGCCGAAGACCTCGCGCAGGCGCACCGACGCCGGGTTCACGTCGACGCCGCCGGTGTCGATGCGGGTGATGTCCAGCAGCTCGCCGAACAGACCTTCGAGCGCGTCGACCGATTCGTTGATGCTGTTGACGAGCGAGGCGACCTCGGGGTCGTGGCTGCGCTGGCGCAAGGCCTCGGCGAACAAGCCCATCGCATGCAGGGGCTGGCGCAGATCGTGGCTGGCGGCGGCGAAGAACTGGGTCTTGGCCTGGCTCGCCGCTTCGGCCGCGCGCCGAGCCGCCTCGGCGGCGACGCTTTCCTCGCGCAGCCGCGCCGCGAGCTGCTCGGTGCGCGCCTTGAGCGAGATCGCCTGGCCGAGCGCATTGCCGAAGGTGCGCGCCATCAGCAGCGTGACCCAGAACAGCAGCACCATGATGCCGGCCAGCTCGAGGTGCCAGGGCTGGCTCGTGTCGCTGGCGATGCGCAGGATCGTCGGCACGAGCACGATGCTGATGAAGGCGACGAAAACCCGGGGCTGGGTCGCGAGCAGCTGCACCGAACCCATGCAGTAGCTGTAGACGACGAGGATGAGCGCGGTCTGGTGGAAGGTGGTTCCCCGCCCCCAGAACAGCCAGGCCGCGCTGCCCCAGACCGCGCCCTGCAGCAGCACCAGCCCCTTCCAGCTTCCGCGCCAGCGCCGCAGCGTGGCGTCGTCGGCGCCGCGCTGGCGCCGGAAGCGCACGTAGTGCAGCAGGCGCAGGATCCACAGGACCGCGGCACAGCCGAGCCAGACTGCCATGAGTGCAGTGGGGGTCGAGGTCCAGAAGGTGGCCGCGATCAGCGAAGCCCCGACGGCGTAGCCGGTGAGCGAGGCCGGGGTCTGGACGTAAAGCGCGCGGATGTGGTCGATGCCGGCGCGGCGGCGCCGCTCCAGCTTCTGCGCCTGCGCCGCGGCGGGGTCGTCCGCCGGCTCGGCGGGAGCCTGGAGCGCGGCGCCGGTCACTGGTGCCCCCTGCGGCCTGCGGCCGGCTTGGCGCAGGGACGCGCCAAGCCTGCGCCAGGCATATCCCGTCCGCAGGGACGGGATATGTCCGGGTGCAGTCCCGCCGAGCGGGATGAGCCCGAAGGCATTGCCTGCGCGCTCATGCGCGCGGCGGCGGCCGGTGCGCCACGAAGCCGCCCTGGCCCTGCGTCATCTGGCTCACGGCGAGCACGGCCTGGGTGCGCGAACTCACGCCCAGGGCGCGCAGCACCGCGGCCACGTGGTCCTTGACGGTCTCGACCGAGAGCGAGAGCTCGCGCGCGATCAGCTTGTTCGGCAGGCCCTTGAGCAGCAGCCCCAGCACCTCGGTCTGGCGCGGCGTGAGGCCGAGGTGGGCCAGGCTCGCCACTTCCTGGTGTTTCTCGGGCCGGGCGTCGGCGCCCAGCGGCACCGCGCCGGCCGGGCGCATGACGCCGGGCACGGTGTCGCCACTGGTTGGAGCGTCGAGGTCCAGGCCGAGCATGTTCGGCGGCACGTACAGGCCGCCCGACATCACCATGCGCAAGGCCTCGAAGAGCGCGGCGTTGGACGACTTCTTGGGCACGAAGCCCATCGCGCCGAGGTCGATGGCGCGGATCACGTCGCTCGCCCGGTCCGAGGCCGAGACCACCACCACCGGCAAGGCCGGGTAGCGGGCGCGGAATTCGCGAAGCACGTCGAAGCCGTCGGCATCGCCGAGTGCGAGATCGAGCAGCACGAGGTCGAAGTCGGCGTCGGCGGCGAGCGTGGCGCGCGCGGCGGCGGCGCTGTCGACCCCGACGACCGTGACATCGTCGCCCAGGCCGCGGATCACCGTCTGCAACGCGGCCAGGATCAAGGGGTGGTCGTCGACCAGAAGCACTTTCATGAGCCCTCCGCTGTCTCGCCCTCGCAGGCGGCACATTGTCGGCCAGGCGCAACGGCCGCCCCGCCCCCTTCTCTTGGGGGGCTTCAGGTGTAGCGGCGCGAAACCGATTCGGCCACGCAGACCGGCTTGGAAGCGCCTTCGACCTCCATAGTGACTTCGATCGTGAGCTGGGCGCCGCCTTCGATCGGCTCGAAGGCAAGCAGCTTGAAGCGCCCGCGCAGGCGGCTGCCGACGCGCACCGGGTGCGGGAAGCGCACCCGGTTCAGGCCGTAGTTGACGCCCATGCGCACGTCGTCGATCGCGAACGCGTCCTGCGACAACAGCGGCAGCAGGCTCAGCGTGAGAAAGCCATGGGCCACCGTGGCGCCGAAGGGGCCGGCGGCGGCGCGCGCCGGGTCGACGTGGATCCACTGGTGGTCGCCGGTGGCCTCGGCGAAGAGGTCGATCCGGTCCTGCTCCACCGTCACCCAGTCGCTCGCCGCGATTTCACGGCCGACCTCGGCCTGGAGGTCCTGCAGCCTGGCGAAATGTTTCATCGGTTGATCCATTCGGTGAGCGGCTTCCATTGTTCGAGGTCGCGTTCGACCCGGCCCGGCGCCACGTCCCAGAGCGTGAGGCCGCGCGCCGCGAGCTGGACATAGTGCTGGGTGTCGCGCAGCCAGGCCACGACCGGCACGGGCAGCGTCGCCAGGTAGTGGTGCAGCTGCTCGTTCGAGATCGTGTGCTCGCGCACGCGCATGCCGACGAGCCCGGCGTCGATGCCGGCGCCGCGCTTGTGGGCACGCAGCTCGGCGATGAAGGCGTGGGTGGCCTGGATGTCGAACAGGCTGGGCTGCAGCGGGATCAGCAGCCGGTCGGCAATGCGCAGCACCGCGTCCAGGCGCTTGCCGTGCAGCCCGGCCGGGGTGTCGAGCACGACGTGGGTCGTGCCCTTGGGCGGGCGCACGATCTCGTCGTGGGCCACGTCCCAGCCGCGGATCGGTGCGGCCTGCGGCGGGCGCAGCGCCAGCCACTGGCGCGCCGAGTGCTGGCGGTCGACGTCGCCCAGCATCACCGCATGGCCGCGCGCCGCGAGGCAGCCTGCGACATTCGTCGCCAACGTGCTCTTGCCGACCCCGCCTTTGGGGTTCGCGATCACGATGACGGGCATGGGCAGGGCTCCTCGGCAGGTCTGGGGTGCTTTCAGGCTATGGTAGCGGGGAAAGCCCGCCGCACCGGCGCCGCCGCGCCCCGGGCAAACCACGATCACCCGCGCAGTTCATGGCCGACATCCTCGTCCTCGCCGCCCACCCGCAGATGCAGCATTCGCGCGTCTGCCGCGCCCTGCTCGGCGCCGCCGGCCGCGCCGGCGCGCACATCGAGCGGCGCGACCTGTACCGGCTCTACCCCGACTACCTCGTCGACGTCGAAGCCGAGCAGGCGGCGCTGGCCGCGGCCCGGCTCGTCGTCTGGCTGCACCCGATCCACTGGTATTCGATGCCGCCGCTGATGAAGCTCTGGCTCGACGAGGTCTTCGCCTTCGGCTGGGCCTATGGCCCCGGCGGGCTGGCGCTCGCCGGCAAGGACCTGTGGCTCGCCGCCTCGACCGGCGGCGACGAGCGCTCGTACCGCCCCGACGGCCACAACCGCTATTTCTTCGACGAGTTCCTCCACCCCTACGAGCAGACGGCGGCGCTGGCCGGCATGCGCTGGCTGCCGCCGCTGCTGCTGCACGGCGCCCTGCGCGCCTCGGACGAGGCCGTCGCAGCCCATGCCGAGGTCTTTGCCGACCGCCTGCGGCGCTACCCCGACTGGCCCGAGATCGCCGACCTCGAGCCCGACGCCGATTGCCGGGTGCCGGCCGACGCCCGGCCGCTCGCCGCGGCCGACGCCTGATGGCGCATCCCGCGAGCTGGCTCCAGTCCAGCCTCGTCTACCTCGGCGCGGCCGTGGCCGCGGTGCCGCTGGCGCGCGCCCTCGGCCTGGGCTCGATCATCGGCTACCTCGCCGCCGGCATCGTCATCGGGCCCTGGGGGCTGGGCTTCGTCAGCGACCCCGGGCAGATCCTCGAATTCGCCGAGTTCGGCGTCGTGCTGATGATGTTCCTGGTCGGGCTCGAACTCGAACCGCGCCGCCTCTGGAGCCTGCGCCGGCCGATCTTCGGCTGGGGCAGCGCGCAGCTGCTGGGATCGACCGCGCTCATCATGGCCGTGGGCCTGGCCGCCGGCATCGACTGGCGCATCGCCCTCGTCGGCGGCCTGGGGCTGGCGCTGTCGTCGACCGCGATCGGCCTGGGCGTGCTCGCCGAGCGCAACCTGATGGCGACCGGCGCCGGCCAGAGCGTGCTCAGCGTCGCCCTGCTGCAGGACATCGCGGCGATTCCCATCCTCGCCGTCGTGCCGCTGCTTGCCGGTGCGGGCGCGGCCCAGGGCGGCGGCGGCGGCTGGCTCGGCGCGGCGCGCGCCTTCGGCGTCATCGCGGCCATCGTCTTCGGCGGCCGCCTGCTGCTGCGCCCGGCCCTGCGCTGGATCGCGCGCAGCAAGACGCCCGAGATCTTCACCGCGGCTTCGCTGCTGCTCGTCGTCGCCACCGCGACGCTGATGCAGAGCGCGGGGCTGTCGATGGCGCTGGGCGCCTTCCTCGCCGGCGTGCTGCTCGCCGAGAGCGAATACCGGCACGAACTCGAAACCGACATCGAGCCGTTCAAGGGCCTGCTGCTGGGCTTGTTCTTCATCGCCGTGGGCACGAGCATCGACTTCGCCGTCGTGCTGCGCCACCCCGGCGTCGTGCTCGCGGTGGTGGCCGGCTTCCTGCTCGCCAAGGCCGCGGTGCTCGTGGTCATGGCGCGGACGATGCCGGTGCCGCTGGGCGAGCGCCCGGTGTTCGTGATCCTGCTCGCCCAGGGCGGCGAGTTCGGCTTCGTCGTCTTCCAGGCCGCGCTCGGCGCCCGCGTGATCGACGCCGAGACCTCGTCGCTGCTCGTCGCCGCGGTGGCGGTGTCGATGCTGCTCACGCCGCTGCTGCTCGTCGGCAGCGACCGCTGGTGGGCCGCGCATCTGCAGCGCCACGCGCCGGGCCGGCAGATGGCCGAGATCGACGAGGAACAGGACGCGCCGGTCCTCATCGCCGGCTTCGGCCGCTACGGCCAGATCGTCGGGCGCTTCATCAACGCGAACGGGCTTTCGGCCACGGTGCTCGACCACAGCGCCGAGCAGATCGAGGCCGTGCGCCGCTTCGGCTGGACCGCCTTCTACGGCGACGCGTCTCGGCTGGACCTGCTGCGCGTGGCCGGCGCCGCCCGGGCGCGCGTGTTCGTGCTCGCCATCGACGACATCGACCAGAGCGTGGCCGTGGCCCGGCTGGTCAAGGAGCATTTCCCGCAACTCACGATCGTCGCCCGCGCGCGCAACGTGAGCCACTACTACCGGCTGCGCGAACTCGGGATCGACCACATCGAGCGCGAGACCTTCGACTCGGCCCTGATGAGCGCGCGCAGCGCCCTCGAAGCGCTGGGCTGGGAGCGCCACGCCGCGCGCAACCAGGCGCTGCGATTCAGGCGCCACAACCTCGAACTGCTCGACCAGATGGCGCCGCACCTGGGCGACGAGAACCGGCTCATCGCGATGGCCAAGCAGGGCCGGACCCAGCTCGAGGAACTCTGGGCGCGCGAACGCGCGCGCAGCACCGCCTTGCACGCGCGCGCCGGCTGGCACGAGCCCGGCGCCGAAACCGAAGCCGACACCGAATGAACGACCACGCCATCGCCCTCGCCCTCCCGCGCGACCCGAAGACGGCCACGATCAGCTGCGTCGTGCCCGCCTACAACGAGGCCGCCAACCTGCCACGCCTGCTCGAGGTGCTGACGGCGCAGCTGCGCGCCCTGGTGCCGCGCTGGGAGGTCGTCATCGTCGACGACGGCAGCCGCGATGACAGCGCCACCGCGGTCGCGCCCTGGCTGGCGACGCCAGGCGTGCGGCTGCTGCGGCTGTCGCGCAACTTCGGCAAGGAGGCGGCCTTGTCGGCCGGCATCGACCACGCCCGCGGCGACCTCGTCGTACTCATGGACGCCGACCTGCAGCACCCGCCGGCGATGATCGAGGCCATGCTCCAGGCCTGGGCCGGCGGCGCCGACATGGTCTGCGCGCGGCGCCGCAACCGAGCCGACGAGCCCTGGTTGAAGCGCCTGGGCACCTGGCTCTTCTACCGCGTCGTCAACGCCGGATCGAGCGTGCCGATTCCGGCCGACGCGGGCGACTTCCGGCTCATGGACCGGCGCGTCGTCGATGCCCTGGCCGGCCTGCCCGAGCGCAACCGCTTCCTGAAGGGGCTGTACGCCTGGGTCGGCTTTCGCACCGAGTTCATCGAGTACCTGCCGGCGGAGCGCCACGAAGGCGCGAGCAGCTTCTCGCTGCGCCGCCTGTTCGCGCTCGCGCTGACGGGGGTCACCTCGTTCTCGAACCTGCCGCTGCGGGTGTGGAGCGGCCTGGGCGCCCTGGTCGCGCTCGGTGCGCTCGGCTACGGCCTGTTCGTCGTCGTCGACCATTTCATCGAAGGCTCGGACGTTCCGGGCTGGGCCACCCTGGTCGCCGGCATGATGTTCTTCAGCGGCGTGCAACTGCTGTCGATCGGCATCCTCGGCGAATACGTGGGGCGCATCTTCGACGAGGTGAAGAAGCGGCCGGTGTATCTGGTGGGCGAGGATCGCGGGCGCGGGCTGGACGAGAAGGCGAACTGAGCTTGGGCACCCGGCGCGGGCGCGGCGTCGACCGCTAACATGAAGCCCGACGAATACCGCCGGCCCGACCCGCTCGCGCGCGGTCTGCCGATCGGGATGCAGGCCATCGGCCGCGGTTAGCATCGTCGGCCCGACCCGCTTCCCAGCCACCCGATTCGAAGCGCATGACCGACAGGACCAAGACCTTCGCGCTGTGCGCCGACGACTACGGCCTCGCGCCGGCGATCGACCGCGCCATCGCCGAGCTCGCCGCCCGGGCGCGGCTCAGCGATGTCTCGTGCATCGTTAACGCCGGCGCCCATGCCGGCGCGGCGCCGGCCGGGGTGCGCCTGGGCCTGCACCTGAACCTGACCGAAGGCCGGCCGCTCGCGCCCGAGCTCGCCCGGCTCTGGCCCGAGCTGCCGCCGCTGCCGCGCCTCATCACGCTGGCCCACGCGCGGCGCCTGCCGCTGGACGCCTTGCGCGCCGAGATGCGGGCGCAGTTCAGCGCCTTCGAGCAGGGTTTCGGCCGCGGCCCGGCCCATGTCGACGGCCACCAGCATGTGCACCACCTGCCGCAGATCCGGCAGCTTCTGCTCGAATGCCTCGAGCATCGGCCCGCGGTGCTGGTGCGCCACACCGGCGCCGTGCTCGGCCCCGGCTTTGCGGTCAAGCGCCGCCTCATCGAGAACACCGGCGGACGCGGCCTCGGGCGCCGCCTCGTCGCCCTGGGGCGGGCCCAGAACCGCTGCCTGCTCGGCGTCTACGACTTCGCCGAGACCGACTATCGCGGCCTGATGCGCGGCTGGCTCGCGTCCATGCCGGCGCGCGGCGCCCTCGTCTTCTGCCATCCCGGAGAAGCCGGCGCGGGCGACGCCATCGCCACCGCGCGCGTGCGCGAACGGGCCTACCTGGCGAGCGCCGAGTTCGAGGCCGACCTGCGCGAAGCCGGTGCCGGCCTACTTCGCGAAAGTCCAGTGGCGGTTGACGGCGAAGGTCGCGAGCACCACGCTTGACGTGGCCAGGGCCTGCGCCAGCAGGTAGTAAAGCCCGAGCGCCACGCCGGCGCCGACGATCGCCATGTTGAGCAGCCCGCCCGCCACGGCGGTGGCCATGAAGCGCCACCAGGCCGGTGCCAGCGCTCCGGCGTGGTCGAAGGTGAAGCGCCGATTGCCGAAGAAGGCCACCTGCGCGCCGAGCAGCGCCCCCGCGCCGGTGCCGAGCCAGGGCGGCGCGGTGCCGGTCTCGACGAGCAGGGCGAGCAAGGCCCAGTGCGCCGCGGTGGCGAGGCCGCCCACGGCGAGGTAGCGCAGCAGGCGCCGGTTCATTTCGCGGCCGGCTTCGGGCAGCGGCCGTCTTCCAGCAGCAGGCGCGCGCTGCGTCCCTCGAACACCGTCTCGAGCCCCGGCAGGGCCGCGAGCCGGGCCAGCGCCGCCGGCCGCGCCGCGATCCAGGTGCGGCCGCCGCAGGCCAGTTCGGGCAGGCGGCTCCAGTTCCAGAGCACGCTGCGGCCGCCGTCGGGCGCGAAGCGGCCGGCGTCGAACAACTCCTTCTTCCAGTTGTCGTGCTTCGGAAGATCGGGGTCGTCCCAGTCTGAGAGCACGATCACCGGCGCCGTGATGTGGGCCGTGAAGCGCAGGTCGTAGAAGGCATCGTCCGCGAAGACGAGGCGGTCGCCGGGGCGCCAGTGCGCGGCCAGCGCCGTGCCGACGTCGCGGTCCGAAGGCGGGGGCTTCCAGGGGGGCGACTTCCACGCCAGCGCGAGGACGAGGGCGAGGCAGAACAGCCCCGAGCCCGCCGCCACCGCCTTCACCGGCGCGCCGCGCCGCGCCAGCGCGAGCGCGAGCAGGGCCGCCAGCGGCGCGGCCGCGGGCAGGACGTAGCCGACGAGCTTGGAAGACGGCAGCGAGAAGAAGCCGGTGATGGCGACGATCCACCACAGGTACAGCCCGACCCGCTCGCGCAGCGCCGGCACGAGCCAGAGCGTCCAGGGCAGCATGAACAGCGGCAGCACGACCCAGAAGAACCACAGCGGCTGGTGGTTGTTGAAGTCGGCGTCGGCGAAGCGACGGAAATGCTGCTCGACGATGAAGTAGTCGTAGAAGCCCGGGTAGCGTGACTGCATCAGCACCATCCAGGGCAGGGCGACGAGCGCGAAAGCCGCGATGCCGAGCGGGTGCAGCAGCCCCAACATCTGGCGCCAGCGCCCCTGCGCGAGCAGCCAGGGGCCGATCACCAGGGCCGGCAGCACGATCCCGATCAGGCCCTTGGCCAGCACCCCGAGGCCGCACAAGGCCCAGCCGGCGACGAGCCAGCGCCGCTCGGTGCGGGCCGGATCTTCCAACGCCCGCGCCAGGGCGAGCAGCGCGGCGCCGATGCAGGCGGCGACGCCGATGTCGTGGTTGACGTATTGCGCGCCGAGAAAGAACAGCGGGCTCGTCGCCAGCACCGCCAGGCCGATGCGCGCCACGCGCTCGCCGTGGCAACGGCGCAGGTGCAGGAACAGCGCCGCGCCCAGCATCCAACCCAGCAGCGCCGGCCCGAAGCGCGCCGCGAAGTCGCCCGCGCCGAAGACGCGCATCGCCGCCATGTCGAGCCAGTACAGCAGCGGCGGCTTGTGGAAGAAGGGCAGGCCGTCGAGCGTCGGCACCAGGGCGTCGCCGTGCAGCATCTCGTAGGCGACGCCGGCGTAGCGCCCTTCGTCGGGCAGCAGCAGCGGGCGCCAGGCGAGGGTCGCGAACAGCCACAGGGCGAGCAGCGCGAGTTCGCGCCAGGGCGGGCGGCGTTCGGCTTCCATGGTCTCAGCCCGCGCCGGGCCGAGGCAGCCCGGCGCCGGCGCATGCAGCGGCGATGACGACGCTCACGCGAAGCGGCAAGCCTCTTCGAACGTCAGCCGCGGGCTGCGCGCGAAGACCTTCGACGGGTCGCCGTGGCCGAGGCTGCAGATGAAGTTGGTCTTGACCGGGGTGCCGGCCCAGAAGGCCGCGTCGACCTTGGCGGCGTCGAAGCCGCTCATCGGACCGCAGCCCAGGCCGAGGGCGCGCGCGGCGATGATGAAGTAGGCGCCTTGCAGCGACGAGTTGCGGAACGCGGTGGCGTCGATCATGGGCTGGTTGCCGACGAACCAGGCGCGCGCGTCGGCATGCGGGAAGAGCCGGGGCAGCTTCTCGTGGAACTCCATGTCCATGCCGATGAGGGCTGTGACCGGCGCGGCCAGCACCTTGGGCTGGTTGCCCGCACTCACGCAGGCGGCCAGGCGCGCACGCGCCTCGGGGCTGCGCACGAAGAGCAGGCGCGCCGGGCTGCAGTTGGCCGAGGTCGGGCCCCATTTCATGAGCTCGTAGATCTCGCGCAAGGTGGCGTCGGACACCGGCTGATCGGTGTAGCCGTTCTGGGTCCGCGCGTCGTTGAAGAGTTGTTCGGTACTGATTTGCATCGCTGAGGGCTTGCAGGGTTGGGAAGACCGACAATTGTCCGATGTTCCAGCCCTCGCAGACCGACGTGCGCCGATTCTTCTGCGCCGCCCACGCCAAGCAGCGCCAGCGCCTGCCGCTCGACCCGATGGAGACGATCGCGGCGCGCTGGATCGCCGAACACCCCGAATACGATGCCGATCTCGCCGATGTCGAGGCCGCGGTGGCCGCGGTCTACACCGTGGAAGAGGGGCGCACCAACCCCTTCCTGCATCTGTCGATGCACCTCACGATCGAGGAGCAGTGCAGCATCGACCAGCCCATCGGCATCCGCCAGGCGGTCGCCCTGCTCGCCGCGCGGCGCGGCTCGCTGCACGAGGCCCACCACGAGGTGATGGAATGCCTGGGCGAGATGGTCTGGGCGTCGCAGTGCAGCGGCCTGCCGCCCGACGGTGCCGCCTACATCGACGCGGTGCGCCGGCGCGCCACGGCCGGCGCCGCGGGCAAGGGAATCATCCGCCCGGCTTGATCGTGATCCAGCGCACCTCGAGCCAGTTGTCGGCCCGGTGCGCAACCTCGACGTTGCTGCGCGCCGCCCAGGGGATGACCTGGCGGTGCAGCGGGATGATGTCGACCGCGTTCTTGAATTCGGTGAGCGCAGCCTTGACCAGCGCTTCGCGCTTCTTCGGATCGCTCTCGACGCTGGACTGGGCGGCGAGCGCGTCGGCACGGTCGTTGCGCGCGTGGCCGTAGTTGTAGAAGCCGATTCCCTTCTCGCCCAGATTGTTGCGCAGCACCGGCGTGAGCATGGTCTCGGCATCGGTGATGGAACCGCCCCAGCCCAGCATGTACATGCTGAAGTCGTATTTCTCGAGCTTCGGGAAATAGGTCGCGACCGGCATTGCGTTGACCTTGACCCGGACCTTGATCTGCGACCACATGCCGGCCAGCGCGACGCAGATCGATTCGTCGTTGATGTAGCGGTTGTTGGGGCAGTCGAGCTGGACCTCGAAGCCGTCGCCGTAGCCGGCCTCGGCCATGAGCTTGCGCGCCGCCGCGAGATCGAACGGGAAGCGGCGTTCGATCTCGGGGTCGTTGTAGTCGCCCAGCGGCGAAGGCGTGAGCCCGCCCGTGGGGTAGCTCTGGCCGTTCATGAGCTTGTTCTTGATCGCCTCGATGTCCACCGCCTGGTACAGCGCCATGCGCACGCGCTGGTCCTTGAACGGGTTCTTGCCCTTGACGCTGCTGTAGAGCAGCTCGTCGCGGCCCTGGTCCATGCCGATGAACACGATCCGGTTCTCGGGGCCGTCGATGATCTTGATGCCCGCGGTGTGGCGCAGCCGCGGCAGGTCGCGCGGCGAGGGATCGAGCACGAAGTCGATCTCGCCCGAGACCAGGGCGGCGAGCCGGGTCGCGTCGTTGGCGATCGGGGTGTAGACGATCTCCTGGACGTTGCCGTCGAACTTGCCCCACCAGCCCGGGTTGCGCTTGTAGACGGTCTTGATGCCGGGCGCGCGGCTCACCAGCATGTAGGGCCCGGTGCCGTTGGCGTGGAACGAGGCATAGCTCTCTTCGCCGGCCTTGAAGTCCAGCGGCTTCGTCGCCTTGTGCGCCTCGCACCAGGACTTGCTCATGATGAACAGGGTCGAGATGTGCGGCAGGAAGATCGGGTCCGGCGCGGCGAGCTGGAACTCGACCGTCAGGTCGTCCACCTTGCGCGCCTTGCCGACCGCGGCGGCATAGTTGCTGATCTGCGAGGTCGGCGCGGCGGCGCGCTCGATCGAGAAGACGACGTCGTCGGCGGTGAAGGGCGTGCCGTCGTGGAACTTGACCCCCGGGCGCAGCTTGAAGCGCCAGACGAGCGGCCCGGTCTGCTCCCAAGACAGCGCCAGCGCCGGAATCATCTGCAGGTTCCGGTCGAACTCGACCAGGGTCTCGTAGACCTGGCCGTTCATCATGTTCGTCGTCTGCACGTTCTGCGAGTCGGGATCCATGGTCTGCGCATCGCCCGCGCTCGCCCAGCGCAGGGTCTGGGCCGGGGCCGGCCCGACGAAGGCGGCGACCAGCGCCAGGCCGAGAAAAAGCGACTTCATGGGACATCACTCCGGTTGCGCAACGCAGGCCAGTGTAGGCAAGCCGCCCGCCGCGGGGACTGCGGGAAACCCGGCGCCGCGGGGTCGACGCGCTGCACCGTCTCGGTCACGGTCTAGACGCCAAGGCCGCAGGTCATCGTCGGCAGCTTAAGTTCGATCCGGGTCGCGATTGCCGCCGGAGCGGCCGTTGTGCCGCGCCGGCGCTCAGCGCGAGGCGCGCCGCACTTCCGGGTCGAGCCAGAGGTCGTCGAGCTGCTTGAAGCCCCACTTGTCGTTCGACTCCCGGCCGACGATCTGGTCGTTCGCGTCGGCCTGGGCGAGGTCCAGCGTGAGCGGCGGGATCGGCAGCGCCGACTTGGTCGAGTAGAACAGCTTGACCACCGGCGCCGAGAGCTTCTCGGGGTTCTGCTCGGCAACGATGCCGATCCGGCCCGAGGCCATGCGCACCAGCGAGCCCGTCGGGTAGATGCCGATGCTCTTGACGAAGGCGGCGAGCACGCGCTCGTCGAAATGGCCCTTCCACGACACCATGCGCGCGATCGACTCCGCCGGATCCCAGCCCGCCTTGTAGGGGCGGTTCGAGGTGATCGCGTCGTACACGTCGCAGACCGCCGACATGCGCGTGAGCGGCACCAGCTGGTCGCCCGAGAGGCCGTGCGGATAGCCGCCGCCGTCGATGCGCTCGTGGTGGTGCAGACAGACGTCGAGCGCGCCTTCGTCCGCGCCGCGCCCTTCGAGCAGCAGTTCATGGCCACGCACCGGGTGGGTGCGCATGATCGTGAACTCGGCCTCGGTGAGCTTGCCGGGCTTGTTCAGCACCTCGGGCGGCATCAAGGCCTTGCCCAGGTCGTGCAGCAGCCCGGCCA
Organism: Burkholderiales bacterium; assembly: GCA_028868875.1. Lineage (GTDB taxonomy): Bacteria > Pseudomonadota > Gammaproteobacteria > Burkholderiales > Burkholderiaceae_C > Rubrivivax. The sequence goes on along the minus strand of JAGWTS010000004.1, from coordinate 21,833 downwards.
GGCCCGCGAGCCGGCATTGCTCGGCCGACAGCCCGAGCTGGCGCCCGAGCGCCACCATCAACGCGCAAACGGCGACCGAATGCATGTAGCTGTAGTCGTCCCGGGTCTTGAGCCGCGCCAGGCTGACGAGGGCGCCCGGGTTGCGCAAGACCGAGTCCGAGATCTGCGCCACCAGCGGCAGGCATTGCTCGGCGTCGAGCGCGCGCCCGAGGCGGGCATCGGCGAACATCGACATCACCGCCTGGCGCGAGCCCTTGCACACGGCGGCGGCCTGCTGCAGTTCCTCGCGCATCGTCGTGCGCGCCGGCGCGGGCGCGCTCGGCGGCGGCGGCGCGGCAGGCACGGCCTCGGGCGAGGCGACGGCGGGGCCCGCTGCGGACCCGGCCGGATCGGCGGCGGCCACGTCGAGCCCGCGCGAGGCGTCGATCCAGCATTCGCGCACGCCGCTGTCCTGCGCCTTGCGCAGCGTCGCCGCGTCGTCGATCACGAAGCGCGAGCGCCAGAACGGATGGTCGACCCAGGCCCCTTCGAAGGCATGAAGGTACATGCCCAGGCGGAGTTGGCGAACTTCGATTTTCTTGAGCATCGCTCGAGGCGGACGGAATCAGGCACGCGGCCGACAAGCTCCGCTGCCCCCGTCATTTCGGCCCGGGCGCTGCCGACTTGAGCGCGGCGCTCAGCGAAAGCGCGATTCGGGAACGGTCGCGATGTCGCCGTGCAGGCTCGACACGTAATCCGCGATGGCGCGCAACTCGGCGTGCGTGAACTGCTTGACCTGCGCGCCCATGATCGCGTTGCCGCGCCCGACCTGGGGGTTGCCCTGGGTCTGGTACGCCACCAACGCAGCGCTTAGATAGTCGGCGTACTGGCCGGCGAGCTTGGGATAGCCGGCGTCGATCGGCTTGTTGAAGCCGGGGCCGTGGCAACTGGTGCAGGCGCCGCGCGCAATCAGTGCCGCAACATCGGCCGGCGGCTCCGCCGGCGTGGTTTCGGAAACGGCCTTCACCGAGGATTCGCCCAAGGTGGAGAAGAACGCGGCGAGATCGGCCATGTCCTTGTCGCTGAGCGAAGCCGCGACGGCGCGCATCGTCGGAAACTTGCGGTTGCCGCTCTTGTACTCGGCAAGCGCGGCGGCGAGGTACTTGGCGTTCTGGCCCGCGATCTTCGGAACCTTGTAGACCTGCGGGAAGCTGGTCTGGTAGCCGACGATGGCATGGCAGCCCATGCACATGGCGGCCTTCTTCTGCCCGGCCGAGGCGTCCTGCGCCTGGGCCAGCGGAGCCAGGCCGGCGAGGGCCACAAGCAGTGTCAAAGCTTTGATCATCGTCACGGTCTGGGCAGGAAGTTCGAATGATTATAGGCACCTTATACTGAGGCGAACTTCACGCCGTCCGAGCACCGACCCATGAAATTCGAGGGGACCGACACCTACGTCGCCACCGCCGACCTGATGCTCGCGGTGAACGCGGCAGCCACCTTGAAGCGCCCGCTGCTCGTCAAGGGCGAACCCGGAACCGGCAAGACGATGCTCGCCGAGGAAGTGGCCACGGCGCTGAACATGCCGCTGCTGCAGTGGCACATCAAGAGCACCACCAAGGCCCAGCAGGGGCTGTACGAATACGACGCCGTGAGCCGGCTGCGCGACAGCCAGCTCGGCGACGAGCGCGTCAAGGACATCCATCACTACATCGTCAAGGGCGTGCTCTGGCAGGCCTTCACGGCCGAGCAGCCGGTGGCGCTGCTGATCGACGAGATCGACAAGGCCGACATCGAATTCCCGAACGACCTGCTGCGCGAAATCGACCGCATGGAGTTCTACGTCTACGAGACGCGCGAGCTCGTGCGCGCACGCCACCGCCCGCTCGTCTTCATCACCTCGAACAACGAGAAGGAGCTGCCCGACGCCTTCCTGCGCCGCTGCTTCTTCCACTACATCAAGTTCCCCGACGCCGAGACGATGAAGCGCATCGTCCACGTCCATTTCCCCGACCTCAAGCGCGAACTGCTCGGCGCCGCGCTCGAGACCTTCTACGACGTGCGCAACCTGCCCGGCCTGAAGAAGAAGCCGAGCACGAGCGAACTGCTCGACTGGTTGAAGCTGCTCGTGGCCGAGGACATCCCGCTCGAGGCGCTGCAGAGCCGGGACGAGAAGGTGGCAGTGCCGCCGCTCGTCGGCGCGCTGCTGAAGAACGAGCAGGACGTGACGCTGTTCGAGAAGCTCGTGTTCATGCAGAAGCACAACCGATGAGTTGGCCCGCCCCCGTTTCGCTGAGCCACGACCATGTGAGCTTGCGCCCGCTCGCGGCGGAGCACGAAGCCGGGCTCACGGAGGCCGCGCGCGACGGCGAACTCTGGCGGCTCTGGTACACCGCGGTGCCGTCGCCCGAAGGCATGGCGGCCGAGATCCAGCGCCGGCTGCGGTTGCAGGCCGCGGGCTCGATGCTGCCCTTCACCGTCTTCGACGCCGCCGGGCGCATCGCCGGCATGACCACCTACATGAACGTCGACGCCGCGAACCGCCGGGTCGAGATCGGCAGCACCTGGTATGCGCGGCGCGTCCAGCGCAGCGCGCTCAACACCGCGGCCAAGCGGCTGCTGCTGGGCCACGCGTTCGAGGCGCTCGACTGCATCGCGGTCGAGTTCCGCACGCATCGCCTGAACACCCAGAGCCGGCGCGCGATCGAGCGCCTGGGCGCCCAGCTCGACGGCATCCTGCGCGCGCACCAGCTCGGCGCCAACGCCAGCGTGCGCGACACCGCGGTCTACAGCATCATCGCGCCCGAATGGCCGGCGGTACGCAACCACCTCGATTGGCAGCTCGCCAAGCCCAGATGAACAAGAAGTCGATCACGGTCGACGATCTCTGGCAATTCGAACGCCTGGGCGAACCCAGCCTGGCCCCCGACGGGGCGCAGGTCGTGGCCGCGGTGACGCGCTGGTCGATGCAGGACAACGAGTCCGCCGCCTCGCTCTGGCTGCTCTCGACGCTCGGCGGGCGGCCGCGCGCGCTCACGCATTGCGGGGCCAAGGACGGGCAGCCGCGCTGGAGCCCGCGCGCCGACCGCATCGCCTTCATCGCCCGGCGCGAGCAACAGGGCGCGAAGGACGAGGCGCCGCAGCTTTACCTGATCGCGCCCGACGGCGGCGAGGCCAGCCGCGCCGCCGAGATCGCGACCGGCATCGAGGCCTTCCGCTGGTTGCCCGACGGGCGCCGCATCGCCTTCGTCTCCTGGGTCTGGCCCGAGTTGCGCGGCAGCGCCGCCCAGGCGAAGAAGGCGCGCGAGTTCGCAGCGCGCAAGGAGAGCGGCTACGCCACGTCCGAGTCTGTGTACCGGCACTGGGACCATTCGATTCCGCAAGGGCGGGTGGCGCACCTGCATCTGCTCGAACTCGGCGCCGAAGGCCGGCCCGCGCGCTGGCGCGACCTGTTCGAAGGCAGCTCGTACGAGCTCTCGCGCGCCGAACCCGAGCACCACAGTTTCGACGTTTCGCCCGACGGCCGGCGCATCGCCTTCGCCTTCGACCCGGCGCCGGAAAAGCGCGCCGACGGCCGCTTCGCGATCGCCGAGATCGACCTGCGCAGCGGCCGCATCGAGGTCCTGGCGCGCGACCCCGCCTGGCATTTCTCGGCCCCGGCCTACGGCCGCGACGGCGAGGCGCTGGCCTTCGTCGCCAGCCACCAGGGCCGCAAGCACACGATGCCGGGCCAGCTCGCGGTCTGGGAGCGCGAGAGCGGCGCCTGGGAAGTGGTGAGCGCCGAATGGGACCACGAAGTGCTGGCGCCGCTGCATTGGGAAGACGACGGCCAGGCGCTGCTGCTGCGCGCCGAGCAGCAGGGCCGCACCCACCTCTGGCGCTTCGATCTGCCCGACCGCCGCGCCGAGGTCGTGGTGCGCGGCGGCTGCGTCGCCGCCTTCGACAAGGCCGCCGGCACCTTGGTGACGCTGGCCGACGCGATCGACCATCCGGCGGTGCTGCGCGCCCATCTGCCGGGCGCGGAGCCGCGCCGCATCGAGCATTTCAACGACCGGCTGCTGGCCCGGCTCGCATTCGGCCGCAGCGAGGAGCATGGGATCGCGGGCGCGGCAGGCGACCCGATCCAGCTCTGGCTCACCTACCCGCCCGGCTTCGACCCGAAGAAGAAGACGCCGCTGCTGCACCTGATCCACGGCGGCCCGCACACGGCCTTCGGCGACACCTGGCATGCGCGCTGGAACGCGCAGGTTTTCGCCGCCGCGGGCTACGTCGTGGCCTGCGTGAATTACCACGGTTCTTCGGGCTTCGGCTACGCCTTCCTCGACAGCAACAGCCACCGCTACGGCGAACTCGAGCTGCAGGACATCGAGGCCGCCACCGACTGGCTGCTGAAGAAACCCTGGGCCGACCGGCGCCGCGTCTACGCCGCGGGCGGTAGCTTCGGCGGCTTCCTGACGGCCTGGATGAACGGCCACGTCGCCCCCGGGCGCTACGCCGCCTACGTCTGCCACGCCGGCTGCTTCGACTGGACCGCGATGTTCGCCGACGACAGCGCGAGCTGGCACCAGCGCGAACTCGGTGCCTGGTACTGGGAAGATCCGGCGCGGCTGGCGGCGCAAAGCCCGCACGCCAGCGCCGGCGCGATGGCCACGCCCACGCTCGTGACCCACGGCGCGCTCGACTACCGCGTGCCGGATGCCCAGGGCCTGGCCCACTACAACACCCTCAAGGCGCGCGGCGTCGAGGCCCGGCTGCTGTGGTTCCCGGACGAGAACCACTGGATCCTGAAGCCGCGCAACAGCCGCCAGTGGTACGCCGAATTCCTGGCCTGGCTGCAGGCCCACGCCCTGCCGGCGCGCGGGCGCGGCTGAGGCAGGCCGGGTCCACAATAAGGGCCCCAGGCCAGGCAAGGGCGGGCACCATGCTGATCGACTTCTTCTACACGCTGCGCGCGGCCAAGCTCCCGGTCTCGATCAAGGAGTTGCTGACCCTGCTCGAGGCGCTGCAGGCCGGCGTGATCGGCCCTTCGGTCGACGATTTCTACTTCCTCGCCCGCACCACGCTGGTCAAGGACGAAGCCCAGTTCGACAAGTTCGACCGCGCCTTCTCGGCCTACTTCAAGGGCGTGGAACTGCTCACCGACTTCACGCGCGACGTGCCGCTCGAATGGCTGCGCAAGACCCTCGAGCTCGAACTCAGCGCCGAGCAGAAGGCAGCGATCGAGAAGATGGGCTGGGACGAGCTCATGGAGACGCTCAAGAAGCGCTTCGAAGAGCAGAAGGAGCGCCACGAGGGCGGCAGCAAGATGATCGGCACCGGCGGCACCAGCCCCTTCGGCGCCTACGGCTACAACCCGCAGGGCATCCGCATCGGCCAGGACAAGGGGCGCAACAAGAGCGCGGTCAAGGTCTGGGACCAGCGCGCCTACAAGGACTACGACGACACCAAGGAGCTGGGCACGCGCAACATCAAGGTCGCCTTGCGCCGGCTGCGCCGTTTCGCGCGCGAAGGCGCCGAGGAGGAGCTGAACCTCGACGACACGATCCAGGCCACCGCGGCCAACGCCGGCATGCTCGACATCCGGATGGTGCCCGAGCGCCACAACAAGGTGAAGGTGCTGCTGCTGATGGACGTGGGCGGCACGATGGACGAACACATCCACCGCGTCGAGGAACTCTTCAGCGCCGCCAAGACCGAGTTCAAGCACCTCGAGTTCTATTACTTCCACAACTGCGTCTACGACTTCATGTGGAAGAACAACCGGCGCCGCTACTCCGAGAAGTTCGCGACCTGGGACCTGATCCGCAAGTACAACAAGGACTACAAGCTGCTGCTCGTCGGCGACGCCACGATGAGCCCCTACGAGATCCTGCAGCCCGGCGGCAGCGTCGAATACAACAACGAGGAAGCCGGCGCCGAATGGCTGCAGCGGCTGACCGGCGCCTTCCCGAAGTTCGCCTGGATCAACCCCGAGCCGCAAGGCGTGTGGCAGTACCGGCAGAGCATCTCGATCGTCCAGCAGCTGATGAACCAGCGCATGTTCCCGCTCACCCTGGCCGGGCTCGAAGGGGCGATGCGCCTGCTGAGCAAATGAGGGGAGGCTGGGCCGCCGCGCTGTTCGCCTTCCTGCTCGCCGGCTGCGCCGCCCTGAAGGAAAAGGACGCCCCGGCGCCGCAAGCCGCCCCGACCAGCCTCGAGGTGACGGGCGGCTCGCCCGCGCTGCAGCAACTGCTCGAACGCTTCCTGGACGTGGCGCGCGTGGGCGCCCTCGCCGGTAGCGAGACCATCGACGACCTCGAATGGTCGCGCCTGATCCAGGCCGCCCCGGCGCAGGCGCGCGAACTGCTGCAGACCGAGGGCTATTTCTCGCCCCGCATCGAGGTCGCCGACGAAACCCGGCCCGGCGCGGCGCAGCGCCGGGTGCGCCTGAACCTGGACCCCGGGCCGCGCGCCGAGATCTCGCGCGTGACCTTCGAGGTCGAGGGCCCGCTCGACAGCGCTGCCGAAGCCGGCGATGCCCGGGCCCGCGCCACCCTGGACGATCTGCGCAAATCCTGGACCCTGCCCGCGGGCAAGCCTTTCCGCAATGCCGACTGGGGCGAGGCCAAGGCCGCGGCGCTGGCGCGGCTGCGCGCCGCCGGCTACGCGAGCGCGAGCTGGGCCGGCACCGGGGCCGAGGTCGAGGCCGCGACCAACCAGGTCCGGCTCTTCGTCGTCGCCGACAGCGGGCCCCTGTTCCGCTTCGGCGAGTTGCAGGTCGAGGGGCTGGCGACCCACGACCTGCAGACCGTGCGCGATCTCGCGGCCATGGAACCCGGCACGCCGCTGGGTGAATCGGTGCTGCTCGACTACCAGGAGCGGCTGCAGAAGGCGGGCCTGTTCGACAACGTCTCGGTCACGCTCGACCCCGACCCGGCTCAGGCGGCCGCGGCCAAGGTCATCGTGCGCCTGCGCGAGGCGCCGCTGCAGACGCTGACCTTCGGCATCGGCTACAGCGGCACCACGGGCCAGCGGGTCTCGGTCGACCACACCTACCGCCGCGTCTTCGGCTACCCGCTCGCCGCCCGCAACAAGCTGCTGCTCGGGCGCCTGAGCCAGTCCTGGGACGGCGAGCTGAGCACCCCGCCCGGCAAGGGCCTGTGGCGCACCCTGCTCGGCGGCACGATCGAGCGCCTGGTCAGCAGCGACATCGTGCTTACCCAGCAGCTGCGCTTCGGCCGCGCCCAGGAAGGCCAGCGCATCGACCGCACCTACTTCGTCCAGTCGGAGCGCTCGCTGCGCAGCGTCGACCAGATCGACACCGAGGTCGTGGCGCTCTCGCTCAACTACCAGGGGATCTGGCGCCATCTCGACAACGCGGTGCTGCCAACCCAGGGCTATTCGCTCTCGGCCCAGGGCAGCTTCGGCCGCGCCCACGGCACCGGTGCCGAGACCGGCCTGTTCGTGCGCAGCTACGGCCGTCTCACCGGTTACCTGCCGCTGGGCCGGAACTGGTACGGCCAGGCCCGGGTCGAGCTCGGCCAGGTGTTCAAGAAGAACACGGTCGCGGTGCCCGACCCCGAACTCTTCCGCGCCGGCGGCGAGGATTCGGTGCGCGGCTACGGCTACCGCGACCTCGGCCCGATCGTCGGCGGTGCGGTCGCCGGAGGGAATTCGCTTTTCACCACCAGCATCGAGCTGGCGCACCCGCTCTCGGCCTCGATCCCGACGCTCTGGGGCGCCGTGTTCGCCGATGCCGGCAACGCCGCCAACAGCTTCCGCGAGATGAAGATCGACCGCGGCGCCGGCGTCGGGCTGCGCTGGCGCAGCCCCGTGGGCCCGCTGCGCCTGGACCTGGCCTACGGTTACCAGGTGCGCAAGTACCGCTTCTACTTCAGCGTCGGCGTGACGTTCTGAGACCCGGACCGACGCCATGGACAGCCACCCGCCCCGCCCCGTCGCGACGACGCTGCACCTGCTGCTGCCGCTGCTGGCGGTGCTGGCGACGGCCGTCTTCGTGCTCGCGGCGCTTGCCGGCGCGGGCGTCTGGCTGCTGCGCAGCGACGAGGGCACGCGCTGGCTCTTCGCCCATCTGCCCGGCATCCAGGTGGACGAGCCGCGCGGCGCCCTGCTCGGCGAGGACTTCGCGGCACGCCGGATTCATGTCGAGTGGGGCGGCGGCCAGCATGCCCTGACCCTCACCGACCTGCGCGCCGAAGGCCTGCACTGGTCCTGGCGGCCCCAGCCCGGGGCCTGGATCGGACTCACGGCGCGCCGGCTCGCGGCGCACGAGGTGATCTACGCCAACCAGGGCCCGCCCGGGCCGGCGCCGGAGCTGCCGGCCTCGATCGGCGCGCCGGTGCGCCTGAGCGTGGCCGAGCTGCGTGTCGACCGCCTCAGCATCGCCGGCCTGCCGCCCTTCCTCGGCGTGAGCGGTGCCGTGGAGGTCGGCGACGCCGGGCGCTACCGCCTCGACCGCCTCGCCCTCGATTGGGAGAAGCTGCACGTGCAGGGGCGCGCGACCCTCGGCGCCGAGCGCCCTTTCGCCCTCGACGCCGCACTCCAGGTGCAGCCCGCGAACGGCGAGTTCCAGGCCACGGTCGGCGCCGGCGGAACGCTCGGGCAGATGGCGCTGCAGGCCCGCCTCGCCGGACCGGCGCGCGCCGGCCACGCGGCGCCGACCGCCGAGGTCCATGCCGAGATCCGGCCCTTTGCCGCCTGGCCGCTGGCGGCGCTGGACGCGAGCACGAGCGCGCTCGACCTGGCCTCGATCTCGGCCGCCGCCCCCGAGACCCGGCTCGGCGGCCGGGTGCGGATCGACACCCGCGGGCGCGACGCCCCGATCGGGGCGTCGGTGGTGCTCGACAACGCCCTGCCCGGGCGCTGGGACCAGCATCGCCTGCCGTTGCGGCGCATCGCGCTCGAACTCCAGGGCAGTGCCGCGACCCCGGGCCGGATCGAGATCCATGCCGCCGATCTCCTGCTCGCCGCCGGGCGCTGGCAGGGCCACGGCAGCTGGCGCGGCCACACCCTGGACCTCGACGGCCGCCTCACCGACGTGCAGCCGCAGCAGCTCGACCGCCGCGCCGCGGCGATGACGCTGTCGGGGCCGCTGGCCTTCACCCTGCACGGCCTGCCTTCGCCCGACCCCGCCGCCAGCGCCGCCCCGCCCCCGTTCTCGATCAATCTGCACACCACGCTCGACGGCCGCCTCGCTGCCCGGCCGCTGCCGGTTCAATTGGCGCTCGTTGCCAGCGCCGATGCCGGCCGCATCGAGATCGCCGAGCTGCGCGCCCGCTCCGGCAGCGCCAGCGCCCGGCTCCAGGCGAGCGCGCGCCACATCGGCAGCGGACCCTGGCAGATCGCCTCCACCGGCAGCCTGAACGATTTCGACCCCCTGCCCTGGTGGCCCGGCGACGCCGCCTCGCCCTGGCGCGGCGGCGGCCACAAGATCTCGGCCGACTGGAAGCTCGACCTGCAGCTGCCGCAAGCGGCGCTGAAGCTCGCGCCGCTGGCGCTGGCCCAGCGCGTGGCCGGCACCGGCAAGATCCATGTCCACGATTCGCTGCTCGCCGGCGTGCCGGTCGCACTCGACCTGGACCTGGCGCAGACGCCCGCCGCCCACCCGGGTCGGCCGAGCCGGCTCCACGGCGAGCTGACCCTGGGCGGCAACCACGCGGTGCTCGACGCCCAGGGCGACCCGGCCGGCGCCGGCGGCTCCGACAGCCTGAACCTGAAGGTGGACGCCCCGGCCCTGGCCGCGCTGGCGCCGCTGCTGCGGCTGGAGCCGGGACTTGCGGCCTGGGCGCCGAGCGCGGGCAGCGCCAGCCTCGGCCTGGAGGCCGAGGGCCGCTGGCCGCGGCTGCGCAGCCACGGCCAGATACAGCTGGCGCAGCTCGCGAGCAGCGAGCTCGCGCTGGACTCGGCGCGCGCGACCTGGCAGGTCGATCTCGACGACTCGGGCAGCGCCCCGCTCGACCTCGACGCCGAAGCCGACAACCTGCGCCTGGGCCACCAGAGCGTGCGGCTGCTGCGCGCCCGCATGCAGGGGACGCTGCGCCAGCACCGCATCAGCCTGAGCGCGGCGCTGCCGCTGGTGCCGCCGCCATGGGCCGGGCAGCTGCTCGGGGTGAACGCCTTGTCCGGCACGCGCGTGCGCGTCGAGGGCGACGGCGCCTGGCAGCCGGCGCCGGGCGGCGGCGGGGTCTGGAGCGGCCACCTGAGCCGCCTCGCGGTCGGCGCCTGGGACGGCGCGTCGCTCGCGGCCCAGAAGGCGCAAAGCGAGGCCGGGTGGATCAGCGCCTCCGACCTGCGCGCGGACCTGCGCTTCGACGCCGACGGCAACCTGGCCCAGGTTCATGCGCAGCCGGGCCACATGAGCCTGGCCGGCGCCGCCGCCCTGGACTGGGACGCGATCCAGCTCGACCTCGGCGGCGCCGCGCCGAACATCGACCTGCGCGCGCGCATCCAGGCCTTCTCCGTCGCGCCGCTGCTGGCGCGCGCCCAGCCCGCCATGGGCTGGGGCGGCGACCTCCGGCTTTCGGCTTCGGTCGAGGTCCACGCCGCCGAACGCTTCGACGCCGACATCGTCTTCGAGCGCGTCGGCGGCGACCTCAGCGTGCGCGACGAGGCCGGCACCCAGACCCTGGGGCTGAGCGACCTGCGCCTGGGCCTGGCGGCGCACGACGGCACCTGGGTCTTCACCCAGGCGCTGGCCGGCAAGAGCCTGGGCGAAGCCGCGGGCGCGGCGCGCGTGCACACGACGCCGCAGGCGCGCTGGCCCGGTGCCGACGCGCCGCTGGACGGCGTGCTCACGGCCCATGTCGCGAACCTCGGGATCTGGGGCGCCTGGGTGCCCGCGGGCTGGCGCCTGAGCGGCGAGATGCGCACCGGCTTCACGCTCGGCGGCCGCTTCGGCGCGCCCGAATACACCGGTGAGCTCTCCGGCAGCGACCTCGGCGTGCGCAACATCATCCAGGGTGTCAACGTGAGCCGGGGCCAGGTCGCGATCAAGCTCGAGGGCGCGCGCGCCCAGATCAGCCGCTTCCGCTTCGAAAGCGGCGACGGCCGCCTCGACCTCAGCGGCGGGGCCGAATTCGGCAGTGCGCCGAAAGCCCGGCTGCACCTCGAGGCCGAGCATTTCCGTGTGCTCGGACGCATCGACCGCCAGCTCATCGCCAGCGGCAGCGCCGACCTCGACCTGCAGCGCGACGGCGTCCGCCTGGACGGCAAGTTCAGGGTCGACGAAGGCCTGTTCGACACCAGCCGCGGCGACGCCCCGACCCTGGATTCCGACGTCACCGTGCATCGCCCCGGCGAGCCCGAGCTGAACGCCGAGGCCGCGGCCGGAGCGCGCGGCCACCGCAACGTGGCGGTCGCGGTCGACGTCGACCTGGGGCAGAACCTGCGCGTGCGCGGCCACGGGCTGGACACCGAACTGCGCGGACTCCTGCACATCACGACTCCGGCCGGCAAGCTCGCGGTTCACGGCAGCGTCCACACCGAGGGCGGCACCTACGCCGCCTACGGCCAGAAGCTGGCGATCGAACGCGGCATCATCACCTTCACCGGCGCCCCCGACAACCCGCGGCTGGACATCCTCGCGGTGCGGCCCGACATCGACACCAAGGTGGGGGTTTCCGTGACCGGCACGCTCCAGACCGTGCGCGCCCGGCTCTACTCCGAACCCGACATGCCCGACACCGACAAGCTCTCGTGGCTGCTGCTCGGGCGCGCGCCCGACGGCCTCGGCCGCAGCGACACCGCGATGCTGCAAAGCGCCGCGGTCGCGCTGCTCGAAGGCGAGAACGGCGCTCCGACCGATTCCCTGATGCGGCGCCTCGGGCTCGACGAATTGACGGTGCGCCAGAGCGACACCGACGTGCAGCAGACCGTCATCAGCGTCGGCAAGCAGCTGACGCGGCGCTGGTACGTGGGCTACGAGCGCGGGGTCAACGCCACCGCCGGCACCTTCCAGCTCATCTACCGCATCGCCCAGCGCTTCACGCTGCGGGCCCAGGGCGGGGCGGAGAATTCGCTCGACCTGATCTGGAGCTGGAAGTTCGGCAAGCCCGCAAACCCGGCGCCGGCCGCAAGCACGCCGAATTGAAACAGCGGCGCTATTCGCTCGTTTCGGTGATTCTCTTCACCGAATACAGGGATGAATGAATTTGGGTCGAATCATTCAATTCGATTCGCACGCGCCGATGGGTCGGCGGAATATGCCTCGGTTTTCTCAGGTCTCGGCGGCCTCGCGGGCCGATCATTGAATTTCGAGACTGCGCTGCCGAAACAGCAGCTTGGCGAGATGCGGCGCGCCGCAAGGCTGCCGCCTTTCGATGCGCGCCGTCGGCCGTTCGTGGCGACGAATCTGCTTGCGATCGAAATGCAACCCGCCTGTTTCATTGATGCGAGGAAGTCCGATGAAAAACAACCAACCCGTGACGAATCGTGAATACGAGTTCGACGCCAACGCGACGCTGATGTCGACCACCGATACCACGAGCCGGATCACCTATTGCAACGGTGCCTTCATCCAGGTGAGCGGATTCGAGAAGGATGAGTTGCAGGGGCAGCCGCACCACATCGTGCGCCACCCCGACATGCCGAGCGCCGCCTTCGCCGACATGTGGGCGACGCTGAAGGCGGGCCAGTCGTGGAGCGCGCTCGTGAAGAACCGGCGCAAGAACGGCGACCATTACTGGGTACGCGCCAACGCGACGCCGATCGAGCGCGCAGGACAGGTCACGGGCTACATGTCGGTCCGCACCAAGCCCGATCGGGCCGAGGTGGCACAGGCCGAGGGCTTGTACCGCGCCCTGGCATCCGGCGCCGGGGGCTGGCGCCTGCACAAGGGCCTGGTGGTTCGCACCGGCCTGCGGGCCTGGACCTCGGTGCTGCAACTCATGCCGGTGCGCCGGCGCCTGGACGCCGCGGTGGCCGCCCTCGCGCTCGTGGGCATCGGCGCCGCCGCGGCTTGCGGGCTGCGCGGCGCCGGACTCGCCGAACTGGGGGGCTCGGTGGCGCTGGCCGCAGCCGCGGTCGGGATCTGGCTGCGGGCGCAGATCGCCGCGCCGCTCGACCGCCTGCTGGCCCAAGCCCAGGCGGTCGCGGCCGGGCAGCCGGCGCACGCCGCGCTCCTGGACCGCGTCGACGAAATCGGCCTGCTGCAGCGCGCGATCAACCAGGCCGGGCTGAACCTGCGCGCGCTCGTCGACGACGTGGGCGAACAGGTCGGCGGACTCCAGGTGGCGAGCGGCGAGATCGCCCAGGGCAACAGCGACCTCAGCGCCCGCACCGAGCAGGCTGCGGCGAGCCTGCAGCAGACAGCGGCGTCGATGGAGCAGATGACGGCCACCGTGTCGCAGAACGCCGAGGGCGCGCGCCAGGCCAACGAACTCGCGGGCAGCGCCAGCGCCGCGGCGGAATCGGGCGGTGAGGCGGTGAGCCAGGTCGTGCAGACGATGCAGGCGATCAGCGATTCGAGCCGCAAGATCGCCGACATCATCGGCGTCATCGATGGCATCGCCTTCCAGACCAATATCCTGGCGCTCAACGCCGCGGTCGAGGCGGCGCGCGCCGGCGAACAGGGGCGCGGCTTCGCCGTCGTCGCCAGCGAGGTGCGCGGCCTGGCGCAACGCAGCGCCGAGGCGGCACGCCAGATCAAGGGGCTGATCAACGACAGCGTCGGCAAGGTCAGCGACGGCGCCCGCCTCGTCGACGACGCCGGGCGCACGATGCACGATGTCGTCGAGCAGGTGCGCAGCGTCTCGGCGCTGATCCAGCAGATCAGCTCATCGACGAGCGAGCAAAGCAGCGGGCTGGCCCAGGTCAACGTCGCGGTCTCGCAGCTCGACCAGATGACGCAGCAGAACGCGGCCCTGGTCGAGCAGGCCTCGGCCGCCGCCGACAGCATGAAGGGACAGGCGCGCCATCTGGCCGACGCGGTGGCGGTCTATCGATCGAAGGCCTGAGCGCGCGCCGGGGCCTGAGCGCGCGCCCCGCGGCGAATCGAGCCATGCCCCGCGCCGCATTCGTGCGCGACGCGGCAGGCGTGCCGACGCGCGGCGCGGGCGGTCGGGGACAATGGCGCGCCCCGAAGCTTTGCCACCCCAGCCGATGAATCCGTCCCTGCCGACCGCCTCCGCCTGCGCCCGCCGCTGCCGGCGCGCATGAGCCGGCGCCTGCGGGCCGCGGCGGCCACCGCCCTCCTCGCCTGCGGCGCCGCCACGGCCGCCCCGCCGCCCGAGATCGACACCCTGGCGCAGCGCCTGCAGGCCTGCACCGCCTGCCACGGCAAGCAAGGGCGCGCCACGAGCGAAGGCTACTTTCCGCGCATCGCCGGCAAGCCGGCGGGCTATCTGTTCAACCAGTTGATCAACTTCCGGGACGGGCGCCGCGCCAATCGCGCCATGCGCGGCCTCGTCGATCCGCTCTCGGAAGACTACCTGCGCGAGATCGCCGCCTACTTCGGCGCCCTCGAACTGCCCTACCCCGCGCCCCAGCCCGCGGTGGTCGCGCCCGATCGGCTCGAGCGCGGCGCCGAGCTGGTGCGCCACGGCGACGCGCGGCAAGGCATTCCGGCCTGCCAGGCCTGCCACGGCGAGCGCATGACCGGCGTCCAGCCCGCCTTCCCCGGCCTGCTCGGGCTGCCGCGCGACTACCTGATCGCCCAGCTCGGCAGCTGGCGCACCGGCCTGCGCCGCGCGGCCGCGCCCGATTGCATGGCCGAGGTGGCGCGCCGGCTGCGCCCGCAAGACGTGAGCGCGCTCGCCAACTGGCTCGCCGCGCAGGCCCCGCCGGCCGACGCGCGCCCGGCGGCGGCACCGAAGCTGCCCTTGCCGCTGGACTGCGGGAGCGGGCTGCGATGAGACGCGCCGCCCGCCTCGCAACCCTGGCGCTGGCCGGTCTGGCCGGCGTTGCCGCCCTGCTCGCAGGCTCGGTCGCGGCGCTGAACCGGCGCGGCGAGGAGCCGGTTCAACCCAGGACGAGCGGCGCCGCCCCCGACCCCGCCCCACCCCCGCAGTCGTGGCCCGCGGTGCCTACCTGGCGCGCGCCGGCGACTGCGCCGCCTGCCACACCCGCCGCGGCGGGCCGGCCTATGCCGGTGGGCGGGCGATCGAAACCCCGTTCGGCACGGTCTACGGCCCGAATCTGACCCCGGACGCCGCGACCGGTCTCGGCCGCTGGTCGGCCTCGGAGTTCTGGCGCGCCCTGCACAACGGCCGCGCGCGCGACGGACGGCTGCTCTACCCCGCCTTCCCCTACCCCAGCTTCACCCGGGTCAGCCGCGCCGACAGCGACGCCTTGTATGCCTACCTGCAAAGCCTGCCCGCGGTGCGCGCGCCGAACCGGCCGCCCGAACTGCGCTTTCCGTACCGGCTGCAGGCAGCGCTCGCGGTCTGGCGCGCGCTCTACTTCAGGCCGGCCGCGCCGATCGCGCGGGCGCCGACGGCAGGCCCGGTCGAGCGTGGCGCCTACCTCGTGCAAGGCCTGGGCCATTGCGCGGCCTGCCACGCGCCGCGCAATGCGCTCGGGGCGAGTGCCGATGCGGCGGCGCTGCCGGGAGGGCTGATTCCGGTCCGGAACTGGTACGCGCCCCCCCTGGGCCCGGGGCGCGAGCCCGGGGTGGCGCCGTGGACGCAGCAGGATCTGGCCGACCTGCTGCAAAGCGGCGAGTCGGCGCGCGGCAGCGCGATGGGGCCGATGGCCGAGGTCGTGGCACGCAGCACCCAATACCTGGGGCCGGCGGACCTGCACGCGATCGCGGCCTACCTGATGACGCTGCCGCCGGGCCCCTTGCCCGAAGCACCGCCGCAGCCGGTCGATGCGGCGCAGCGCGAGCGCGGCGCGGGGCTCTACGGCGACCACTGTGCCGACTGCCACGGCAAGGACGGCCGCGGCGTGGCCGGCGCCTATCCGCCGCTGGCGGGCAACCGCGGCGTCGTCGCCGCCGCGCCCGACAACCTCGTGAAAGCCATCCTCGACGGCGGTTTCGCCCCGTCGACGCGCACCAACCCGCGGCCTTTCGGCATGCCGCCGTTCGGGCCGAGCCTGGGCGACGCCGAGATCGCCGCCATCGCGAGCTATGTCCGCAGCGCCTGGGGCCACGAAGCGGGCGCCGTCTCGAGCCTCGAGGTCCAGCGCGCACGCGGCCAGGGCGGGGGCTGAGCGAGAACCGCGGCAACGATCCGCCTCGGTATCATCACTGCTCCCGCGGTCTCGGGAGCCGGCCCTGCCGGCGCCCGGCCCCCTGCACCCGCCGTAGTTCAATGGATAGAACGGGCGCCTCCTAAGCGCCAGATGTGGGTTCGATTCCCGCCGGGGGGGCCAAGCCGGAATCGCTGGCGCGTCGCCGCGCGCCGGCGCTGGACCCGGACGCAGCCTGGCGTTACGCTGGGCCCCACCCGGCAGTGCAACGGCCCGACCGGGCGCAGCCACTGGAGGCCCATCATGAGTCACACCTACAAGGTCGTCGAAATCGTCGGTACGTCGCCCCTGGGCAGCGACGACGCGATCCGGGGCGCGATCGAGAAGGCGTCCAAGTCGGTGCGCCACATCGACTGGTTCGAAGTCGTCGAGACCCGCGGCCACGTCGCCGACGGCAAGGTCGCGCACTTCCAGGTGACGCTGAAGGTCGGGTTCCGGCTCGACGCCTGAGCGCCCTCAGGCCGCGAGCGCGCGCTGCTCGGCAGCAGGGGTGCCTGCGGCTCGCTCGCCCAGCGCCGTCTCGAGCCAGGCCGCCAGGGCCTCGGCGCGCGGCGGCAGCAGCCCGGCGTCGCCGCTGAAACGCTGCCAGGCCTCGGCATGGGCCGGGGCCACCGCGGTCAAGACCGGAACGCCCTCGGCCATCAAGGCCAGCAGTTCGGCCGCGAAGCCGCCGCCTTCGGATTCGAGCGAGCCGAAGCGGTCGCTGATGACGAGGTCGGGGGCCTGGCCGGCGGCGTCGCGCAGGACCCGGCTCGCACGCGCGAAACCCTGGGGATCGGCGCGGCAGGAACCGGAGGCGCCGCCCAGCGGCTGCGAAACCAGGAACTGCTCGCCGCTGTCGACGTCCACCAGCACCATGGGCGCGGCGCAGGTCCGGTCGGTTCCCGGGCGCGTCATCACGAGCCCGCGCACGCGCCGGCCTGCGGCACGCTGGCGCGCGGCGAACTCGCCGAGCAAGGCGTCGACGTCGGCGCTGCCGTCCTTGAGGATGGCGGCGGCGTGGACGCGGGTCTCGGGGTCTTGGGACATGGCCTCGTACTTCCGAAAAAGTGGGCGCCGGCGCGGCGCGCGTCGGACCCCAGTATAAAAGCGGCGCCAGCCCGCGACGCCCGCCGCAGCGTGTCGCCTCGCACGCCGCGGCACGATCTTTGCGACCCCGAAACCCGCTCCATTCGATGCCGGTTCTATACTGCCGAAAGAGTATGTATGCCGGAGGCATGTGGAAGATGGGCGCCAAACTGAAAGTCGTCGGATTGCTGGCCGTCGGAGCCTTGGCCGGCACGCTGACGACGATGCAATTGCAGGCCAATGCCCGCAATTCGCTCGCTCCGCTGCCGCTGGAAGAACTGCAGCAGTTCGCGGCCGTCTTCGGCATGATCAAGAGCGACTACGTCGATCCGGTCGACGAGAAGAAGCTGATCTCGGATGCGATCAACGGCATGGTCTCGGGGCTCGACCCGCATTCGCAGTATTTCGACAAGAAGAGCTTCAAGGAATTCCGCGAGGCCACCGGCGGGCGCTTCGTCGGCATCGGCATCGAGATGGGCATGGAAGACGGCCTCGTCAAGGTGGTCTCGCCGATCGAAGGCTCGCCCGCCTTCCGCGCCGGCCTCAAGCCGGGCGACTACATCACCCGCATCGACGACACCCCCGTCAAGGGCCTCACGGTTGACCAGGCGGTCAAGAAGATGCGGGGCGACCCCGGCACCAAGGTCGTGCTCACGGTCTTCCGCAAGAGCGAGAGTCGCAGCTTTCCGGTCACGATCGTGCGCGAGGAGATCCACGTCCAGAGCGTGCGCGCCAAGATGTTCGAGCCCGGCTACGCCTGGATCCGCATCACCCAGTTCCAGGACCGCACGGTGGACGACTTCGCGAAGAAGATCGAAGACCTCTACAAGCAGGATCCGAACATCAAGGGCGTGGTGCTCGACCTGCGCAACGACCCGGGCGGCCTGCTCGACGGCGCGGTCGCGGTCGCCTCGGCCTTCTTGCCGGCCGATTCGGTGGTGGTGACGACGAACGGCCAGATCCCCGAATCGAAGGCCAGCTTCAAGGCTTCGCCCGAGTACTACGCCCGCCGCGGCGGCGCCGACCCGCTGCGCAAGCTGCCGGCGGCGTTGAAGACCGTGCCGCTGGTGGTGCTGGTCAACGAAGGGTCGGCCTCGGCCAGCGAGATCGTCGCCGGCGCGCTGCAGGACTACAAGCGCGCCACCATCATGGGCGCCCAGACCTTCGGCAAGGGCTCGGTGCAGACGGTGCGGCCGCTCTCGGCCGACACCGCGCTCAAGATCACCACGGCGCGCTACTACACGCCTTCGGGGCGCTCGATCCAGTCCAAGGGCATCGTGCCCGACGTCTGGCTCGACGAGACCCCCGAGGGCAACGTCTTCGCCGTGCTGCGCATGCGCGAGGCCGACCTGCAGAAGCACCTGCTGGGTCCCGACGAGAAGCCGGACCCGAACCTGGAGAAGGCGCGCGAGGACGCGCGCGAGAAGGTCGAGGAGCAGCTCGCCAAGACCAAGGAGCCGCCCAAGCCGCTGCCCGAGTTCGGCAGCGCGCAGGACTTCCCGCTGATCCAGGCCGTGAACCAGCTGCGCGGCGCGCCGGTCATCGTCAGCAAGACCGCGAACGAGCGCGGCCCCGAGGGCGAGCCGATCAAGCAGTGAGCGCAAGCCGATCCGGCTGACCAGGCCCGCCCGCACGGCGCGTGCCCCCTTTTCGCGGCGGGTCCGGTCGTGCGCCACCCCCACCCGGCATGAACGACGACCAACTGCTGCGCTATTCGCGCCACATCCTGCTCGACGCGATCGGCATCGAGGGCCAGCAGCGCCTGCTCGACGCCCATGCGCTGATCATCGGAGCGGGTGGCCTCGGCTCGCCCGCCGCGCTGTACCTGGGCACCGCGGGCGTCGGCCGCATCACCGTGGTCGACCCCGACCGCGTCGACCTCACGAACCTGCAGCGCCAGATCGCCCACAACCAGAGCCGCATCGGCCAGCCCAAGGCCGACTCGCTGGCCCAGACCCTGCGGGCGATCAACCCCGAACTGCGCATCGGACCCGTGTGCCGGCGCGCCGATGCCGGGTGGCTCGACGCCCTGCTGCCGGAAGTCGACGTGGTGCTCGACTGCAGCGACAACTTCCGCACCCGCCATGCCGTCAACGCGGCCTGCGTCAGGCACCGCAAGCCCCTGGTCTCGGGCGCGGCCATCGGCTTCGACGGCCAGGTCTCGGTCTACGACACGCGCCAGGCCGGCGCGCCCTGCTACGCCTGCCTGTTCCCGCCCGATGCGGCCTTCGAGGAAGTCGCCTGCGCGACGATGGGCGTGTTCGCCCCGCTCGTGGGCATCATCGGCAGCGTGCAGGCGGCCGAGGCGCTCAAGCTGCTCAGCGGCGCCGGTCCCTCGCTCGCCGGGCGGCTGCTGATGCTCGACGCACGCAGCATGCATTGGGACGAAATCACGCTTCAGCGCCAGGGCGGCTGCCCGGTCTGCGCGTAAGCTGCCGCCCATGCAACCCAGACACCGCCCCTTCCCCGCCCGCAACTTTCCGAGCGCCGAGGAGGAAGCGGGCGCGCGCCGCGAACCCGGGCCTTATGCCGGGCCCGAGAGTGCCTACAGCCTGGCCTTCACCGACACCCGCTTCCTGCTGCGCGAGGATCTGCGCCCGGTGCGCATGCAGCTCGAGTTGCTCAAGCCCGAGATGATCCAGCGCGAGCAAGGCATCGAGTCGACGATCGTGATCTTCGGCAGCGCCCGCGTGCTGCCGCCCGACGCGGCGGAACGCCAGCTCGAGGCGGCGCGCGCCGGCCACGACGCGCAGGCCTTGCGCCGCGCCGAGACCGCGCTCGAGATGAGCCGCTACTACGACGAGGCGCGGCGCCTGGCCGCCCTCGTGACGACGCGCTCGGCCTCGCTCGAGACGCCGATCTACGTCGTCACCGGCGGCGGCCCGGGCATCATGGAGGCCGGCAACCGCGGCGCCCACGAAGTGGGCGGCAAGAGCATCGGCCTGAACATCGTGCTGCCGCACGAGCAGGCGCCCAACCCCTACATCACTCCGGAGCTGTGCTTCCAGTTCCACTACTTCGCCTTGCGCAAGATGCACTTCGTGATGCGCAGCATCGCGCTCGTGTGCTTCCCCGGCGGTTTTGGCACGCTCGACGAGCTGTTCGAGACGATGACGCTGATCCAGACCGGCAAGAGCCGGCCGCGGCCCATCCTGCTCTTCGGGCGCGCGTTCTGGGACCGGCTCCTCGACTTCCAGCACCTCGTCGACACCGGCATGATCGGCGTAGACGACCTGAAGCTCTTCCGCTTCGTCGAGACCGCCGAAGAGGCCTGGGAGCACCTGGCCGCCTTCTACGGCTTCGACGCCGCGCCGACCCAGACCGGCGAGTTCGCCGATGACATCTGAACGCCTGCGCCGCATCAGCCTGATCGGCGCCCCCACCGACATCGGCGCCGGCGCACGCGGCGCGAGCATGGGCCCGGAAGCGCTGCGCGTGGCCGCGATCCAGGCCACGCTCGAAGGCCAGGGGCTCGAGGTCGTCGACCGCGGCAACCTCGTCGGCCCGACCAATCCCTGGCTGCCGGCGGTGGACGGCTACCGCCACCTCGCCGAGGTCGTGGCCTGGAACCGCGCCGTGCACGAAGCCGTGCGCGCCGAGCTGGCGCTGGCGCGGCTGCCGATCCTGCTCGGCGGCGACCATTGCCTGGCCGTGGGCTCGATCAGCGCCGTCGCCCGCCATTGCCGCGAGACCGGGCGCCGCCTGCGCGTGCTCTGGCTCGACGCCCATGCCGACTTCAACACCAGCGCGCTCACGCCCAGCGGCAACCTGCACGGCATGCCCGTGGCCTGCCTGTGCGGCCACGGGCCGCAGGAGCTGATCGAGATCGGCGGCACGGTGCCGGCGCTCGCGCCCAAGTCGATCCGCCAGATCGGCATCCGCAGCGTCGACGCCGGCGAGAAGCGCTTCGTCCACCAGAAAGGGCTCGAAGTCTTCGACATGCGCTACATCGACGAGATGGGCATGCGCCATGCGATGGAACTGGCGCTGGCGACGCTGGACGCCAACACCCATCTGCACGTGAGCTTCGACGTCGACTTCCTCGACCCCGAGATCGCCCCCGGCGTCGCGACCACGGTGCCCGGCGGCCCCAGCTACCGCGAAGCCCAGCTCTGCATGGAGATGATCGCCGACACCGGCCGCCTCGCCAGCCTCGACGTGATGGAGCTGAACCCGGCGCTGGACGTGCGCAACCGCACCGCGGCGCTCGCCGTCGACCTCATCGAAAGCCTGTTCGGCAAGAGCACCTTGATGCGCGAAGCAAGATGAGCCCGCAGGCAATGCCTTCGGGCTCATTCCCGCTCGGGCGGTCCGGCCGCAGGACGGGGGGGCCCGCAGGAGCGCGCCGGGCCGCCCCCCGAGCGCTCATCCCGGTGCGCGCAGCGCGAAAGGTAGTCCGGTGAGCGATTTCGACGTCGCCATCGTCGGCGCCGGCATTGCCGGAGCGTCGCTGGCGGCGCGGCTGGCCGGGCGCGGCCGCGTGCTGCTGCTCGAACGCGAAAGCCAGCCCGGCCTGCACAGCACCGGGCGCAGCGCCGCGATGTTCATGGAAAGCTACGGCCCGCCCCAGGTGCGGGCGCTGACGCGGGCCAGCCGCGCCA
>JAGWTS010000529.1 GCA_028868875.1 Burkholderiales bacterium | reverse complement strand
TGCGCCAGCACGGTCTTCTTCGGTTTATCGGCTTCACCCATCGGGTGAGTGTGCCAAACAGCTTCAAGTCCGCGCCAGCGCTGAAGAAATCGGCAACTTCGCGGCTTCAACTGCCGGACTTAGGATCAGTGGATGCCCGCGTGATGGCACGGTGGTTGCCACTGTGCCTGTGCGGTTGTTTTTGAGGCTGTGCAACAACTACGACACGGGTTGCGAAGGGTCGCGCCAACTCTGGCTGTGGCGACGCACAAGCCGGCGATCTGCCTTCAGCGCCGAAGTACCTGCTCTGGCGCCCCGCGCCACTGCCGCTTCAATCTGCCGCGTAGATGTCTCGCCCCCGCGTCTCGCGCACGAAGATCAGCCCGACCACGAAGGACAGGGCCGCGATGACGACCGGGTACCAGAGTCCGTAATAGATGTTGCCGTTCTGCGCCACCATCGCGAAGCTCACCGACGGCAACAGGCCGCCGAACCAGCCATTGCCGATGTGGTACGGCAGGCTCATCGAGGTGTAGCGGATGCGGGTCGGGAAGAGTTCCACCAGCATCGCCGCGATCGGGCCGTAGACCCCGGTGACGTAGAGCACCAGCACCCAGAGCAGGGCGACGATGTGCCACCACTGCGCGCCCATGAAGTCGATCGGCCGCGCCCGGGTCGGGTAGCCGGCGGCCTTCATCGACTCGGCCACGTTCTTCCTGAACCCGGCAATCGCCCGGGCGCTGGCCTCGTCGAAGCGGTGGCCCGAGGAGGCGACAACGCCGACCGGCGCCGCGATCGAGCGCGCGCCGATCTTCACCGTCGCCGTGCCGCCGGCGGGCAGCGCCGCATTCTCGTAGCTCGCCGAATGGGCCGCGAGCGTGCGCTTGGCGATGTCGCAGCCGCTCGTGAAGTCGATCTCGCGCGCGATCGGGCTGCCCTGGAACGAGCAGGTGGCCGGGTCGGCCTCGACGACGATCGGCACGCTCGCCTGGGCCCGTGCCAGCTCGGGGTTGGCCGCGGCGGTGAGCGCCTCGAACAGCGAGAAGTAAGTCAGCACGGCCAGCAGCATCCCGGCCAGGATGATCGGCTTGCGCCCGATGCGGTCCGACAGCGTGCCGAAGACGACGAAGAAGGGCGTGCCCAGCAACAGCGCCGCGGCGACCATCAGCTGCGCCTCGGTCGGGTCGACCTGGAGCGTGCTCGTGAGGAAGAACAGTGCATAGAACTGGCCCGAGTACCAGACCACGCCCTGGCCGGCGACGAGGCCGAACAGCGCCAGCAGCACGTATTTGAGGTTGCCCCAGCGCGCGAACGATTCGGTGAGCGGCGCCTTCGAGACCCGGCCCTCGTCCTTCATGCGCTTGAACGCGGGCGATTCGCTCATCGACAGGCGCACCCACACCGCGACCGCGAGCAGCCCGATCGAGAGCAGGAAGGGCACTCGCCAGCCCCAGTCGGCCCAGGCCGCGTCCCCGAGCAGCTTGCGGGTGCCGATGACGACGACCAGCGACAGGAACAGGCCGAGCGTGGCCGTGGTCTGGATCCACGAGGTGTAGGCGCCACGCTTGTTCTGCGGCGCGTGCTCTGCGACGTAGGTGGCCGCGCCGCCGTATTCGCCGCCCAGCGCCAGGCCTTGCATCAGGCGCAGCGCGACGAGCATCACCGGCGCGGCGATGCCGATCGATTCGTACGTGGGCAACAGCCCGACGACGAAGGTCGACAGGCCCATGATCAGGATCGTCACCAGGAAGGTGTACTTGCGCCCGATCATGTCGCCCAGCCGTCCGAAGACGAGGGCGCCGAAGGGCCGCACGAAGAAGCCCGCGGCAAAGGCCAGCAGCGAGGCGATGAAGGCCGCCGTCGGGTCGAGCCCGGCGAAGAACTGGCGGCCGATCACGGCCGCGAGCGCGCCGTAGAGATAGAAGTCGTACCACTCGAAGACCGTGCCCAGCGACGACGCGAAGATCACCTTCTTCTCGTCGCCTTTCAGCGGCGCGCGCGCGGCCGGCCCGGCGGCGGGGCGGGGGCGCATCGTGCGGCCTCCACGGTTCACGCGCTTGGGGGGCGGGATCAATAGCTCACCCGCGCGTAATAGGTCTTCTGCGCCGCCGCCGTCGCCTGGGCCAGGGTGTGGATGCCCTGGGCCTCGAGCAGCGGGATGAGCTTCAGGAAGACCTCGGCCGTGACCATCGCGTCGCCGAGCGCCGTGTGCCGGCCCAGCACCGCCACGCCCAGGCGTTCGGCGATGGCTTCGAGCCCGTGCGATTCCTGGTTCGGATGCACCACCGCCGAGAGCAGCAGGGTGTCGAGCAGCGGCTGCTCGAAGCGCACGCCGCTCGCCTCTTCGGCAAGCTGCAGGAAGCGCATGTCGAAGGCCGCGTTGTGCGCCACCAGCACCGTGTCCTGGGCGAAGGCGTGGAAGGCCGGCAGCACCTGGGCGATGGTGGGCTGGCCCGCGACCATCGCCGGCTCGATGCCGTGGATCGG
>JAGWTS010000158.1 GCA_028868875.1 Burkholderiales bacterium | reverse complement strand
GAAGGTGAGCGTCAAGAAGCTGCATGGAGGCAGGAAGCCGGCGGCGCTGCGTCAGGTGGTTGCGGTGGAGCCGGCTCGTCCTTCGTTCGGCCAGGCCTACGGGCTGCACGAAACCGAGGACCCACTCGACCTCAAGTCCAGCGTCGCGCTCGTCGTCGACCAGGACACGAACCAGGTCCTGCTCAGCAAGAACTCGATGGCGGTTCTGCCGATTGCCTCTATTACCAAGCTCATGACCGCGCTCGTCGTGACCGAGGCGCACCAGCCCGACGACGAGATCATCACGATCACCCAGGACGACGTCGACACCGAGAAGCACAGCGCCTCGCGGCTGCGCGTGGGCACCCAGCTCAGCCGCGCCGAGATGCTGCACCTGGCGCTGATGTCCTCCGAAAACCGTGCCGCCCACGCCCTTTGCCGCTACTACCCGGGCGGCATGCAGGCCTGCGTCGCGGCAATGAACCGCAAGGCGCGTGAGCTCGGCATGATGGACACGCACTACATCGAGCCGACGGGCCTGTCGAGCCAGAACCAGTCGAGTGCGCACGACTTGTCCCTGCTGGTCCGCGAGGCCTACCGTCACCCGATCCTGCGCGAACTCACGACCTCGCGCGAAGCCCAGGTCGAGGTCGGAAGGCGGCAGATGGAGTTCCACAACACGAATGCGCTGGTGCGCAACTCCACCTGGGACATCGGCCTGCAGAAGACCGGCTTCATCAACGAGGCCGGACGCTGCATGGTGATGCGGGCCCAACTCGCCGGGCGCAAGCTGATCATGGTGCTGCTCGATTCTGCCGGCAAGTATTCCCCGATCGGTGATGCCGAGCGCATCCGCAGGTGGCTGATGGCCGGCGGCGGCACGCTGCACGGCGGCGCCGTCGCACGCACGGAGTAAGAACGCGTCTCGACGGCCCCCAGCGGCTCAGCCCTGGTAGCCGAGCGCGGTCGAAATCTGTGCCGCGGTGGTCTTGACCTTTTCGAGCCAGCTCTCTTCGAGCCGGTCGGCTGGCGCCGAGACCGACAGCCCGGCGAGCAGCTTCCCGGCGTCGTCGTAGATGCCCGCTGCCATGCAGCGCACGCCGAGTTCGAGTTCCTCGTCGTCGCGTGCGACGCCCTGGGCGCGGACCGTGGCGAGTTCACGTTCGAGGCGCTGGACATCGGTGATGCTGTTGCGGGTATGGCCGGTGAGCCCGGTGCGCGTCGCGTAGGCGCGGACCCGTTGCGGCTCTTCGGCGGCGAGGAAGAGCTTGCCGACCGAAGTCAGGTGCAGCGGCGCACGCCCACCCACGGCACGCACCACCTGCATGCCCGAGCGTTCGCTGAAGGTGCGCTCGATGTAGACGATCTCGTCTCCCTGGCGCATCGACAGGTTCACGGGCTGGTGGGTGAGCTTGTGCAGTTCGCGCATCGGCGCGAGTGCCGCGTCACGCACGTCCAGGCGCGCCTTGACGAGGTTGCCCAGTTCGAGCAGCCGCATGCCCAGGCGGTAGCTCCCGGCCTGGGGCCGGTCGACGAAGCGGCCGATCGCGAGGTCGTTGAGGATCCGGTGCGCCGTCGACGGGTGGAGCCCGGTCTGCTCGCTGATCAGCTTGAGGGAAACCGGATCCTCGTGCGCCGCCAGCATGTCGAGCAGGCCGAATGCGCGTTCGAGGACCTGGATGGTCGGGGTATGCGGGTCCTTGGCGGTCATCGTTCGGCGCGGAGTCAACAACGCTTCCATTTTGCATCGCGGAAAGATCGGTTGCATACCGATATTTCCATCGACGTGCAGCAAGGGTCGAATTCAGTCTCGTGGTGCGACCACCTTCAATGCCGCCTCGCCAGAGCGAACTGCACCTTCGATCGTCGCCGGGTAGGGTCCCTCGACATAGTCGCCGGCGGCGCAAAGGCCGGGGGCGATGCGCGCAGGCGGCCGCTCCAGCCCCGGCGTGCAACGAAAGGTGGCGCGCTTCTCGGCCAGCACCTGCCGGGGCATGGCATCGGGAAGCAGCGGCCGCGCCTGGGCCAGCACGGCGGCGGCCGTGGCGTCCAGGCCGCGCTCGACCCAGGGCGCGGCGCCGCTGACGACGAAGCTGAACAAGCCGGGCCGCGCGCCGATCGCGCCGAGGTCGAACGCAAACTGGGCCGGCGCCTCGGGGCCGTCTTCGAGCGCCAGCATCGGCGCCGCGAGCCGCGCGCCGGGACAGCTGAGGTAGACGGTCACGATCGGCTCGTAGCGCAGCGCCGCGCAAGTGCGGGCCCACTCGGGCGCCACCGGTGCGGCGAGGCGCGCCGCCTCGGCCGCGCTCGCGGCGAGGATCAGTGCGTCGTGAGCTTGGCCGTCGACGCGCCAGCGCGCGCCATCGGCTTCGATGCGCATCACGCGTTCGCCCAGGCGCAGGCGCGCGCCCGCTGCGCCGAGCCAGGCAAGCGCTGGTTCGGGCAGGAGTTCGGACAGCGGCCGCCGCGGCAGCAGCAGGTCGGCCGACCCCGGCCCGCCGAAGACCGCGTCGTGCAGCACCGTCAGCAGGACTTGGGCCGAAGCCTGCTCGGCCGGGGTGTTCAGGGCGGCGACGCACAGCGGATCGATGAGAAGCTGGCGCACGCGCGGCGGCAGGCCGCGGCAGAGTTCGGCCACGCTGAGCCGCGGGTCGCAGCGGAAGCGGGCCAGGCTCCAGCCCAGCGTAGCCGCGAGCAGCGCGGCGCGGTCGGCCCAGGTCCAGCCGCGGCAGCTGGCGACGGCGCGCAAGAAGGCCGGCACGGCAGAGCCGGCGGGCAGGGCGAGCCCGCGTCCGTCGGCATGGCGCAGCGTCAGAGGGCGGCGGTCGAGCAGCCGCTTCGCATCGGCGCCGACCGTGGCCATCAGGTCGAGGGTGCGCGTGTAGGCGCCGATCAGGATGTGCTGGCCGTTGTCCAGGCGCTCGCCGTCGACCTCGACCGCGCGTGCCCGTCCGCCGGGCTGGCGTGCCATCTCGTAGATCGTGACGGCATGGCCGGCCTGGCAGGCGCGTACCGCGGCCGCGAGCCCGGCCCACCCGGCGCCGACGACGGCGAGTTCCATCAACGCCCCTGGACGTGGGTGCGCGCGGCGATCCAGAGCTTGCGCAGCGGCGTCAGCGAAGTGCGCTGGTGCAGAACCTGGAAGTGCTGCTGCTCGATTTCGCGCAGCAGCGTGCGGTAGATGTTGGCCATCATCAGCCCGGGCTTCTGGGCTTCGCGGTCGGCCGCGGGCAGCAGCGCCAGCGCGGCGTCGTACGCGGCGTGGGCGCGCTCGGCCTGGAAGCGCATGAGCGCCTCGAAGCGCTCGCTGTAGCCCCAGGGCGACTTGCGCTCGAGAATCTCGCTCGCCTTGACGCCGAAGCGCTGGAGTTCGTTCACCGGCAAGTAGATGCGCCCGCGTCGGGCATCGTCGCCGACGTCGCGGATGATGTTGGTGAGCTGCATCGCCAGCCCCAGCTTGTGGGCGTATTCAAGGGTTGCGTCGCTCGTGCGGCCGAAGATGTTGGCTGCGACCTCGCCGACGATGCCGGCAACGAGATGGCAGTAGCGCTCGAGCGCGGCGAAGTCGAGGAAGCGGGTCTGGTCGAGGTCGACCTGGCAGCCTTCGATCACCGCCTCGAGGTGGCGTGCCTCGATGCCGAACGCCGGTGCGATCGGCGCCAGCGCCTTCATCACCGGATGCTCGGGCTGGCCGGCGAACGCTTTGGCGACTTCGGCACGCCACCACTGGAGCTTCATCGCGGCGACCGACGGGTCGTGCATTTCGTCGACCACGTCGTCGACTTCGCGGCAGAAGGCGTAGAACGCGGTGATCGCGGCGCGCCGTGGCGGCGCCAGGAACAGGAAGGCGTAGTAGAACGACGAGCCGCTGGCGGCGGCTTTCTGCTGGACGTACTGCTCGGGAGTCATCGCGCGGGTCTCGCGGGTTTCATGCGCAAGGCGCGCCAGGCCAGGACCGGCAGTTCGGCCGCGCCCAGGCTCGGGCGCGCGAGCAGGGTGGCGTGGTCCATTGCGGCGATCTTGTCGAGGATGCGCAGGCCGCCCTGGACCACCAGCCGCAGTTCCCAGCCGCCGCGCCCGGGCAGGGCGAGGGCGAGAGGTGCGCCTTCGCGCATCAGCGCTTCGGCCCAGGCGCAGAGTTCGCGCACCAGGGCGCGCATTGCGGGCGAGTCGCGGCGCTGGCGCAGATCGTCGAGCGCGACGCCCGCGCGCTCGCGGTCCTGCGCGGGGACGTAGACGCGGGCGCGCGCCGCGTCCACGCCCAGGTCCTGCCAGAAGTTGATCAACTGCAAGGCGGTGCAGATCGCGTCGGAGCGCCGCAGCGCAAGGGCGTCGCCGACGCCGTACAGGTGCAGCAGGAGGCGCCCGACCGGGTTCGCCGAACGCCGGCAGTAGTCGAGCAGTTCGGCGCGGTCGCGGTAGGGCGGGTTGCGCACGTCCTGTTCGAAGGCGTCCAGCAGCTGGCCGAGCAGGGCGCCCGGCAGGGCGAAGCGTTCGATGGCGACGCCCAGCGCGCCGAACACCTGCGCCCAGCGCGCGCTCGGCGCGGCGCCGGCGCAGACCGCGGCAAGGTCGGCCCGGTAGGCGGCAAGATCGGCCAGGCGCTGCGCCGGCGCGGCATCGCCTTCGTCCGCGAGGTCGTCGGCGCAGCGCGCGAAGCGGTAGAGCGCCACCACCGCCGGCCGCAGCGCGGGCGGGCACAGCGCCGAGGCGACCGGAAAGTTCTCGTAGTGATCGACACCCATGCTTCGATTCTCCCCTGCGCTGCGCCTGCTCGGCCGCTGCAGCGCTGCGACCCACGCACCTGCCTCAGAAGCATCGATTGCGGCGCAGGCTAAAATGCGCGGTTTTCCGATCCCGATGAACCGACCCCGCGGGCGTGGACGACCCGCTGGGGAAAAGTCCCCCCGTCGCGCGGGTGGCGAAATTGGTAGACGCACCAGGTTTAGGTCCTGACGCCTTCACGGGCGTGCCGGTTCGAGTCCGGCCCCGCGCACCAGCGAGAGAGAACCCCTTTGCAAGCTCAACGAGACATCATGGCCGTCAACGTCGAAACCCTGGAAAAACTGGAACGCCGCATCACGCTGACGGTGCCTGCGAGCGACATCAACCACGAGGTCGAAGCGCGGCTGAAGAAGCTCTCGCGCACGGTCAAGGCCGACGGCTTCCGCCCCGGCAAGGTGCCGATGTCGGTGGTCGCCCAGCGCTACGGCTATTCGGTCCAGTACGAGGTCGTCAACGACCGCGTCGGCCAGGCCTTTGCCGAAGCCACCAATGAAGCGCAGTTGCGCGTGGCCGGCCTGCCCCGCATCAGCCAGAAGGACGAGGCGCCGGAAGGGCAAATGGCCTTCGATGCCACCTTCGAGGTCTACCCCGAGGTGAAGATCGGCGACCTGTCGGCGTCCGAGGTCGAGCGCGTCAGCGCCGAAGTCACCGAAGCCGCGATCGACCGCACCGTCGACATCCTGCGCAAGCAGCGCCGGACCTTCGCCCAGCGTCCGGCGGCCGAGGGGGCGGCCGAAGGAGACCGCGTGACGATCGACTTCGAAGGCAAGATCGACGGCGAGCCCTTCGACGGCGGCAAGGCCGAAGGCTTCCAGTTCCTGATCGGCGAAGGCCAGATGCTCGAGCAATTCGACCGTGCCGTGCGCGGCATGAAGGTCGGCGAGAGCAAGACCTTCCCGCTCCAGTTCCCGGCCGACTACCGCGAGACCACGCTCGCAGGCAAGGAAGCCGATTTCATGGTCACGATGAAGAAGGCCGAGGCCCAGCATCTGCCGCCGGTCGACGAGGGCTTCGCGAAGGCCCTGGGCATCGCCGACGGCACGGTCGAGGCGCTGCGCGCCGACGTGAAGAAGAACCTGGAGCGCGAAGTCAAGTTCCGCATCCTGGCGCGCAACAAGGCGGCCGTGATGGATGCCCTGGTCGCCGCGTCCGAACTCGAGCTGCCGAACGCTCTCGTGGCCAGCGAGACCGAGCGCCTCGTCGCCGCGGCGCGAGCCGACCTGAAGCAGCGCGGCGTCAAGGACGCCGAGACGACGCCGATCCCCGAAGATATCTTCCGCCCGCAGGCCGAGCGCCGCGTGCGCCTCGGGCTGGTCGTGGCCGAACTGGTGCGCGCCAACAACCTGCGCGCGCGTCCGGAGCAGCTCCAGGCGCACATCGAGGAGATGAGCCAGAGCTACGAGAAGCCGGCCGAGGTCCAGCGCTGGTACCTGGGCGACCGCCAGCGCATGGCCGAGGTCGAGGCCGTCGTGATCGAGAACAACGTGACGCAGTTCGTGCTGGAGCGAGCGAAGGTCAACGACAAGGTGCTACCGTTCGACGAATTGATGGCAGCTTCCTGAAGGCGTCCCAGCATGAGCGTGATCGAGACCCAAGGCCTGGGCATGGTGCCCATGGTCATCGAGCAGTCGGGGCGCGGCGAGCGCGCCTACGACATCTACAGCCGCCTGCTGCGCGAGCGCATCGTCTTCCTGGTCGGCGGCGTAAACGACCAGGTCGCGAACCTCGTCTGCGCCCAGCTGCTGTTCCTCGAGAGCGAGAACCCGGACAAGGACATCTTCCTGTACATCAACTCGCCGGGCGGCAGCGTGAGCGCGGGCCTGTCGATCTTCGACACGATGAACTTCATCAAGCCCGAGGTCTCGACCCTGTGCATGGGCATGGCCGCGAGCATGGGCTCGTTCCTGCTGATGGCCGGCGCCAAGGGCAAGCGCTTCGCGCTGCCGAACTCGCGCGTCATGATCCACCAGCCTTCGGGCGGGGCCCAGGGCCAGGCCAGCGACATCGAGATCCAGGCGCGCGAGATCCTGAAGACGCGCGAGCAGCTGAACCGCATCTACGCCGAGCGCACCGGCCAGCCGGCCGAGCGCATCGCGGCGGACATGGAACGCGACACTTGGCTGTCGCCGACCGAGGCCCTGGACTACGGCCTGATCGACCAGGTGCTCGACAAGCGGGCCTGACCGGGGTCATTTTCAGACCCGAAAACCCCGTCTTTTCGTCTCCCGTCGGGTGGGGCCAGTTGGACTATGATGCCAACGACCCCTACGGGAAACTTCGCGCGTAGCAATCAACATGGCCGAAAAGAAGGGCGCCTCCGGCGAGAAGGTTCTGTACTGTTCCTTCTGCGGAAAGAGCCAGCACGAGGTGAAGAAGCTCATCGCAGGGCCATCGGTCTTCATCTGCGACGAGTGCATCGAGCTGTGCAATGACATCATCCGCGATGAGGTGCCGGCCGACAACGGCGGCGCCAAGGCGGCGCGCTCGGACCTGCCGGTGCCCAGCGAGATCAAGTCCAGCCTCGATTCGTACGTGATCGGCCAGGATGTGGCAAAGCGCACGCTTTCGGTGGCGGTCTACAACCACTACAAGCGGCTCAAGCACATGGGCAGCGGACCGAAGGACGAGGTCGAGCTCACGAAAAGCAACATCCTGCTCATCGGCCCGACAGGCTCCGGCAAGACGCTCCTGGCCCAGACCCTGGCGCGGCTGCTCAACGTGCCGTTCGTGATCGCCGATGCGACGACGCTCACCGAAGCCGGCTATGTCGGCGAGGACGTCGAGAACATCATCCAGAAGCTGCTGCAGAACTGCAACTACGACGTCGACAGGGCCCAGCGCGGCATCGTCTACATCGACGAGATCGACAAGATCAGCCGCAAGGCCGACAACCCGAGCATCACACGCGACGTCTCGGGCGAAGGCGTTCAGCAGGCCTTGCTCAAGCTCGTCGAGGGCACGATGGCGAGCGTGCCGCCGCAAGGCGGGCGCAAGCACCCGAACCAGGACTTCCTGCAGATCGACACGACCAACATCCTGTTCATCTGCGGCGGCGCCTTCGACGGCCTGGAGAAGGTCATCCAGAATCGCACCGAGCGCTCCGGCATCGGCTTCGCGGCCACCGTCCACAGCAAGAGCCAGAAGGCGGCCGCCGACGTCTTCCGCAACGTCGAGCCCGAGGACCTGATCAAGTTCGGCCTGATCCCCGAGCTCGTCGGCCGCCTGCCGGTGGTGGCGACGCTGGGCGAGCTGACCGAGGACGCGATGGTGCAGATCCTGACCGAGCCCAAGAACGCGCTCGTCAAGCAGTACCAGAAGCTCTTCGGCATGGACGGGGTCGAGCTCGAGGTGCGGCCTTCGGCGCTGTCGGCCATTGCGCGCAAGGCGCTGGCGCGCAAGACCGGCGCGCGCGGCCTGCGCTCGATCATGGAACACGCGCTGATCGACACCATGTTCGACCTGCCCGCCCTGGACGGCGTGGCCAAGGTCGTGATCGACGAACACATCATCGAGGACGGCGCCAAGCCCCTGCTCGTCTATCGCGAGCAGAAGGCCAGCGCCTGAGACCCCGGCGCGTCGCCTTCGCGCGCACTTGCATTTGCCCTCGCGGGCCTCAAGTGGGCCTGCGAGAAAGAGAGGTTCTTCATGTCCGGTCATCCCATTCTTCCGAGCGAGCCCATCACGTTGCCGCTGCTTCCGCTGCGCGACGTGGTCGTGTTCCCGCACATGGTCATTCCGCTGTTCGTGGGCCGGCCCAAGTCGATCAAGGCGCTGGAGGCGGCGATGGAAGCCGGGCGCCAGATCATGCTCGTGGCCCAGAAGGCCGCGGGCAAGGACGAGCCCAAGGCGGACGACATGTTCGAGGTCGGCTGTGTCTCCAGCATCCTGCAGATGCTGAAGCTGCCCGACGGCACCGTGAAAGTGCTTGTCGAAGGCATCCAGCGCGCGAACACGCGCGAAATCACCGACAACGGCGAGCATTTCGTCGGTGAAGTGGTGCCGGTCGAACCCGGTACGGACGCCACGCCCGAGATCGAGGCGCTGCGCCGTGCGGTCACGCAGCAGTTCGACCAGTACGTCAAGCTCAACAAGAAAATCCCGCCCGAGATCCTGACCTCGATCGCCGGCATCGACGATCCGGGCCGCCTCGCCGACACGATTGCCGCCCATCTGCCGCTCAAGCTCGAAGCCAAGCAGGCGGTGCTCGACTTGTTCGCCACCTCCAAGCGCCTCGAGAAGCTGCTCGAGCTGCTCGAGCACGAAGTCGACATTCTCCAGGTCGAGAAGCGCATCCGCGGCCGCGTCAAGCGCCAGATGGAGAAGAGCCAGCGCGAGTACTACCTCAACGAGCAGGTCAAGGCGATCCAGAAGGAGCTCGGCGACGGCGAGGAAGGTGCCGACATCGAGGAGCTAGAGAAGAAGATCGCCGCCGCGAAGATGAGCAAGGAGGCGCGCAAGAAGGCCGAGGCCGAGCTCAAGAAGTTGAAGCTGATGTCGCCGATGTCGGCCGAAGCCACGGTCGTGCGCAACTTCATCGACACCCTGGTCAACCTGCCCTGGGCGAAGAAGACCAAGATCAAGCACGACCTCGCGAACGCCGAGCAGGTGCTCAACGAAGACCACTTCGGCCTCGAGAAGGTCAAGGACCGCATCCTCGAATACCTCGCGGTGCAGCAGCGCGTCGACAAGGTCAAGGCGCCCATCCTCTGCCTCGTCGGGCCCCCGGGTGTGGGCAAGACCTCGCTCGGCCAGAGCGTGGCGCGCGCCACCGGGCGCAAGTTCGTGCGCATGGCGCTGGGCGGCATGCGCGACGAGGCCGAGATCCGCGGTCACCGCCGCACCTACATCGGCAGCATGCCGGGCAAGGTGCTGCAAAGCCTGTCCAAGGTGGGCGTGCGCAATCCGCTTTTCCTGCTCGACGAGATCGACAAGCTGGGCATGGACTTCCGCGGCGACCCCTCGAGCGCGCTGCTCGAGGTGCTCGACCCGGAACAGAACCACACCTTCAGCGACCATTACGTCGAGGTCGACTTCGACCTCTCGGACGTGATGTTCGTCGCCACCAGCAACTCGATGAACATCCCGCCGGCGCTGCTCGACCGGATGGAGGTCATCCGCCTGGCCGGCTACACCGAGGACGAAAAGCTCAACATCGCCCAGCGCTACCTGCTGCCCAAGCAGGAGAAGAACAACGGCGTGAAGCCGGGCGAGATGGACGTCACCGAGAGCGCCCTGCGCGGCATCATCCGCTACTACACGCGGGAGGCGGGGGTGCGTTCGCTCGAGCGCGAGATCTCCAAGATCTGCCGCAAGGTGGTCAAGGGCGTGCAGCTGAAGCAGTACCAGGGCGAGGTCACGGTCACCGAAGAGAACCTCAACGACTTCCTGGGCGTGCGCAAGTTCGACTTCGGCCGCGCCGAGATGAAGAACCAGGTCGGACAGGTGGTGGGGCTGGCCTGGACCGAGGTCGGCGGCGATCTGCTGACGATCGAGGCCGCGGTCATGCCGGGCAAGGGCAACATCATCCGCACGGGCTCGCTCGGCGACGTGATGAAGGAATCGGTCGAGGCGGCGCGTTCGGTCGTCCGTTCGCGTGCCGCGCGCCTGGGTATCAAGGACGAGATGTTCGAGAAGCGCGACATCCACATCCACGTGCCCGATGGCTCCACGCCCAAGGACGGGCCGAGCGCCGGCGCGGCGATGACCACTGCCTTCGTCTCGGCCCTGACCGGCATCCCGGTGCGCGCCGACGTGGCGATGACGGGCGAGATCACCCTGCGCGGCGAGGTGACCGCGATCGGCGGCCTGAAGGAGAAGCTGCTCGCGGCACACCGCGGCGGCGTCAAGACGGTGCTGATCCCGGAAGAGAACGTCAAGGATTTGCAGGACATCCCCGAGGCCGCCAGGAGCCACCTCGACATCGTTCCGGTGAAGTGGATCGACCAGGTTCTCGAAGTCGCGCTCGAACGCGTTCCCCAGCCCCTGCCGGAGGACGATGCAGTTGCCAAGGAGGCTGCTGCGGCGAAGGCCGAGGTGGCGCCCGCGGTAGCGCCGGGAGATGCGCTTCCACACTGAAAGCGAAAAGCTTCGAGAGCCCTTGCAAAAAGATTCAAAACCTGGCTACAATGCAAGGCTCAGCGCGGGAATAGCTCAGTTGGTAGAGCGCAACCTTGCCAAGGTTGAGGTCGCGAGTTCGAGCCTCGTTTCCCGCTCCAGAATATCTGGGGACATGTCCAGAAGCCTCGAAGAAGGGAAGCCCGGTGCTTCCCTTTTTCACAGGTGAAGAGACAGGCTGTGCTGCTGAAAATCTGCTCGGCGCGATAGCAAAGCGGTTATGCAACGGATTGCAAATCCGTCCAGTCCGGTTCGACTCCGGATCGCGCCTCCAAGAGACTCGACCCGTTTGGCCGTGGACGGCCGGGCGCAATCGTCGAAGCTGCGGTTGTCAGAGCGCCCGCAGGTCAGGCCGCAATCCGGACTTCAGTGCGGATTCGCGATCAGCCACGCGCTGAGCCGTGAATTCGCGGGACGGACTGCGAGAGCAGTCGAGCTCGACGAAGATCATCTTCACGACCAAACCGCTCGA
This sequence comes from Burkholderiales bacterium, assembly GCA_028868875.1. GTDB lineage: Bacteria > Pseudomonadota > Gammaproteobacteria > Burkholderiales > Burkholderiaceae_C > Rubrivivax. Next base: position 1,145 of record JAGWTS010000158.1, on the reverse strand, counting down.
TGTGGTGAGCAAACCCAGGCCGAGCGCCGGACAGGGCCCGTGCAATTCGGTGCCGGCCGCCAGCGCATCGCCCTCCCATCGTCCGAGGTGGCTGCGCCCTCGTGCGTCGAGCAACACAAGCTGGCCATCGCCGCGAATGCTCGAGATGCTGTATCTCATCTGGAACCTCCTCCTGACGCCCCTCGTGGCGCTTGCTCAGGGCCGGTCGACACCGAAGGTTCGGTCTGTAACCGGGTGTTTCATCTTAAGCCTTGACCGGCTGGCGGCCATCCCACAGATGAAGGGGTGATTCGCATGCTTCATCGTCGGAACGGCCGCAACTGCGACGCCCGCTGCCTCGTGATAATCCGCCCATGACCGTCTTTTACTGGGTGATGGCCGTCCTCATCGTCGGCACCTGCGTGCCCTCGGCGCTGTATCTGGTGCTTTATGCGACGACGGGCGAATACGCCTGCTTGCGTCGCGCCCGCACGCTGTGGAACGTATCCCGGGTGTTCACGCTGCTGGGCTTCAACATCGTGCTCTGGGGCCACGTGCTGGTGGCACTCTGGGACATCTGGTTCTCCTAGCCCGGAACGGACAGGGCCTGCGGCAACTGCCGCCGATTCAGACGAGACCGTACCAACTTGATCCAAGATGGTGCAACAGGTCGATGTATGGTGCGCCCGTATCCCAATTCAGTGCCAAAGAAGGAAGGGTTGGCACCGAAATAGTTGATTCCATTCGCACCAATACGGGAACAAAAGTTGCGTACGAGGTGCGAGTCCGTCACGGGCCGTGTCCGCGTGCACCGCCGAAGAACATTCCTGGAGTCGCCGATGAATCAAGTCACGCAGGGCGTGGATGCCTTTTTCATTTTGCTCGGTGCCATATTGGTGCTGGCCATGCACGCCGGATTCGCTTTTCTCGAACTGGGAACGGTGCGCCGTAAGAATCAGGTCAACGCCCTGGTCAAGATCCTGGTCGATTTCTCGGTTTCGACCCTGGTCTATTTTTTCGTCGGCTACAGCCTGGCGTATGGAATCGGCTTCATGCAAGGGGCGCCGGTGCTGGCCGAGCACAACGGCTTCGAACTCGTGCGATTCTTTTTCCTTCTGACGTTTGCGGCTGCGGTGCCGGCCATCGTTTCGGGCGGAATTGCCGAG
>JAGWTS010000528.1 GCA_028868875.1 Burkholderiales bacterium | reverse complement strand
CCTCGCACCGTTGCGCTGCCGACCTGAGTCCGGCGCCGCCCCGCGGCGCCGCGGCGGCGCACGGCCAGGACGCCGGCCCGTTCCGGGATAGACCCGCATCCCGACGCTTGCCGGCCGCTTCGGGCCGCGTCGAATCCCCCGCAGGAGCCGAAACCCCATGCTCGACCCCGATTCGATCGCCGCACTCGCCGCCGGCCGCCACGGCGACCCGTTCGCAGTGCTCGGCGCCCATGCCGACGCCGCCGGCGCACGCTGGTTGCGCGCCTTCCTGCCCGGCGCCGCCGAAGTCGAGGCCTGGAGCGCCGACGGCGCGCGCCGCCTCGCCGTGCTCGCGCAGCGCCACGAGGCCGGGTTCTTCGAAGCCCGCGTCGAAACGAGCGACGCGCATGGCTGGCGCGTGCGCTGGCGCGACGGCAACCGCTCGACCCTGGACGACCCCTACCGCTTTGCGCCGCTGCTGGGCGAACTCGACGTCTGGCTGATGCGCGAAGGCACGCATCTGCGGCCTTACGAGGTGCTGGGCGCGAGTCCGCGCGAGTTGCTCGGCGTGGCCGGCACGGCCTTCGCGGTCTGGGCCCCGAACGCGCGCCGCGTCAGCGTGGTGGGCGACTTCAACCACTGGAACGGGCTGTGCCACCCGATGCGGCTGCGCCGCGAATGCGGGGTCTGGGAGCTCTTCCTGCCCGGCGTCGGCGCGGGCGCGCGCTACAAGTTCGAGATCGTCGGCGCCGGCGGCGAACTGCTGCCGCAAAAGGCCGACCCCTACGCGCTGCAGGCCGAGTTGCGCCCGGCCACCGCGAGCATCGTCGCGACCATGCCGCCGGTGCTGGCGGCCGACGAAGCGCGAAAGCGCGCCAACGCCCACGACGCGCCGATCTCCATCTACGAAGTCCACCTCGGCTCGTGGCGGCGCAAGCCGGGCAACCACTGGTTGAACTGGGACGAGTTCGCCGACGAGCTCGTGCCTTACGCGGTCGACATGGGGTTCACGCACCTCGAGCTGCTGCCCATCAGCGAGCATCCCTTCGACGGCTCCTGGGGCTACCAGCCGATCGGCCTGTACGCGCCGACCTCGCGCTTCGGCGACGCGGCCGGGTTTAGGCGCTTCGTCCAGCGCTGCCACGCCGAAAGCATCGGCCTCATCATCGACTGGGTGCCGGCGCATTTCCCGACCGATGCCCATGGCCTCGGGCGCTTCGACGGCACCCCGCTGTACGAACACGCGGACCCGCGCGAAGGCTTCCACAACGACTGGAACACGCTCATCTACAACCTGGGGCGCACGGAGGTGAAGAACTTCCTCGTCGGCAACGCGCTGTACTGGCTCGAGCGCTACGGCATCGACGGCCTGCGCGTCGACGCCGTGGCCTCGATGCTGTACCGCGACTACAGCCGCAAGGCCGGCGAATGGCTGCCCAACGCCCAGGGCGGGCGCGAGAACCTCGAAGCCATCTCCTTCCTGCAGCGCATGAACGAGGTGGTGGGGGCGCAATGCCCGCAGGCGCTGACGCTGGCCGAGGAAAGCACCGCCTTCCCCGCGGTTTCGCGCCCGACCTGGAGCGGCGGCCTGGGCTTCCACTGCAAATGGAACATGGGCTGGATGCACGACACGCTCAGCTATATCGGCCGCGACCCGGTGCACCGCAAGTACCACCACGGCGAGATCACGTTCGGCCTCGTCTATGCCTTCACCGAGAACTTCGTGCTGCCGATCTCGCACGACGAAGTGGTGCACGGCAAGGGCTCGATGCTCGCGCGCATGCCGGGCGATGCCTGGCAGAAGTTCGCCAACCTGCGCGCCTATTACGGCTTCATGCTCGGGCACCCGGGCAAGAAGCTGCTCTTCATGGGTTGCGAATTCGCCCAGGGCGCCGAATGGAACCACGAGCAAAGCCTGGACTGGCACCAGCTCGAGATTCCGGCCCATGCCGGCGTACAGAAGCTGGTGCGCGACCTGAACCACCTTTATCGCTCGACGCCGGCGCTGCACCAGCGCGACTTCGACGCCGCGGGCTTCGAATGGATCGACCACGAAGACGCCGCGAACTCGGTCATCGCCTTCATCCGCCGCGGCCATGGGGCCGATGCGCTCGTCGTCGTGATCTGCAACTTCACGCCCACGGTGCGCACCGGCTACCGCCTGGGCGTGCCGAATCCGGGCTTGTACGTCGAGCGGCTGAACACCGATTCGGCGCACTACGGCGGCAGCAACATCGGCGCGCCTTTCGGCGAGATCACGGCGCAGGCGGCACCGGCGCATGGGCGGCCCTGGTCGATCGAACTCACGCTGCCGCCGCTGGCGACGGTGTTCTTCGAATGGCGACGTTGAAGAACGTGCCGGCAGCGCTGCGGCGCTGCAGCGACGAAGTGCAAGCCATCGTGCTCGCGCGCCAGGACGAGGCCACGGGCTTGCTGCCGGCGAGCACCGCCGTCACCGTGCACGGCGACTACACCCATGCCTGGGTGCGCGACAACGTCTA
>JAGWTS010000527.1 GCA_028868875.1 Burkholderiales bacterium | reverse complement strand
CAAGATCTCCGGCCTGGTGGCGGTGAACTCGCTGATGGCCATGGTCGGCGGCACGCTCGTCGCCGTCTGGCTCGGCCGCAACGACCCGGGATTCGCGTACAACGGGCCGCTCGCCGGACTCGTCGCGGTGTGCGCCGGCTCCGACGTGATGCACCCGGCCGGGGCCTTGATCGTCGGCGGCGTCGCGAGCCTGATCTTCGTGCGGATGTTCACCTTGACGCAGAACCGCTGGCGCATCGACGACGTGCTCGGCGTCTGGCCGCTGCATGGGTTGTGCGGGGCCTGGGGCGGAATCGCCTGCGGAATTTTCGGCCTGCCGGCGCTCGGGGGCCTGGGCGGGGTCGGTTTCTTCGCGCAACTCTTCGGCACGCTGCTCGGCGTGGCCTGGGCCTCGATCGCCGGCTTCGTGGTGTACGGCGGAATCAAGCGCCTGACGCCGCTGCGCTTGACGCAGGAGCAGGAATACGAGGGCGCCGACCTCTCGATCCACCGCATCGGCTCGAGCCCGGAGGGCGAGTCGGCCTGGTGATCGATGGCGCCGGCCGCGGCATGCGGTCGCCCTGGTGCGCGGGACGGGAATCGAACCCGTACGCCTTGCGGCTGCGGGTTTTAAGCCCGCTACGTCTACCTGTTCCGTCACCCGCGCCAGACGCGCGGGGCGGCCTGGACAGGCGCCACCGCTGCGAGCCGGCGCACGGTAGCACAAAGCGCTGCGCTCGCCGGCACGGCAACGCCGATCGCGCTCGCTTCGGCCGCCGCCGGCCGCGAGGGGATCGGCGCCGTGGTAAAAATAGAACGATCGTTCTTTTTCGTCGCAACAAGAGCGCTTGCGCCTCTAGAATGCTCGATTAACGTTCACGTCAATTGCTCAGGAGCTGCTGCCCATGAAGGTGCTGGTCCCCGTCAAGCGGGTCGTCGATTACAACGTCAAGGTTCGCGTCAAGTCCGATGGATCGGGTGTGGACATCGCCAACGTCAAGATGAGCATGAATCCCTTCGACGAGATCGCCGTCGAAGAGGCGGTGCGGCTCAAGGAGAAGGGCGTCGCGACCGAGATCGTCGCCGTCTCCTGCGGCGTCACGCAATGCCAGGAAACGCTGCGCACGGCGATGGCGATCGGCGCCGACCGCGCGATCCTGGTCGAATGCGCCGACGAGCTGCAGCCGCTGGCCGTCGCCAAGCTGTTGAAGGCGCTCGTCGACAAGGAACAACCCGGTCTCGTGATCCTGGGCAAGCAGGCGATCGATGACGACAACAACCAGACCGGCCAGATGCTGGCCGCGCTCGCCGGCCTGTCGCAGGCGACCTTCGCGAGCAAGGTCGAGGTGGCCGACGGCCATGCCAGCGTCACGCGCGAAGTCGACGGCGGGCTCGAGGTGCTCAAGCTGCGCCTGCCCGCGATCGTCACGACCGATCTGCGCCTGAACGAGCCGCGCTACGTCACGCTGCCCAACATCATGAAGGCCAAGAAGAAGCCGATGGAGATCGTCAAGCCGGCCGATCTGGGCGTCGACGTGACGCCGCGGATCAAGACCTTGAAGGTCAGCGAGCCGCCCAAGCGCGGTGCCGGCGTCAAGGTGCCGGACGTGGCGACCCTGGTTTCGAAACTCAAGAACGAAGCGAAGGTGATCTGAGATGGCAGCCTTGGTCATTGCCGAACACGACAACGCGAGCCTCAAGCCCGCGACCCTCAACACCGTGACCGCGGCGCTGCAATGCGGTGGCGAAGTCCATGTGCTCGTCGCCGGCGAGAACGCCGCGGCGGCAGCGCAGGCCGCGGCGCAAATCGCCGGCGTTGCCAAGGTGCTGCACGCCGACGGCGCGGCGCTGGCGCATGGCCTGGCCGAGAACCTCGCGGCCCAGGTCGTCGCCCTGGCGAAGAACTACGGCCATGTGCTGTTCGCGGCCACGGCAGGCGGCAAGAACGTCGCCCCGCGCGTCGCCGCCCTGCTCGACGTGGCACAGATCAGCGACGCGAGCAAGGTCCTCAGTGCCGACACCTTCGAGCGCCCGATCTACGCCGGCAACGCCATCGCCACCGTGCAGAGCACCGACTCGATCAAGGTCATCACGGTGCGCACCACCGGCTTCGACGCCGCGGCAGCCACGGGCGGCAGCGCCGCGGTCGAATCCATCGCGGCGGCGGCCGACAGCGGCCTCACGAGCTTCGAGCGCAGCGAGATCGCCAAGCTCGACCGGCCCGAGCTGACGGCGGCCAAGATCATCGTCAGCGGCGGCCGCGCGATGGGCTCGAGCGAGAAGTTCAACGCCGTGCTCACCCCCTTGGCCGACAAGCTCGGCGCCGCATTGGGCGCGAGCCGGGCCGCGGTCGATGCGGGATATGCACCGAACGACTGGCAGGTGGGACAGACCGGCAAGATCGTCGCGCCGAGCCTGTACATCGCCTGCGGCATCAGCGGCGCGATCCAGCATCTGGCGGGGATGAAGGACAGCAAGGTCATCGTCGCGATCAACAAGGACCCCGAGGCGCCG
>JAGWTS010000157.1 GCA_028868875.1 Burkholderiales bacterium | reverse complement strand
ACGAGAACGTGCACGAGATGGACCTGTTCCTGGCGCTGACCAGCGATGACGAGGACAACATCATGAGCTGCCTGCTGGCCAAGCGCCTGGGCGCGCGGCGCGTGCTGGCGGTGATCAACCGCGGCGCCTACGCCGACCTCGTGCAGGGCACGCAGATCGACATCGCCATCTCGCCCGCGCATGCGGTGATCGGCGAGCTGCTGGCCTATGTGCGCCGCGGCGACGTGCAGGCCGTGCACAGCCTGCGCCGCGGCGCGGCCGAGGCGCTGGAGGCCGTCGTGCGCGGCGACCGCAAGACCTGCCGCATGGCCGGGCGGCGCGTCGACGAAGTGGGCCTGCCCAAGGGGGCGCAGGTCGGCGCCATCGTGCGCGGCCTGCATCGGGCCGACGGCAGCGACGCCGGCGCCGATGCCCAACCCGAGGTTCTCATCGCCCATCACGACACCGTGGTGCAGGCCAACGACCACGTCATCGTCTTCGTGCCGCGCAAGCGCATGGTGCGCGAAGTCGAAAAGCTCTTCCAGGTCAGCGCCACCTTCCTGTTCTGACGATGGGAACCCTCGCCGTCGTCGCCCTGGTCGGCCGCATGGTGGTGCTGTTCGCGCTGCTGATGCTGGTGCCCCTGGCCTTTGCGTTCGGCGGGCACGACGCCGCCCAGCCGGCCTTCGTCGATGCCCTGCTCGTCACCCTGGGCTGCGGGCTCGCGATGAGCCTGCTCACGCGGCGCTTCCGGCGCGAGCTGCAGCCGCGCGACGGCTTCGTGCTGGTGGGCATGACCTGGGCCCTGCTGCCGGCCTTCGGCGCCTTGCCGCTGGTGCTGGCGGTGCCGGGGCTGAGCCTGACCGACGCCTACTTCGAAGCCATGTCGGGCTTCACCGCGACGGGGGCCACGGCGCTCAGCGGCCTGGACGCGCTGCCGCTGTCGGTCAACGTGTGGCGCTGCTTCATGATGTGGGTCGGCGGGCTGGGGATCATCGTGCTGGCGGTGGCCATCCTGCCCATGCTGGGCGTCGGCGGCACCCAGCTCTTCAAGGCCGAGACCACGGGCCCGGTCAAGGACCAGAAGCTGACGCCGCGCATCGCCGACACCGCACGCGCCATCTGGGTCGCCTATGGCCTGCTGTCCGTGGCCTGCTTCGGCGCCTACCGCTGGGCCGGCATGAGCTGGGCCGATGCCTTCATGCACATGAACACCACGGTCAGCCTGGGCGGCTTCTCTTCCCACGACGCCAGCCTGGGCCACTGGAATTCGCTCGCCATCGAAAGCGTGGCGGTCGTCTTCATGCTGCTGTCGGGTGTGAACCTGCAGCTGTACTTCGCGAGCTGGCGCGCGCGCTCGCCGGTGCCGCTGTGGCGCAACACCGAGGCCCGGGCCTTCATCGGCGTGCTGGCGGGGTCGATCGCGCTGATCTCGGTCTACCTGAGCGCGCAGGGCGCCCACCCGGACTTCCTGCTGGCCCTGCGCCACACCGTGTTCCACGTCGTCTCGGTGGCGACGACGACGGGTTATGCCACCTACGACTACGCGCAGTGGCCGCTGTTCGCGCCGCTGTGGATCATCATGCTGGGCTGTTTCGCCACCTGTGCCGGCAGCACCGGCGGCGGCATCAAGATGGTGCGATTGCTGCTGCTGCTCGAGCAGGCCCGGCGCGAGATGGTGCGCATCGTCCATCCGAACGTGATCAACCCGGTGGTGCTGGGAGGCCGCGTCGTGAGCGACCGCGTGATGCAGGGCGTGATCGCCTTCATGATGGCCTATGGCGCGACCCTGATCGGCCTGACCCTGCTGCTGCTGTTCAGCGGGCTGGACGTGGTCACCGCATTCACCGCCGTGATCGCCTGCGTCAACAACATCGGGCCCGGCCTGGGCGAGGTCGGCCCGGCGGTGAACTACGGCGGCTTGAGCGACTTCCAGACCTGGGTCTGCACCTTCGCGATGATGCTGGGGCGGCTGGAACTGCTCTCGGTGCTGGTGCTGTTCACGCCCGCGTTCTGGCGCAAGTAGCCGCCTTCGGGGTTGCGGCCGGTGTGGTGGGCCAGCCCCAGCGGCAGGAACGCGCCGAAGACGGCCGCCGGGCCGCCGGTTGAGAAGGGCATCGCCCCGGAGACCTGGGGTCACGCAAACCTCGATTCACTCAAGCGACTTCCCGGTTTGCCGATATGCAGACCGATGGCCTTTCTGTGCTGTCGAGTTCATCCATACCGGAGAGACCCATGACCGCAGCCATTTCCCCGACCGCCGCACCGCAACCGGTTGTCGCTTCGACCAACGCGCCGAAAGCCCCCCCTTCCGCCGACTCGGTCACCGCCAGGGCACATCAGACCGCCGCCGCCGCGAAGACCACCGTCACCCTCAGCGCGGCGGCTCAGGCTGCGCAGGAAGCCGCCGAAACACCCGCCCAGACCGCGCGCGAAGCGCAGGGCGGGGACGCGCAAGCCAGGCGACTTTCCGCCAAGGAAGCCGCAGCGGCGAAGCTTTACGCCGGCGCCTGACGCCGCCGCTTCACCCAGCCGGGCGCTCCACGGACCGGTCGACCATCGTTGGCGGAGGGCGACTTCGACCCGCATGCAGCCGTACTTCCCGAGGATGCCGGTCAGGACAACGATGCCGACGGCAAGTGCAGCGCGGGCGGCCCGCCGATACCCGCCGAGGGCAGGGTCGAGAGGAGGTCGAGCGGCACGAGGAGGTCACCGCGGGGCACGCGGCTGCCTTCGCGGAAGTCGGCGCGGGCGATCTGGCAATCGACCCGCCCCCCCAGCAGCGCGCTGTTGCGGGCCTGCACGGCGGCGATGGTGTCGTCGCTACCGGTCCCGGTCCCTCGCGCCTGCCGGGTTGCAGACAAGGCGGCACGGGAGCGATTCGGCGAGGAGCCACCCGTTTTTCCGCTTGCCGATCCCGCGCCACGCTGATGTGGCCTGTTGATGAAAAGCATGGGCCGATGACGGCCGCTCGGGCGATTTGCCGGCCCTGAGCGCGGGACGCGCGCGCCGGACGAAACGGGGTGGGGCGCCCATGGCGAAGCCGCCGATGGCGCCGGAATCGAAGCGTCCGCATGACGATCGATGGCCCGCCCAGCGGGGCTTGTTTCATCCGTAACCTGTTGTCGCTGAAACACAGGCACGGGCCGAGGGATCGTGGCGACATCCGGCCTTCACGCGACTGTCATGGGGTGGAAATAGCGTCGCCCGGTTCGCACGAATTCGCGTGCCGAAATTCCCACCCACTCGAAAGCTGTCCATGACCAAGCCTTACAAGAGTACCGTGCTGCACCTGAGCCTCGTCGCCGCGTTCGGAGGCGCGGGCGCCCTTGCGAGCCCGGCCGTGCGCGCCGACGACACGTCGCCGGTCCAGACCATCAGCATCGTCGGCGCGACGCTCCCGGGCTCCCACGCCGCGACGGTCGCCCCGACCCGCACCTCGCTCGACGCGATCCAGCCGCAGTCGATCATCGGCCCGCAGTTCATCCAGGAGAACACGGCCGCGGGCGCGAACTACAGCGACATCGTCAACATCGCCCCGGCCGTCTTCAGCGTCGACCCGAACGGCCCCGGGCTGATGGAAAGCCAGAGCCTGACGATCCGCGGCTTCCAGGACGGCCAGTACAACGTCACCTTCGACGGCATTCCCTGGGGCGACTCGAACGACTTCACGCACCACTCGACGGTCTACTTCATGCCGCAGGACATGGGCAGCATCGTCGTCGACCGCGGCCCGGGGCAGGCCGACACGGTGGGCGACGCCACCTTCGGCGGCACCATCGGCGTGACCTCCAAGGCCGTGCCCCAGCAGCGCGGCGGCTCGGTCTACGGCAGCCTGGGCAGCTGGAGCACCGGGCTGCTCGGCGCCGAATACGACGGCCGCAGCGGCGACGATGCGGACTCGGCCCGCTACCTGATCGACGCCAAGGCGCTGCGCTCCAACGGCTTTCTCACGAACAGCCCGCAGCAGCGCCAGAACGTGTTCTTCAAGCTCGACAAGCCGCTCGCCGCCGGCATGGACCTGAGCTTCGTGGCGATGCGCAACCACACGCTGCAGCACGTGCCCTACGGCGCGACGCCGGCGCAGCAGCAGCAGTACGGCTACAACATCGGCCTCGTCGACGACCCGGCGAGCCAGATGAACAGCGCCTACAACTACGACGAGCTGAATTCCGATTTCGGCTACGTCGCGCTCGACGTCGACCGCGGCGCCTGGAAGGTGAACAACAAGCTCTACACCTACGGTTATTTCCACCAGGGCTACAACGGCGCCAACCCCGGCTCGCTGACCGGCAGCGACGGCGGCACCCAGGTCGGTGCGACGGCGTTCCCGAACGACGTCCCGGGCCAGCACATGCACATGAACTACCGCTCGATCGGCGACATCGTGCGGGCCTCCTACGCCCTCGGCGCCGACGCGCTGCAGTTCGGGCTCTGGGTCGACCGCCAGACCAACAGCCGCTTCCAGCAGGAGATCGACTGGAGCCAGAACCTGGCGCCCAACCTGCTGCCCAACGGCGCCGGCGGCTCGGTCGACCGCGACCAGAACAACACGCTGACGACGATCCAGCCCTACGTGCAGTACGCCTGGAAGCCAAGCGCGCAATGGACCGTGACGCCGGGCCTCAAGTACGTGTCGTTCGAGCGCACGATGAACGCCGCGGTCAACCAGAAGACGCTCCAGCCCTTCTCCGGCGGCCACACCTGGACCAAGGCGCTGCCGTCGCTCGACGCCCATTACGCCGTCAACCCCAACCTGTCGGTCTACGCCCAATACGCGAAAGGCTTCCTGGCGCCGAACATGAACGTCTTCTACAAGACGACGCCCAATTTCGACACCGTCAAGCCGACCCAGACCGACAACTACCAGCTCGGCGCCAACTGGGCCAGCAGGCGCCTGTCGCTGGGGGTCGACGCCTACCACATCGATTCGACCAACCTGTCGTCGGCGACGGCCTGCCCGGCCGGCGTCACCGGCGCCTGCTTCAGCACCAGCGCCGGCGTCAAGTTCGACGGCGGCGAGGTCGAGGCGACCTACGTGCTCGGCTCGGGGTTCTCGGTCTACGGCAACCTGGGCGCCAACAACTGGAGCACGAACGACGGCTCGGTGCTGCAGAACTCGCCCAAGCGCACCGCCACGCTCGGCCTGATCTACGAGGACCTGGGCTGGTACGCCTCGCTGATGGCGAAGAACGTCGGCAGCCGCTTCAGCAACGTGGACAGCGCCGGCAACAACCTGACGCTGGGCGCGTACACGGTGGCCAACCTCGACCTGAGCTACACGCTGCCGCGCACCCTGGTCGGCGCGCACACCGTCAAGCTCGGCGTCAAGGTCGACAACCTGTTCGACCGCCGGGGCGACCTCGCGTCGCTCAACAGCGACGTGAACGGCGACCCGCTCTTCTATGTCATCCCGACGCGAAGCGTCCAGGCGAACTTCTCGGTGAGCTTCTGACCGCAGCACCGCGGCGGCGGTGCAAGCGCCGCCGCCGCGGCCCGCATTCCCTCGAACCGAAGCTCCAAACCTCCGCGCCCATGATCAAGAAAACCGCCGCCGCCGCGGCTCTCGCGCTCGCCTGCCTGGGCGCCGGCGCCGCGCCGCTGGCGGCGCATGTGCTGATGCTCAGCTTCGACGGCCTGCACGCGCAGGACCTGGCGCGCTGCATCGAGCGCGCCCGTTGCCCGAACCTGGCGGCGCTGGCGGCACATGGCCTGGTCTACCGCCATGCCAGCACCCCCGGCCTGTCGGACTCGGTGCCGGGGCTGGCCGCGCTCGTCAGCGGCGGCTCGCCGCGCTCGACCGGGCTGTTCTACGACGACGTCTACGACCGCAGCCTCTACGCCGGCAGCGACACCGATTGCCGCGGCCCGCGTGGCGTCGAGGTGCTGCTGACCGAGGTCGTCGGCATCGACGCCCGCGATGGCGGCGCGCTCGCCCATCTCGACGGCGGCGGCGCCTTCAATCCGCAGCAGATCCCGCGCCGCCGGGTCGGTGCCGACTGCGTGGCGGTCCATCCGCACGACTTCATCCGCACCAACACCGTCTTCGAGGTCGTCAAGCAGCATCTGGCGCGCAGCCGCACCGCCTGGGCCGACAAGCATGCCTGGGGCACCGACTGGATCAACGGCCCTTCGGGCAAGGGCGTCGACGACCTCGCGCGCACCGAGATCAACTCGATCGACGGCGCCACCGGCCACGACTACACCGAATCGGCCGACGGCCGGGCGCCGGCCTATCTCCACACCGAGGTCTTCGACGAGTTCCACGTGCGCGCCCTCCTCAACGAGATCGACGGCCGGGACTCGGGCGGCGCGCAGCCCGCGCCCGTGCCCAGCGTCTTCGGCGCCGACTTCCAGACCTTGTCGGTGGCGCAGAAGGCGCCCCACGCCGCTGGCGGCGGCTATGCCGATGCCGACTTCAGGCCCGGGCCTTTCGTGAGCGGGGCGATCGCCTATCTCGACGACGCGGTCGGGCGCATCACGGCCGAACTCGTGCGCCGCGGGCTCGCCGATTCGACCCTCGTCATCGTCACCGCCAAGCATGGCCAGTCCCCCGCCGACCCGGCGCGCCTGCGCAAGCTCGGCCATGCCGTGACGCGCGTGCTGGCGCCCTTCCTCGGCAAGGGCCGCGACCCGGCGAGCGGCAACGACCTCGGCGGCGGCCATGTGATCGACGACGACGTCGCCTTCGTCTGGCTCGAGGACCCGCGCCAGCGCGCCGCCGCGGTCGCGGCCTTGAGGGCGGCCGGCGCCTGCCCCGCGGTGGACCCTCGCACGCACCTCGCGGCGCCGGCCAACGCGCTCATCTGCACCGATGGCGGCGGCGCCGTGATCGACCTCGGGCGCGCGCCGCAGCGCTTCGGCAACCCCGCCGACGGGCGCACGCCGGACATCATGGTGCGGCCCGCGCCCGGCGTGATCTACACCCGCAGCCTGGGCAAGGACATGGAGCACGGCGGCTTCGCGCCTGACGACGCCCATGTCGCCCTGCTCGTCTCGATGCCCGGCTTCGCGCAGCGCGAGGTCGAGGCCCCGGTGCTCACGACCCAGGTCGCGCCGACCCTCCTGCGCGCCCTCGGCCTCGACCCGCGCTTGCTCCACGCGGTGCGCAAGGAAGGCACGCCGGTCCTGCCCTTCGTCTTGGGAGGGGCGCGCAGCCGCGGCAAGGGCTGACAAGCCGCAGGAGAGCGACGATCCGAAGGAATCCGCGTCGAATTCGTCGAGCGGAAACATGGGTCTTCGAACCGTCGGGCCCGGGCCGCTCGCTGCCACCTGCTCGATGGCCCGAGAGGAGACGTTCGGCGCCAACTGCTTTGGGTCCCCATCGCGCTTGGCAGCTTCGGAAAGCCGCCGCAGCCTGTGCGCTTCCCGCGCCGGTCGAACTGCTGCCTTGTGCCCCCGCCGCGGCGCGGATTCGAGCGCGCCGCCGTCAGGCGCGATCGCGGCCCGTGCCGTCACTCCGCCGCCAGCCTCGCCTGCCGCACCACGCCCTTCCACTTCACGAGTTCACTCGCCACCAGCGCCCCCAGTTGCTCGGGCGTGCCGGTCTGCACCTCGGCGCCATGGTCCTCCATGCGCCGCCCGGTCTCGGGGTCGGCCAGCACCTCGTTCAGCGCCCGGTTGAGCTGGCGCACGATGTCCCCGGGCGTCTTCGCGGGGGCGAAGATCGCGTACCACTGCGTCACGTCAACACCGTCGACGCCGGCCTCCGCGAGCGTCGGCACCTCCAGCAAGCGGGCGAGGCGCTTTGGCCCGGCGACGCCGAGGGCGCGCAGCCGGCCCGACTTCACCAGCGGGTAGGCGGTGTACAGGCTCGGGAACATGATCTGCGTGCGTCCGGCCATCGTGTCGGCCAGCGCCGGGGCCGAGCCCTTGTGTGCCACGCCATGCATCTTCACGCCGGCGTGGAGCTTGAAGAGTTCGGCGGCGAAGTGCGGTGCCGTGCCATCGCCCGCCGAGGCGTAGCTGTAGCGCCCGGGGCCCGCCTCGAGCTGGGCGACGAGTTCGGCCACGTCGCGCACCGGAATCTCGGGCTGGGCCACCATCAGCGTCGGCGAATAGCCGACCAGGCCCACCGGCTCGAAGTCGGCCACCGGGTCGTAGCGCAGCTTCTGCAGCGCCGGGTTGATGCCGTGGGTGCCGATGTAGCCCAGCATCAGGGTGTGGCCGTCGGGCAGGGCGCGGGCGACGAATTCGCTCGCGATCGAGCCGTTGGCCCCGGCCCGGTTGTCGACGATCACGGCCAGGCCGAGTCTTGCTGAGAGCTTGCTCGCGATCGTGCGCGCCATCGCGTCGTTGCCGCCGCCGGCCGAGGTCGGCACGACGATCGTGATCGGGCGCTTCGGAAACGGCGCCTCCGCCGCTGTGTCGGCGCCTGCGTCCGGGGCGCTCGGTGCGGCCATGGCCGTTGCCTGCGCGGCCTGGCCGGCGTCGGCGGCCGCCCGCGGCTTCGAGAAGACGTAGTCGGGGATGTGCAGCTCGCCCTGGAAGATCTTGCGCGCCGTGCGCACGAGCGCGGCGCGGCGGATCTGCGCCGCGTCGCCGCTGCCTTCGATCTCGACTTCGACCTCGATGCGCCCGGCCGGGTGCAGCACGACGAGGGCGCGCGTGCCGGCACGCAGGCCCTCGCCGCTGGCCACCGTGCCCGGCAGCGCGAAGGCGCTGGCGACGCCGATGGCGCCTGTCACCGCATGCGAGGCATGGCAGCGCCGCGGCGTGAAATAGCGCGAGGTGATGCTGTCGGCGTTCTCGCCCGCGCTCACGAGCACCGGCTTGGGCACGACGCTGGTCGAGACGTCGCCCAGGCCCATCATGCGGCCGGCCTGCAGGCGCAGCGTTTCCAGCCGTTCGAGCAGCGCGCGGTTCGCGTCGAGCTCGGCCGGGCTCTCGGTGCCGGCGACACCCAGAGCCTCGGCGCGCAGGATCATCAGCGGCATCGCGGCGTCGATGCAGCTCACCGGCACGCCGTCGATGAGGTCGATGCGCCGCCCTGTCGGGAACAGGCTGCCGGTGACGGCGCCCCAGGCGTCGAGGAAGTTGAGATGGATCGGCGCCGCCGTGCCGGCGACGCCGTCGATGCGCGTCGATCCCTCGTAAGTGATGCGCCGGCCCGGCGTGCGCACGGTGACCTCGATGCGCGAGCGCGTGTTGACGTTGAACACGACGGCGGTCGTGCTGCCGTCGGCGGCCTCGATCAGCCCCTGCTCGATCGCGAACGGCAGCACGCCCGAGAGCATGTTGCCGCAGTTCGGCCGCAGGTCGACCGAGCGCTGGCCGACGCCGACCTGGGCGAACAGATAGTCGAGGTCGCAGCCCGGCTCCTGCGAGCGCGAGACGATCGCCACCTTGCTGTTGAGCGAGCTGCCGCCGCCGACGCCGTCGAGCTGCAACGGGTCGGAAGCGCCGATGGCGCCGATCAGCGCCTGGTCGCGCGCCTCGTCGTCGGCCGGCAGCCATTCGCGTAGGAAGAACGGGCCGCGCGAGGTGCCGGCGCGCATCAGGGTGCAGGGGAGGGTCGTGCTCATGATCGCGGCTTGGCGGTGGCCCGACCCGTCAGGCGGCCTGCTGGCGCTCGCCGGGGGCGGGCACGAGCGCCAGATTCGCGGCCGGCAGGTCCATCTCGTGTTCCAGGGCCTCTTCGGTGCGCCGATAGCCGCTGCCGAGTTCGCTTGCCAGCCGTTCGCGGTCGCAGGCCTTTTCCCAGATCGACACGACGATGCAGGCGACGCAGTTGCTCGCCGTGCTGCTGAGCGCGCGCGCCTCGGACATGAAGCGGTCGACGCCGACGAGCAGAGCGACCCCGGCCACCGGCAGGTCGGGCATCACCGTCAGCGTCGCGACCAGGGCCACGAAGCCGCTGCCGGTGACGCCCGCGGCGCCCTTGGACGTGAGCAGCATGAGGCCGAGCATGGCGATGATCTGGCCCGCCGAGAGGTGGATGTTGCAGGCCTGGGCGATGAAGATCGAGGCCAGCGTGAGGTACAGCGCCGTGCCGTCGAGGTTGAACGAATAGCCGGCGGGCAGCACGAGGCCGACGACGCCCTTCTTGCAACCCAGGCGCTCGAGCTTCTGCAGCAGGCGCGGCAGCACCGGCTCGCTCGACGCCGTGCCCAGCACGACCAGCAGTTCCTCGCGGAAATAGCGCAGCACCTGCCAGAGCCTGAAGCCGTGCAGCCGCGCCAGCGCGCCGAGCACGACGGCGACGAAGAATCCGCAGGCGACGTAGAAGGCGGCGATGAGCAGGCCGAGCGAGCCGATCGACTTGATGCCGTATTTGCCGACCGTGAACGCCATCGCGCCGAAGGCGCCGAGCGGGGCCAGCTTCATGATGAAGCCGAAGGCGGTGAACAGCATGTGCGAGAAGCTCTCCAGCCCGTCGAGCATAGGCGCCCCGGCCTTGCCGATGCGCGTGAGCGCGAAGCCGCACAGCACCGCCAGCAGCAGCACCGGCAGCACCTCGCCGGCGGCGAAGGCGCCGAAGAACGAGGCCGGAATGATGTGCAGCACGAACTGGGCGAAGCCGTGCGGCAGCTCGGCCTTGCTGAACTTGGCCGCCACCGAGGCGTCGAGCGTCGCCGGGTCGATGTTCATGCCGGCGCCGGGCTGCATCAGGAAGGCCGTCGCCAGCCCGGTGAGCAGCGCCAGGATCGTCAGCACGTAGAACAGCCCCATCGCCTTGAGCAGCGTCTTGCCGATGCCCTTGGAGTCGCCGAGCGAGGTGAGGCCGCTGACGATGGTGCAGAAGACCACCGGCGCGATCATCATCTTCACGAGCTTGACGAAGCCGTCGCCGAATGGCTTCAGGCTGGCGCCGAACTCGGGCCACCAGTGGCCGACGGCGATGCCGAGTGCCAGGCCGACGAGGACCTGGAAGTAAAGGGTCTTGGACAGCTTGCCGAGGTTCATGACCTTGTCTCCGTGCGTGGGGCGGTGGTTGGGCTGCCGTTCGGGCGACGGCTGGCGTGGTCGAAATCATCGGCGCGACCGCTCTCGAAGTGAATTGCATAGATGCGAACGATTGATGCACGGGATGGAGCAAAATCGCGGCACTGCAACGCCGCGAGAACCGGAGATCCCCCATGGCCGCCGCCTTCGACCTCAACGACCTGCACGCCTTTCGCGCCGTGGCCGAGATGGGCAATTTCCGCAAGGCTGCCGACGCCGTGCATATCTCGCAGCCGGCGTTCAGCCGCCGCATCGACAAGCTCGAGCAGGCGCTCGGCGTGCGGTTGCTCGAACGCACGACGCGCAAGGTGCAGCTGACGGCGGTGGGGCGCGACTTCGCGCGCACGGTGCAGCAGGTGCTCGACGAGCTCGACGGCGCGCTGCTCGGCATCCGCGGCGTGGCCGGCACACGCATGGGCGAGGTGACGATCGCCTGCGTGCCGTCGACCGTCTACTACTTCGTCTCGCAGGTGATCCGCCGCTACCACGAGAGCTACCCGCGCACGCGGGTCAAGGTGCAGGACGCGAGCGCGAACGAGGTGCTCGCGGCCGTGATCCGCGGCGAGGCCGATTTCGGCCTCAATTTCATGGGCAGCCAGGAACCCGAGATCGAGTTCGAGCCGCTGCTCGAGGAGCGCTTCGTCGCCGCCTGCCGGCGCGACCACCCGCTGGCGAAGAAGCGCAAGGTGAGCTGGACCGAACTGGCCGCCTACGACTACATCTCGGTCGCCAAGTCCTCGGGCAACCGGCTGCTGCTCGACCAGGCGCTGTCGGGGCTCGCGGGCCGGCCGCAGGCGATCTACGAGGCCCAGCATGTGACGACCATGCTCGGCCTCGTCGAGGCCGGCCTGGGCGTCGCGGCGGTGCCTTCGCTGGCGATGCCCGCGGCCGATCATCCGCTGCTCGTCAGCGTGCCGCTGGCCGATCCGGTCGTGACGCGGCGCGTCGGCCTGATCCGGCGCCGCGGCCGCACGCTGTCGCCGGCGGCGGCGCAGCTCTATGGCTTCTTCGGCGAGATGAAAGGCAAGCGCGCGGCGGCATCCGGGCGAGTCTCACCCCTGCGGCGGGGCTGACGCGCAGCGGCAGTTCGGGGCGCTCAACCCCCGCGGGGCGCCTGACGCGAAGCGGCAGGTCTGGGGGCGCTCAACCCCCTCGGGGGGCCTGACGCGAAGCGGCAGGTCTGGGGGCGCTTACCGCCAGCGCGCGAGCACGCGGTCGACCATCAGGCCCGACTGGCCGAGGTAGGCCGCTGGGTCGCACATCGCCGCGAGCTGCTCGCGCGTGACATGTTTCGTGATCTCGGCGTTCTCGGCCAGCAGCTCGAGCAGCGGGCGCTCTTCCTTGATCGCGACGCGGCAGATGTCGTAGACCAGGTCATGCGCGTATTCGCGGCCGATGTAGGGTGCCAGGCCCATCATCACCGCCTCGGAGACGACGAGGCCGTGCGTCATGTCGAGGTTGGCGCGCATGCGCTTCGCGTCGACCTCGAGCCCCTCGATCACCGCGCGCGACTGTGCGAGCGCGCCGGCGAGCAGGCAGAAGGCCTCGGGCAGCACGATCCATTCGATCTCCCAGGGCCCCGTCGAGCGTTCATGGTCGGCGACCATCGCGTCGAGCATGGCCGCCGCATGCTGGCGCAGGACCG
>JAGWTS010000156.1 GCA_028868875.1 Burkholderiales bacterium | reverse complement strand
CGGTCCATCAGCCCCACCGCTTCGGCGGCCTGGGCCGCCAGCGCGATGTCGGCGGCGCGTTCGAGCAGGGGGAGGCCGTCCTCGGCCAGGAGTGCGGCCGCGGCCTTGTCCAAACCGACCTCGGCGGCGCGCGCACCATCCTGGGTCGGATAGCCGCGCAGCGTCGCGGCGCCGCGTTCGACCAGGAAGAGGCCGACTCCAGCCGCGTCGTCGACGCCGCCCGAGATCCGTGCCGGCACGATGAAGGCATCGGCCTCGTCGCCCGCGGGCACGAGGCTCTTGGCGCCGCTCAGGGTCCAGCCGCTGCCCTTGTGTTCGGCCCGCGTCTGCACGTGGTTCAGGCGGTAGCGCGCCGCGCGCTCCTGGTGCGCCAGCACGACCAGCGCCGAGGCGTCGGCGATCTTCGGCAGCCAGGCCGCTTGCAGCGCCTGCGGTGCCGCGCCGAGCAGCGAGGGGGCAACGAGGGCGCCCGCGGCATAGGGCGCGTTGACGAGGCCGCGGCCCAGCTCTTCGTTGACGACCATCGCCTCGACCGCGCCGAAGCCCATGCCGCCCTGGTCTTCGGCCACGACGAGTCCGGTGAGGCCGAGGTCGCCGAGTTCGGCCCAGACCGGCCGCGTCGCGCCGCCGGCCTTGGCCAGCTCGTGGCGGCGCTGGAAGGTGAAGCCGCGCTCGACCCAGCGCCGCACCGCGTCGCGCAGCGATTCCTGTTCGTCGGTGAAATCGAAGTCCATGGTGTCAGCTCCCGAGAACCGTCTGCGCGACGATGTTGCGCTGGACCTCGTTCGACCCGCCGTAGATCGTCGTCTTGCGCATGTTGAAGTAGGTGCCGGCCAGCGGCGCGTTGTGCGCCGCGCCGACGTACTCGCCCTGCCAGCCCGCGTCCATCGCCTCGCGCACGAAGGCGCGGCTGTAGGGGCCGCCGGCGAGCATCATCAGCTCGGTGTAGCGCTGCTGGATCTCGCTGCCGCGGATCTTCAGCAGGCCCGCGATGTCCAGGCTCTGCTTGCCGCTCTTCTCGGCCGAGAGCACGCGCAGCACCAGCATCTCGAGCGCGACGATGTCGACCTCGAGCTGGGCGATCTGGTCGCGCCAGCGGGTGTCGTCCCAGAGGCCCTCGGCCTTCGCGATGCGCTTCAGGCGCTCGAGTTCGCGCTTGGCGCGGTTCACGTCGGCGATATTGGTGCGCTCGTGGGCGAGCAGGTGCTTGGCGTAGGTCCAGCCCTTGTTCTCCTCGCCCACCAGGTTCTCGGCCGGCACCTCGACGTTGTCGAAGAAGACTTCGTTCACCTCGTGCTCGCCGTCGAGCATGATGATCGGCCGCACCGTGACGCCGGGGCTCTTCATGTCGATGAGCAGGAAGCTGATGCCGGTCTGCGGCTTGCCTTCGTTGCTCGTGCGCACGAGGCAGAAGATCCATTCGCCATACTGGCCGAGCGTGGTCCAGGTCTTCTGGCCGTTGACGATGTACTTGTCGCCGCGGCGCTCGGCGCGGGTCTTGACCGAGGCCAGGTCCGAGCCCGAGCCCGGCTCGCTGTAGCCCTGGCTCCACCAGACCTCGCCGCTGGCGATGCCGGGCAGGAAGCGCTTGTGCTGCTCCGGGCTGCCGAAGGCCATGATCACCGGTGCCACCATGACGGGGCCGAAGGGGACCACGCGCGGCGCCCCGGCGAGCGCGCATTCCTCTTCGAACAGGTGCTTCTGGATCGCGGTCCAGCCCGGGCCGCCGAACTGCTTGGGCCAGCCCCAGCCGAGCCAGCCCTGCTGGCCCAGGATCCTGGCCCAGCGCTGCAGGTCGTCGCGCGTCAGGCGCAGCGCGTTGTGCACCTTGTGGCTGATCTCGCCCGGCAGGTTGGCAGCGACCCATTGCCGGATGTCTTTCCGGAACGCGAGTTCGTCGGCAGTGAAGTTCAGATCCATCGTCCTCGTCTCCTGTGGGCCCGGCCCGCGCCGCGCCGTTCGTGCGGGTTTTTAGCACGCTCGTTCGATTGTCGCCTGTCCCTGCGGCGACAAGGCCGCTCAGCGCATCTGCAAGCGCATCAC
This sequence comes from Burkholderiales bacterium, assembly GCA_028868875.1. Lineage (GTDB taxonomy): Bacteria > Pseudomonadota > Gammaproteobacteria > Burkholderiales > Burkholderiaceae_C > Rubrivivax. The sequence continues at coordinate 10,529 of JAGWTS010000156.1, read as the reverse complement.
GTCGGCCTCGCGCTTCATCTGCAGGCGCGAGAGAAAGCTGTTGCCGAGCAGGACCATCGGCATCGCCGACGGCACGACCACGGCGCCGACGTTGGCGAGCTCGATGCTGCCCACGCGCAGCGACGACAAGGTGACGACGCGCACTGGCACCGCGCCGTTCGCGGTCTGGATCATGCTGGCGCTGGCGCCGCGATAGTCCAGGCCGATGCGCTCGGCCTCGCCCTGGCTCAGCGCGACCAGGGTGGCGCCGGTGTCGATCATGAAACGCACGGCGTGGCCGTTGATCGATCCCGCGACGACGAAATGACCGCCGGGGCCGGCAGGAATCACGATCTCGCGCGCACCTGCCGGCGCCGGCGTGCCCTTGATCTGCGCCGGCGCGCCGCCGAGTTCGAGCGTCACGCGCCGGCCGTCGCTTTCGACCACGGCCTCGCCGTTGCGGATCTCGACCAGGCGCACCCCGGCCGCGGCCTCGCCCGGCGAGAGCATCCGGGTCTGGCCGTCGATGACGAGCAAGGCCTTGCTGCCCATGAGCCCGCCGAGGGAGACGTTCTGCGCTGCCGCCGCCAGGGGCAGGAGCAGCGCGGCAGCGGCCAGGCGCAGCGTCAAGCGGGCCTTCAGTCGCGGAAGTTCTCGAACGCGATGGGCAGGTCGGCGATCTCCTTGCGCAGCAGCGCGATCGCGGCCTGCAGGTCGTCGCGCTTGGCGCCGCTCACGCGCACCGCGTCGCCCTGGATCGAAGCCTGGACCTTGAGCTTGCTCGACTTGAGCGCGGCCTGGATCTTCTTGCCATGCTCGGCGTCGATGCCGCTCTTGACCGTCACCGGCTGCCTGAGCTTGTCGCCGCCGAGCTTGACCGGCTTGGCCGAGAGGTCGAGAAAGCGCACGTCCAGGTTGCGCTTGGCCAGGCGGGCGAGCAGCACGTCGCGCACCTGGCCGAGCTGGAAATCGCTGTCGGCGAAGAGGCTGATCTCGCGCTCCTTGGCGCTCTTGTCGCTGAGTTCGACCTTGGCGGAGGAGCCTTTGAAGTCGAAACGGGTGCCGATTTCCTTGTTGGCCTGGTCGACGGCGTTGCGCAATTCGACCAAATCGGGCTCGAGGACGGTATCGAAGCTGGGCATGGGAAAATTCTGCCATGTCCTATCCCGTTGCGGCAGTTCGTTTCGAATCGCGTGTGCCATTGCGCGAACTCAACAGCTTCGGCCTGCCGGCCGTGGCGCGCACGCTCGTGCGCGTGGCTGGCGAGGCCGACGTGCGGCGCGTCGTCGACCACCCCGAACACGGCCGCGCCGAGAAGTTCATCCTCGGCGGCGGCAGCAACGTGGTGCTCACGCACGATGTGCCGGCGGTGGTCGTCAAGGTCGAGGTCATGGGCCGGCGCATCGTCGCCGAAGAGGCCGACGCCTGGATCGTCGAGGCCGGCGCGGGCGAGAACTGGCACGACTTCGTGGCCTGGACGCTCGACCAGGGCTGCCCCGGACTGGAGAACCTGGCGCTGATCCCGGGCACGGTCGGCGCGGCGCCGGTCCAGAACATCGGTGCCTACGGCCTCGAGCTGAAGGACCGCTTCGACTCGCTCGTCGGCGTCGACCTCGTGACCGGCCGCACCGTGACGCTGGATGCGCCGATGTGCCGCTTCGGCTACCGCGACAGCGTCTTCAAGCACGAGCTGGCGGGCAAGACCGTGATCACGCGCGTGCGCTTGCGCCTGCCGCGGCCCTGGCAGCCGGTGCTGGGCTATCTCGAGCTCGAACGCAAGGCGACCGAGACCGGCATCGCGCGGCCCGACGCGCGCACCGTGTTCGACTGGATCTGCGCCATCCGGCGCCAGAAGCTGCCCGACCCGAAGTCCATCGGCAACGCCGGCAGCTTCTTCAAGAACCCGGTCGTGAGCGCCGAGCAATGCCGCGACATCATCGGCCGCGACCCCGAGATCGTGCACTACCCGCTGCCCGACGGCAGCGTCAAGCTCGCCGCGGGCTGGCTCATCGACGCCTGCGGCTGGAAAGGCAAGTCGGTGGGCCGCGCCGGGGTCTACGAGAAGCAGGCGCTGGTGCTCGTGAACCGGGGCGGCGCCAGCGGCGCCGAGGTCGTGACCCTGGCGCGCGCGATCCAGGAGAGCGTCTACGGCCGGTTCGGCATCCGGCTCGAACCGGAGCCGGTCATTCTGTGACGACGCCGGCGGCCTGAGAGCGCTCGTGCCTGGGTTTCCGGCGCGAACCGGAGCCCGTCATCCCGTCGTCGCCAGCCGCGGCGGCTCCAGGCCGGCGGCGATCACGGCCTCGCGCGTCTGCGGCAGCAGGTCCTCGAAGCGCTGCACCAGGCGCGCGATCTCGTGCGCCGGCAGGTGCGCGGCGCCCTCGTGCAGGGCTTCGGCGGTGGCGGCCAGCGCGGCCAGGCCGAGGTTGAGGGCGGCGCCGCGCGCGGCATGGGCGTTCACGCGCAGTTCCAGGGGCTGGGCATCGCGCACCGCGGCGCGCAGGCGTTGCACCGTCTGCGGCCCCTGGTCGAGGAAGGCGTGGATCATCGCCCCGAGGCGCTCGGGCGGCATCGCCTGCAGGGCCGACTGCAGGGCGCGGGTGTCGAGCACCGGCGGCGCGCCCGGCGGCGCCAACGCCTCGCCTTCTTCGAGGGCGGTGCCGGCTTCGTTGCTGGCCGCAGCGCCGAAGAGGCGGCGCAGCGAGGCCGCGAGCTTCTGCGGGTTGATCGGCTTGGTGAGGAAATCGTTCATGCCGGAGACGAGGCAGCGGTCGCGCGTTTCGGCGAAGGCATCGGCAGTGAGGGCGACGATGGGCACCGTCGCCGCTTCGGGGTCGGGCAGGGCGCGGATCGCCCGCGTCGCGCCGAAGCCGTCGAGCACCGGCATGTGCAGGTCCATCAGCACGATGTCGAAGGGGCGCCCGCCGATACGGCGCTGGATCGCCTCGACGGCCTCCTGGCCGTTGGCGCTGAAATGGGTTTCGTGGCCGAGGTTCTCGAACAGCGCCGCCATGTACTGGCGGTTCACCGGGTGGTCTTCGGCCACGAGCACGCGCAGCGCCCGGTGCGCCGGGGCCTTGTCCTGCGCCGGCCGCGGCGCCAGCGCCGGCGCCGCGGGGGCGACCCACAGCGGCATGCTGAAGCGGAAGCGGCTGCCCTGGCCGGGCTGGCTGGTGACGAGGATGTCGCCGCCCATCAGGCGCGCCAGGTTGCGCGAGATCTCGAGGCCCAGGCCGGTGCCGCCGTGGCGCCGCGAGCGCGAGGTATCGCCCTGGACGAAGCGGTTGAAGAGCGAAGCCACGGTGGCGGCGTCCATGCCGATGCCGGTGTCGCTGACGACGAACAGCAGCCCCGGCGCCCCGTTGGGCAGCGGCTCGGGGCGCAGGTCGAGCACGACCGCGCCGTGGTCGGAGAACTTGATCGCGTTGGACAGCAGGTTGAACACCACCTGCTTGACCCGGGTCGCGTCGGCGAGCACGCGCTCGGGCACCGCGGGGTCGGTGTCGATGTGCAGCGCGAGGTGCCTGGCGTTGGCCTGGGGGCGCATCAGCGCCTCGACATCGCGCAGCAGCGTGCGCAGGTCCACCGGCGCCGAGGCGAGCGTCATGCGGCCCGACTCGAGCTGCGACATGTCCAGGATGTCGTTCAGGATCGCCAGCAGATGGTCGGCCGATTCGGTGGCGGTGCGCAGGTAGTCGATCTGGCGCGGGCCGAGCCCGGTCTCGCGCAGCAGCGAGAGCATGCCCATCAGGCCGTGGAAGGGGGTGCGGATCTCGTGGCTCATGTTGGCCAGGAAGACGCTCTTGGCCTCGCTCGCCGACTCGGCCTCGCGCCGGGCCTGCTGCAGGCTCGCCGCCAGCTCCTCGAGCGCGGCGCGGCGCTGGTCGAGCTGGCGCAGCTGGCGCAGCGCGATCATCGCGAAGGCCAGGGTCAGCGCCGAAAGGAACATCGTCAGGCCGATGCCCAGGCGGTTCTGCAGCCGCACCGTGCGGTTGCGCTCGGCGATCTGCTCGCCCACGCGCTGCGCCAGCAGCATCGACAACTGGCGCAGCGGCTGATCCAGCGCCTCCAGCTCCGGCGTCAGGGCGAGGAGCTCTTCGCGGCTGACCTCGCGCGGCCCGGGATTGCCGAGCGCGCGGTCGGCGTTCGCGGTGAAATGGTCGATCTGGCGCAGCAGCGCCGGCAACTCGGGGGTGTCGCCGAGCAGGCGCCTGGCGTGTCCCAGGCGCAGCAGGCCGATCCGGCTGACCCAGATTTCGTAGCGCAGCTGCAGCGCCGCGCGGTCGAACGGGCGCGCGGTCTCGGACGCGAGCAGCCACTGGTTGCGCAGGCGCAGGAATTCGGTCTCGGTCTGGTCGACCATGGGCACGACGTAGTCGTCGTCGTTCTGCACCGTCTGGGTCAGCAGCGCCGCCTGGCGCGACTGCACCAGCACCACTGCGGCGAGGGCGAGCGCGAGGCCGGCGCCGATCACGCTCATCCAGGTCGCGCGCCAGCGCCGCCAGCGCCGCACACCGCTGGATGTCAGTGGCTTCGGAGTAATGGCTTGCACCCGCGTGAGGGCCCGGAGCTTTTGCCACGAGGAGGGTGCAGGCCCGGGCGCGCCGCCTGCGGGGCCGCGCCCGGCTTCAAAGCACCTCGATCTTGCGCAGCTGCCATATCGAGCGGTTGAAGTAGATTTGGGTCCGCAATCCGGGGTCGCTGTCGAATGGGAAGATCACGAACAAGGGCCCCTTGTCGCGCACCGCCATCGGCTTGTCGTCTAGGCGCAGGGCGACGATGACATCGTGGCGCTGGGCGTCGTCCCAGGGAATGTCGACGCGGTAGTCGTTGAGCGCCTGCGCGCGCAGCCGGCTGCCCTGCGCCCCGGCCGCGGCCAGCACATCGCGCAGCAGCGGCCCGCCGAACTTGCGCGCCTGGGCGTACCACGGCGTGCGGGTGCTGAACCGGGTTTGCGGCAGATGCTCGAGCATCGCCATGTCGAACTGCGCGGTCGCGCCGTCGTTCGGTTGGCGCAGCGCGCCGGTGAGGGTGAGCACCACCGCGCCGCGCGGCCGCTCCAGCGCCCGCGCCGCGCTCCCGGACACGGCCAGCATCGCGGCCGCGGCCCGCATCAGGGTTCGTCGCTGCATGGTCATCGCGCCTGACTGCCCGCTCCGGCGCCAGCCTGGATCCGGGCGTCGCTTCCCAACGGCTGTTGAATCGAGCCCATTCTACGGTTCGGATCCGAACAGGTCGGCCACGGCGATGCCGCTGAGGCGGCGTGCCTGCGCGGCCAGCCAATACAGCAGCGCGGCCATCAGCGCCATCGTCGGCAGCGCGATCAGGGGGTAGCCGAGCAGGGTGAGGCGGCCGAGTTCGTCGTTGAAGGCAGGCGTGCCGGCCGGGCTGTGGACGATCCAGCGCGTGAGAAAGTAATTCGCCACCGCAGCGAAGAAGAAGGTGGCGGCCAGCAGCAGCGTGCCCTGGCGCAGGCGGGCTTCGAAAGCCTGGACGTTGCGGCGCTCGGCCAGCGCTGCCTGCAGCCGGGGCACGTCGAGCAGGGCGGCATCGAAGATCAGGGCGTGGATGAGCGGGCGCCGGGTCCAGGCCGACAGCGCGATGACGAGGCCGATGAGCGCCGAGACCGCAGCTTCCTTGACGGCAAGCCAGCCGGCGTCGAGGTGGAGCAGGCCGATGCCGCCGGTGAGCAGGGTGCTGACGATGCCGACCGCGGCGAGCCCGTTCAGGCTGCGCCGGCGCAGCCCCTGCCACAGGGCCCAGCCGACGGGAAAGGCGAGCGCGAGCAGCAGGGCCGGCAGTTCGCCGAGCCGCTCGGTGAACTGCATCAGGACGAGGGCGGGGACGATGATCGTCACCCCGACTTCGAGCAGCGGATTGGGTCTGGCGGGTTTCATCGATGAGGCGCCGGCGGCCGAATACGCTGCGGCCGGGCCGGTGGGCGATGGTAGACCGGCAGGCGGCGCGGCTCTGAGGGATGCCGGGCCCGGGCCGTGAAATGGTCGCGCCCCGAAGCCCTCCCGCTGCCGTCCCGGGCCGGCCCGGCGGGCGCTCGGGCCGCGTCGCTAGGCCGGACGCCGGGCGGGCTGGCGCAAGGCATGGGCTACCATGTCTCGCCTACAAGGTCCAACTCCCCGGCTGCGCTGACAGCCGGAGTTCACGTCGCCCTCCATGCCCCCGACTCCCGCGCCCCCCGTCGCCGAATTGGCGGCCGCCGATTCATTGCTGGCTTCGAGCGGATTTGCCGTCCTCGACGCCGCCTCGCTGGCGCGCCTGGCCGCCGCCGCGCCGGCCGATTTCGCGCGCTGGGCCCCGCTCTGGAACGACCTGCCGGCCGACCGCTACCTGCGCGACGGCGGGCGCTACCGGCGCCGGCGCCACGGCTCTTTCATCGTCGAGGCCGGGCGCGTCGAGGCGGTGCCGGCGCGCGCCCACTGGCAGCCGCTGGAATACAACGCGCTGCACGGCGGCATCGAGCGTTGGTTCGAGCCGCTCGCCCCCGCGCTGCAGGGCGACCCGGCCTGGAGCGGCCTGCTGCGCGGCCTGGCTGGCGTGGCCGACCGCCTGCGCGGGCCGCGCCGCTGGTTCGTCGAAGCGCACCCGTTTCGCATCGACACCACCGACGGCATCGGCCGGCCCACGCCCGAGGGCGCGCACCGCGACGGCGTCGATCTGGTGGCCGTGGTGCTGGTCGCGCGCCACAACGTCAAGGGCGGGGAGACGCGGGTCTTCGACATCGACGGTCCGCAGGGCGTGCGCTTCACGCTGGGGGAGCCCTGGAGCGTGCTGCTGCTCGACGACGCCCGCGTGATCCACGAAAGCACGCCGATCCAGCCGCTGGCGCCGGCGCAGACGGCGTACCGCGACACCCTGGTGCTGACCTATCGCCAGGGCGGCTTCCAGGACGCGGCAGCGTCCTGAAGCGGCGCCTTGCGTCACGCTATGCTGGCGCGATGAGCACCGATCTCGCCATTCGCTTCGACGACGTGCGCGGCGCCGCCGCGCAGCTCGCCGGCCACGCCCACCGCACGCCGGTGCGCACCTCGCGTACCGCCGACGAGCGCTGCGGCGCGCAGCTGTTCTTCAAGTGCGAGAACTTCCAGCGCATGGGCGCGTTCAAGTTCCGCGGCGCCTACAACACGCTCTCGCGCTTCACGCCCGAGCAGAAGCGGCGCGGCGTCATCGCCTTCTCCTCGGGCAACCACGCCCAGGCGGTGGCGTTGTCGGCGCGCGACCTGGGCATGCCCTCGGTCATCGTCATGCCGCAGGACGCGCCGCCTGCGAAGCTCGCGGCGACGCGCGGCTACCAGCAGGGCGACGCGCGCAGCGAAGTCATCCTCTACGACCGCTACCGCGAAGACCGCGAGGCCCTCGGCGCGCGCCTGGCCGAAGAGCGCGGCCTGACCCTGGTGCCGCCTTTCGACCACCCGCAGGTGATGGCCGGCGCCGGCACCGCGGCGCTCGAGCTGATCGAGGACGCCGGGCCGCTGGATGCGCTCGTCGTCTGCGTCGGCGGTGGCGGGCTGATCTCGGGCAGCGCCGTCGCCGCCTGCCATCTGCTGCCGCAGATCGAGGTCCACGGCGTCGAGCCCGAGGCCGGCGACGACACCCGGCAAAGCCTGGCGCGCGGCGAGATCGTGCGCATCGAGACGCCCAAGACCATCGCCGACGGCGCCCAGACCCAGCACAGCGGCCGCCTCACCTTCCCGGTGATCCAGCGCCTCGTCAAGAGCGTCGTCACGGTGAGCGACGCCCAGCTCGTCGCCACCATGCGCTTCTTCGCCGAGCGCATGAAGATGGTGGTCGAGCCCACCGGCTGCCTCGCCGCGGCCGCGCTGCTCGAAGGCGCGCTCGAGCTGCGCGGCCGGCGCGTGGGCGTCATCGTGAGCGGGGGCAACGTCGACCTGGCCGCCTTTGCCGGGTTCATCGGCGGTGCCCGGCCCGGGGGCGGGTGAACCCGGGTTCGCCGCCCGATGCTGCCGCATAGAAGAACAGGGGCCATGGAGACGACATGCCGACATCGACCCGACTTGCCACCGTCGTTGGCATCGCCCAGCGCGAGAAGCTTTATGCGCCGCTGAAGATCCTGGCCGTGCTCAGGACCCTGGGGGCGCTGGGCGTGGACGAGGCCAGCCTGCTGGCCGGCACCGGCCTCGGCTCGGCCGAAGTCGCCAACGCCCAAACGCGCACCTCGGTGATGCAGTACCTGGCCGTGTGCCGGAACGCGGCCCGCCTCTCGCCCGACCCGGCCTGGGCCGTCGCCGTCGGTTCGAACATGCACCTCACGGCCTACGGGATGTACGGCTACGTGCTGGCCTGTGCCGACACCTTGCGCCGAGCCACGGAGATGGCCACCCGCTACCACCGCCTGGCCACGCCGGTCATGCCCCTGCGCCTGGTCGAGGACGAGGCCAGGGCCGCCTGGATCTTTCCCGGCATCGGCGGGGCCGACCTGCCCGACCTGGACGAATCGCTGTTTCGCTCCTTGCTCGAGATCCAGGTCGCGGTCCACGTGACCTTGACCCGCGACGTGATGGGGGCCTGGTGCGCGCCCACGCAGGTCCGCTTTGCGCTGCCCCGGCCCGCCCATGCGAGCGCGCTCGAAAGCAGCCTGGAATGCGCGGTCGAATTCGGACAGCCGCAGACCGAACTGCATTACCCGCGCGCGTGGCTCGACCGGCCGACGCAGTTTGCCAACCCGATCACGGCGCAGCAGGTCTCGGCCACCTGCGAGAGGCTGCTCGAGGAACAGAAGTGGGGCTGCGGCCTGACGCGCCGCGTCTACCAGGAACTGATGCGCACGCCGGGCCGCTTCCCCGATATCGACGAGGTGGCGCAACTCCTGGGCATGGCGACCCGCACCCTGCGCCGCAAGCTCGACGAGGAAGGGGCGTCCTACAGCGGCCTGCTCACGAGCGTGCGCCACGCCCTCGCCATCGACTATCTGTCGACCTCGCTGCTGGATGTCGAGGACATCGCGGCCGCCCTGGGCTTCAGCGAGGTGGCCGGGTTCCGCCATGCCTTCAAGCGCTGGACCGGCAAGACGCCGTCGGAGTATCGCCAGATATAGGCCCTCGGGCCCAGCCACGGACTGCGTTCGGAGCATTCAGGGAAAGTCCCAGGGCCGTGGCCGTTTCGATACCGGACCCGGCCGCGGCAATCATTTACGCAGCCGCGGGTTCATTCGATAGTTCGGTTCATCGTGGCGCCGAGACAAGGCGTCCGGCGCGAATATCAATCAAAGGAGACGAGCATGGCCGCCAGGCACTGGGTGAAATCGTATGGATCGATTCCGGCAGAGATCGACGCGGACCGCTACCCGAGCGTCACCGCGATGCTGGAGCAGGCCATGGAGCGCTTTGCCGGCAAGGTGGCGTTCCAGGCTTTCGGCCAGTCCCTGACCTATGCGCAGGTGGACCGGCTCTCGGCCGACTTCTGCGCCTACCTGCAGCAGCGGCTCGGCGTCGAGAAGGGCGACCGCGTGGCCGTGATGATGCCCAACCTGGCGGCCTTTCCGATTGCGCTGCTGGGCATCATCCGCGCCAGCGCGGTGCAGGTGAACGTCAACCCGCTGTACACCCCGCGCGAACTGCAGCATCAGCTCAACGATGCGGGCTGCAAGGTCATCGTCGTATTCAGCGGCTCCACGCCCACGTTGGCCGAAGTCGTGGGCGCGACGGGCATCACCTCGGTCATCACCGTCGACCCGGGGGATGGCCTGGGCAAGGCCTTGCCTGGCCCGGCCGTGGATGCGCGCCTGGTCGCCACCGTGCCTTTCACCCAGGCCCTGGCCGAAGGCGCGGGCCTCGTGCGCCGGCCGGTGGCGCTCGGCGGCGCCGACCCGCTGTTCCTGCAATACACCGGCGGCACCACCGGCCTGTCCAAGGGCGCGGTCCTGTCGCATCGCAACCTGGTGGCCAATGCCGAGCAGTACAAGGTCATGATGCCCGAGGCGATGCGCCCGGGGCAGGAGGTGGTGATCACGGCCATTCCGCTGTACCACATCTTCGCGTTGATGGTGAATTTCATCAGCTACTTCTCCGTCGGGGCGGAGAACTGGCTGGTCGCCAACCCGCGCGACATGGACGCTTTCATTGCGGTGATCAAGGCCGCGCGCCCGACCGTGTTCGTGGGCGTGAACACGCTCTACAACGGCCTGACCATGCACCCCGGCCTGAAAGAGGTGGACTGGTCGCGCCTGCGCCTGGCCGGCGGCGGCGGGGCCGCGGTGGTGGGCGCCACCTCCGAGCGCTGGAAGGCGATCACCGGCAACTTCATCCGCGAAGGCTACGGCTTGTCGGAAACCTCGCCGGTGGTCTCCTTCAACCCGGCCTTCATCGACGAATTCAGCGGCACCACGGGCCTGCCGGTGCCTTCGACCGACATCAAGCTGCTCGACGACGAGGGCCGCGAAGCCGGCGTCGGCGAGGCCGGCGAAATCTGCGTCAAGGGGCCGCAGGTGATGAGCGGCTACTGGCAAAAGCCCGAGGCCAACGAAGCGGCCTTCACGGCCGACGGCTACTTCCGCACCGGCGACGTGGGCCAGTTCG
>JAGWTS010000155.1 GCA_028868875.1 Burkholderiales bacterium | reverse complement strand
GAAATCGGGGCCGCGGCGGGTGTAGACGTTGCCCAGCTCGGGGGCGTAATACGCGCCTTCGCCGTTGATGGTGTGGCAGCCGATGCAGTTGTTGCGGTCGATCAGGTACTTGCCGCGCGCGACCGCGGGGGTCAGGCGCTCGGCATGGTCGCGCGCCGGAATCTGGTGCCAGGTGTCCAGCGTCAGCATCAGGTAGATCAGGAGAAAGAAGACGGCGCCGCCCATGAAGATGTTGCGGGCCATGGCCTTGGTGAAGACTTGCTGCATGTCGGGTGCTGCGGGTGGTGGTGAAGGTCGGGGGGCGGGTTCAGGCCTGCGGCGATGCCGCGGCGAGGCCGCTGAAGAGGAAATCGTTCTCGAGTCGGATGTGCTCGCCGAGGTCCTGGCGCAGTTGCACGAGGCCGGCGTAGAGCGTGCGCCAGGAGTTGCAGGCGTCGGCTGGCGGCACCCCGTCGCGCGTCAGCTCGTCGATCCGGCGCACGGCCTCGAGGTGCTGTTCGTGCTCGAACTTCATCATCGAGATCGGGCCCTGCGCGGCGCTGGCGCCGGCGTGGACCAGCATCGGGAACAGGATCCGCTCTTCCTTGAGCAGGTGGCCTTCGAGTTCCTGGTGCGTGGCGTCGAGGTGGTCGGCCAGGCCGCTCGGACAATCGGGCCGGTCGCCGTGGCGGGTCTCGACCTTGCGCGCGAGGCGCACGAGTTCCGGCAGCTGCCCGCGCAGGCGGTCGTGGTAGTTCGCGATGATGTATTCGACGAGCGCGGCATTGCCGGCACCGCGCCAGTCCCTCGGGCTCGGGGCAGCAGGCGGCGGGGAGGCGGCCTGCGAGGCGCGGTCAGCACATTGGTGCTTGGGGTGTTCGATGACGGTCATGGAGCGGCTCCTGGCCTCGGTGCAAGAGGCTGCTGCTCCAAATCGCAAGACCCTTGCCAGGTAAGTAGTCTTGTTTAATCAATGAGTTGCGATTTTGTTGGTATGAAAGACCATTGATAAAAATGGTCAAACAAACCGTATAGTGGTATAAAAGACCATGATCAACGAAGTGCTCCTCGCCGATCTGGTGACGGCCTTGCCGGCGGCCGTGCGCCTGCAGAGAATGGTTCATGCCTTGCGCGCCCATTTCGGCTGCGACGCGGTGGCCTTGCTGCGGCGCCAGGAAGACAGCCTGTTGCCGGTGGCGGTCGACGGCCTCGCCCACGACGCGCTCGGGCGCCGCTTCAAGGTGGAGCTGCACCCGAGGCTCGCGGCCATCATGGCGCAGCGCCAGCCGGTGCGCTTCGGCTACGGCAGCACCTTGCCCGACCCCTACGACGGACTGCTCGAAGCGCAGGCGGGCGTGCCCTTGCCGGTGCACGACTGCGTTGGCATCAGCCTGCACGTCGAGGGCGCGCTCTGGGGCGCCCTGACCTTCGATGCGCTGGGCACGGCGGCCTTCGCCGCGGTCTCGGACGAGCGCCTGATGCATGCCGCGGTGCTGGCCGAGGCGGCGGTGCGCATCACCCGGCTCGAGGACGAGGTGCGCAGCCTGCGCCAGATGCGCGGCAACGCCGATGCGGCGCCCGATTCCGAGGCTGGAGCCGGCGCCCTCGACGACGACGAAATCGTCGGCCAGAGCCCGCAACTGCTGCAGCTGCTGCACGAGCTCGACGTCGTCGCGGCCTCCGACCTGCCGGTGCTGCTGCTCGGCGAGACCGGTGTCGGCAAGGAGCTGTTCGCGCGCCGATTGCACCGCCGTTCGGGGCGGCCCAAGGCCCTGGTCCACGTCAATTGCGCGGCCCTGCCCGAATCGCTCGCCGAAAGCGAGCTGTTCGGCCATGTGCGCGGTGCCTTCACCGGCGCCGGCAGCGAGCGCGCGGGGCGCTTCGAGACCGCGAGCGGCGGCACGCTGTTCCTCGACGAGGTCGGCGAACTGCCGCTGCCGGTGCAGGCCAAGCTCCTGCGCACCTTGCAGAACGGCGAAGTCCAGCGCCTGGGCGAGGACCGCCCGCGCCGCGTCGACGTGCGCGTCATCGCCGCCACCAACCGCGATCTGCGCCAGAGCGTGCGCGAGGGCGGGTTCCGCGTCGACCTCTATCACCGGCTCTCGGTCTACCCGGTGCCGATTCCGCCCTTGCGCGAGCGCGGCAGCGACATCCTGCTGCTGGCCGGGCGCTTTCTCGAACTCAACCGGGCCCGGCTGGGCTTGCGCAGCCTGCGCCTGTCGGCCACCGCCGAAGAACTGCTGCTGCGCTATTCCTGGCCCGGCAACGTGCGCGAGCTCGAGCACGTCGTGAGCCGGGCCGCGATCAAGGCCGTGAGCCGCGGCGCCGAACGCTCGGCCATCGTCACCCTCGAACCCACCTTGCTCGATCTCGAGTGGCAGTCGGCGCCGGCGCCGCCCGAAGCGGTGGCTTCTGGCGCGCCTTCAGCGGGGGGCGGCGCGGCGACGGATGCGGCGCCGCTGGCCCCGGCCTCGCTGCGCAGCGCGGTGGAGCAGTGCCAGCGCGAGGCGATTCGTCGCGCCGTAGCGGCCAGCGAGGGCAACTGGGCGCTCGCCGCGCGCCAGCTCGGGCTCGACCCGAGCAACCTGAACAAGCTCGCGCGCCGGCTGGGCGTCGCCCGCGAGAGCGGGCGCTGAGCAGCGATCGGGAGCTGGCGTAGCCCGCACGCTCGAACGGCCCCTGAATCGGTCGGAAAAGAGGGGAGCGAGCTCCGGTCGCTCAGCGCCGGTCGTCGTGGTCTTCGCGGTGGTGCCAGTGGCGGTGCCTTTCGTAGCCGCGCCGCCCTGGCACGCCGTAATAGACCGGCGAAGGCGTCACGACCACCGGCGCCGGGTAGACCCAGCGTGGCTGCTGCACGTAGACGACCGGCGGCGGCGCGACGTAGACCGGTTGCGCCACGAAGTAGGGTCCGTTGGACACCACCGCGCCCACGCCGACGGGATAGCCAGGCACGTTGATGCCGATGGACCAGCTCACGCCGGCATACGCCGGAGCCGGGGACAGCGCCAGCGACGCGGCAACGGCGGCGAGGCCGGCGAAGATCGATCGAGGGAATGGGTTCATGAATTTGCTCCTGGGCCGCGATCGGGCGCCGCGGCCACGCCGACCCGACTCGTGGGCCCTGGGGCAAGCCTAGCCCGGTCCGCGCTCGCCGCGTGTCGGACGAGGCCTCGTCGTGCTGTCGTCCGCGGCCGCGCCGCCAGGGGCTACGGCGCGTTCCGGGGCGCTGGCGTCGAAGCGGGCGAAGGCGCTCGCCGTGCGTTGCCGGCCGATCTCGATCATCTCGTCCGCGCGCCAGAACTCGTAGTAGCCGCAGGCATTGCGGGGAATGGACACGGTCACGTCGGGCGCGTAGGAGGACAGGCGCAGCCGCGTGATCGTGTCCTGCATCGCCTGCATCGAGACGAAGGCGATGTCCAGCATGCCGGGACTCAGGCCTTCGCCCAGCCGGGGGAGCGACAGGCTGCCGACGAAGCCACGGATGCGCCGCGCGTAGCCCGCCGGCTCCGCCGCGGCCGTCGCCGCGGGCCGGGGCGGCGGCGTCTCGGGCGGGCCGCTGAGGTCCACCGCCACGGTCAGGTCGGTGCCGTCGTCGAGGGTCGGGGCGATCGGCAGGGGATTCACGAGAGCGCCGTCGAGCAGGGTCCGGCCGCCGAGCTCGAACGGCGTGAACACGAGCGGAATCGCGATCGAGGCGCGGATCGCGTCGAACAGCGGGCCTTCGCGCAGCCAGACTTCCTCGCCCGTGTGCAGGTCGGTGGCGACTGCGGTGAAGGCCAGCGGCAAGGCATCGATGGCGAATTCGCCGACCAGCGCGCGCAACACGCCGATGATGCGGTCGCCCTTGAACAGCCCGGCGCGGCCGAGGGCGGGGTCGAGCAGCCCCACGACATTGTGGCGTTCGAGCCGGCGCGACCAGTCGGCATAGGCGTCGAGCTTGCCGGCGGCGTAGATGCCGCCGACGAGGGCGCCGATCGACGAGCCGGAGATGGAGCGGATGCGGTAGCCGTTGGCGTTGAGCCATTCGATCGCGCCGATATGGGCCAGGCCGCGAGCTCCCCCGCCCCCCAGCACCAGCGATACCGTCATCGAGCCATGCGACATGCGACCCCGCTTCGCAGCCCCCCGGGGCCAGGCCGCACCGGGGTCCAAGGCATTGGAGTATAGGAAGGAAGCCCGGGCCCTGCGGCGCCGGGGTCGCAGCCGGCGCCGCGGCGCCGCGTGCCGCCGCGTCGGCGTCAGAGGGTGCGTTGGCGCGCGAGCGGCGGGTTCTGCGCGAAGTAGTGGTGGATGCCGGAGTCCAGCGCGGCGACGATGCGGCTGCGGTAGGCCGGGTCGCGCAGCTTTTCTTCTTCGTCGGGGTTGGAGATGAAGGCGGTTTCGACGAGGATGCTCGGGATGTCCGGGGCCTTGAGCACCGCGAACGCCGCCTGCTCGACGCTGCCCTTGTGCAGGGGCCCGACCCGGCCGATGCGGCGCAGCATGTCGCTGCCGAACTTGAGGCTGTCGCGCATCTGCGCCGTGATGCTCATGTCGGCCATGGTGCGCAGGACCTGGGTATCGCGCACGCCGGCGACGTTGACGCCGCCGATGCGGTCGGCCGCGTTCTCGCGCTCGGCCATCCAGCGCGCCGCGCTGCTGCTGGCACCGTGGGTCGACAAGGCGAAGACGCTGGCGCCGTGCGCCTCGGGCTTGTAGAAGGCGTCGGCGTGGATCGAGATGAAGAGGTCGGCCTGGACCCGGCGCGCCTTGCGCACGCGCTCGCCCAGCGGCACGAAGAAGTCGGCGTCGCGCGTCATCATCACGCGCAGGCCGGGCGTGCTTTCCAGGCGCTCGCGCAACTGCAGGCCCATCGCGAGGACCACGTCCTTCTCGTGCAGCCCGGTCGGCCCGGTCGCGCCCGGGTCTTCGCCGCCATGGCCGGGGTCGATGGCGACGATGACGAGGCGGTCCACGCGCTGCTGCAGGTCGGCCTCGGACGGCGGCGTCGGTGGCTTGCGCGGCGGCGCCACCCGGGCCGGCGGCGCAGGGCTGGGGGCCGGCGCGGGGAGCGCCGCACCCGGACGGTCGACTTTGGCGATGAGCTCGCCGAGCGCGTCCTCGAGCGCCCGGGCGGCGCGCTCGTCGGCGGCTTCGCGGTCGCGCACCAGGGCCAGCAGCGGGTCGGGAGCGGCGCTCGGGTAGAGGTCGAAGATCAGGCGGTCGCGATAGGCGGCCACCGGCGGCAGCGTGAACTGCTGCGGCAGCACCGGCTGCTTGAGGTCGAGCACGAGGCGCACCACATGCGGCTGGAACTGGCCCACGCGCACGCCGGCGATGAAGGGGTCGTCGGGCTGGACCTTGCCGACGAGGCTGCGCAGATGGTCGTCGAGGTCGAGCCCGTCGAGGTCGATGACCAGGCGCGGCGGGTTCTCGGCGAGCTCGTGGTGGGCCGAGAGGGCGCCGTCGGACTCGATCGTGAGCCGGGTGTAGTCGCTCGCCGGCCAGACCCGCACCGCGACGATGCCCGCGCCTCCTGCCACGGCGCGAACGCCAAAGGACAGCAGCACCGTGCCGAAGCCGAGCAGCGCGCCGCGCCGCTTCATGCGAGCAGGCTCCGGCCGAGCGCCGTGAAGGCTTGCACTTGCACCTGGCGCGCCTCGTCGTCGCGCACCGACAGCGTCAGGCGCAGGTCGGGCCGGGGCAGCAGCGCCGCCGCCTTCTCGGGCCATTCGACGAGCTTCAGCCCGGGTGCGGCGAAGACTTCGCGAAAGCCCGCGTCCTCCCATTCGCGCGGGTCTTCGAAGCGGTAGAAGTCGAAGTGCGAGACCGCCGGACCGGCAAGCGCGTAGCTCTCGACGACGGCGTAGCTCGGGCTCTTGATGCGCCCGGCCACGCCGAGCGCGCGCAGCAGATGGCGCACGAAGCTGGTCTTGCCCGCGCCCAGCGGACCGCGCAGTTCGATCGAGGCTTCGCGCAGCCCCGGCCGCAGCGCCAGGGCGGCGGCCCAGGCGCTGCATTCGGCTTCGTCGCGCCAGGTGATCGAACGGGTTTCTAGAATCGGCTCATGCAGGGGCAGCATCACTTCGACGGGCAGCGGCTCTTGCAGCAACTGCGGGAGTGGGCGCTCGGGCTCGGATTCTCCCAGATCAGCGTCGCCGACGTGGACCTGGCCGCGGCCGAGCCGGGATTGCAGGCCTGGTTGGAGGCAGGCTTTCACGGATCGATGGGCTACATGGCGGCGCATGGCTCGAAACGAGCGCGGCCGGCCGAATTGGTTCCCGGCACGCTGCGCGTGATCAGCGCGCGCATGGATTATTTGCCGCAAGACACGCCGCCCGACTGGGCCGCGCGCGAACGCGCGGCGCTGGCCGATCCGCAGCGCGCCATGGTCTCGGTCTACGCCCGCGGGCGCGACTATCACAAGGTCTTGCGCCAGCGCCTGCAGCGCCTGGCCGATCGGCTGGCTGCCGAGATCGGGCCGCTCGGCCACCGCGTCTTCTGCGACTCGGCGCCGGTGCTCGAGGTCGAGCTCGCGAGCCGCGGCGGGCTGGCCTGGCGCGGCAAGCACACGCTGGCCTTGCGCCGCGATGCGGGCTCGATGTTCTTCCTGGGCGAACTCTTCGTCGACCTCGCGCTGCCGCTGACCGAGCCCGAGGCCGCGCATTGCGGGAGCTGCACGGCCTGCATCGAGGCCTGCCCGACCGCGGCCATCGTCGCCCCCTACCGGCTCGACGCCCGGCGCTGTATCAGCTACCTGACGATCGAGCTCGCGGGGCCTATTCCCGTCGAGCTTCGCCCGCTCATCGGCAACCGCATCCTCGGCTGCGACGACTGCCAGCTGGCCTGCCCCTGGAACAAGTTCGCGCGCGTCTCGGCGCTCGCCGACTTCGACCCGCGCGCCGGCTTCTCCGGCGCCGGCCTGCTCGAGCTCTGGGGCTGGAGCGAAGCCGAATTCGGGCGCCGCACCGAAGGCAGCGCGATCCGCCGCATCGGCTGGAGCCGCTGGCGCCGCAACCTTGCCGTGGCCCTGGGCAATGCCTTGCGCGCCGGGCCCGCGCCCGCCATCGCGAAGGCGCTGGCCGCGGCGCGCGAAGACGCCGACGAACTCGGGCGCGAGCACATCGACTGGGCGCTGGCCCAGGGCGGCGCGGCGCCCTTGCCGCACAATGACCCGCACTCCCCCAACCAGCCCGCAATCTCATGAACCGACGCCGTCTTGGATGCCTTGTCTGCACCCTGTTCGCCTTGCCGTTGGCGGCGCACGCCCAGAGCTGGCCCGCCCACAGCGTGAGGCTGGTCGTGCCCTTCGCGCCCGGCGGCACCACCGACATCGTGGCCCGCGTCGTCGCCGAGAAGATCGGGCCCTTCCTGGGCCAGGCGCTGGTGGTGGAGAACCGGGCCGGCGGCGGTGGCGTGGTCGGTGCCAACGACATCGCCAAGGCGACCCCCGACGGCTACCAGATCGGCATGGCCACCGTCTCGACGACGGCCTCGAACCCGGCCATCAACCCGAAGATTCCGTACCACGCGCTCAGCGACTTCACGCCCATCGTCAACATCGCGGCCACGCCCAACGTGATCGCGGTGAACCCGAAGTTTCCGGCGCGCGACTACCAGGGCTTCATCGCCGAGCTGAAGAAGAACCCGGGCAAGTACAGCTACGGCAGCTCGGGCACGGGCGGCATCGGCCACCTCCAGACGGAGTTGTTCAAGACCCTGGCCGGGGTCCACATCACCCACATTCCCTATCGCGGCGCCGGGCCGGCGCTGACCGACACGGTCTCGGGCCAGGTGCAGATCGTCTTCGACAACCTGCCTTCGGCGCTGCCTTTCATCAAGGAAGGGCGGCTCGTCGCCATCGTCGTGGCCGCGCCGAGCCGGCTCGCTGCATTGCCCAATGTGCCGACCTTCAAGGAAGTGGGGCTCGAGCCCGTCAACCGCATGGCGTACTACGGCCTCTACGGCCCGAAGGGGCTGCCGCGCGAGGTGGTCGACAAGCTCAACGCCGCCGTCCGGTCCACGATTGCGCTGCCCGAGGTGAAGAAGCGCATCGAGGACACCGGCTCGATCGTCATCGGCAACAGCCCGGAAGAATTCGCGGCGCAGATCCGCGCCGAATACGCGATCTACAAGAAGGTGGTCGAAACCGCCCATCTCGCGCTCGAGTGAACGGCGCGTGAAGACCGAAAGCCGGGCCTCGATCGACCGCTTCATCGACGCGCTCTGGATCGAGGACGGGCTGGCCACGCTCACGCTCTCGGCCTACCGGCGCGACCTCGAGCTCTACGCGCGCTGGCTCGCCGAGCACGAAGACCGCGCGCTCGACGCGAGCCGCGAATCCGACCTGCTTGCCTACGCCAGCGAGCGCCACGCCGGCACCCGCGCGAGCAGCGCGAACCGGCGCCTCACGGTCTTCAAGCGCTATTTCCGCTGGGCGGTGCGCGAGCACCTCGTCGCCGCCGATCCGACCCTGCGGCTGCTCGCGGCGCGCCAGCCCCTGCGCGTGCCCAAGTCGCTCAGCGAATCCCAGGTCGAGGCCTTGCTCGCCGCGCCCGACACCGCGCAGCCGCTGGGCCTGCGCGACCGCACGATGATCGAGCTGATGTACGCCAGCGGCCTGCGCGTGAGCGAACTCGTCGGACTGCAAACCGTTCGCGTCGGCCTCGCAGAAGGCGTGCTCCACGTCGTCGGCAAGGGATCGAAGGAAAGGCTGGTGCCTTTCGGCGGCGAAGCCCGGGTCTGGATCGAGCGCTACCTGGCCGAGGCGCGCGCGCTCATCCTCGGGCCACGCAACAGCCCGGCCTTGTTCGTCACCGCGCGCGGCGGGCCGATGACGCGCCAGATGTTCTGGACCCTGATCAAGCGCCACGCCCTGGCCGCGGGCATCACCGCGCCGCTGTCGCCGCACACCCTGCGCCACGCCTTCGCAACGCATCTGCTGAACCACGGCGCCGACCTGCGCGCGGTGCAGATGCTGCTGGGCCATGCCGACATCGGCACGACGACGATCTACACCCACGTTGCGCGCGAAAGGCTGCGCCAGCTGCACGCCAAGCACCACCCGCGCGGCTGAGGCGCGGGTCCTCGAAAAAGCAAAGCGGCGGCGTGGCGCCGCCTCGGATCAGGCCGGCTGGTCTGGGGCGGCCGGCTGGTCTTCAGCGTGCTCGGCGAGCTTTTCCTTGACCACCTCGACGCCCTTGAAACCGGCGACGGCGGCCGCCGCTTCACTCAACAGACCGGCCCCCGGATCGAGCTTCTTCAGGCCTTCGACCGCGGCGACAGCGCCAGCCACTTCTTCCAGCTTGTCCAGAATGCCCATGGGATGCTCCTCGATGGCGAATGACGGAGAGTGCATCATAGAACCGAGAAATGACGCGAAAACCGGAGGTCGCGTCACACTTGTATCAGACTCGGTCAGTACCCCGGCGGCGCCTGGTAGCCGCCGATGACCTGGCCGAGCAGCCGGGCGAATTCGATCGTCGTCCGGTCTTCGAGGTAAGGGCCGACGATTTGCACGCCCACCGGCAGGCCCTGGGCGCTGCAGCCGAGCGGCGCCACGGTGGCCGGCAGCAAGGCGGCGCCGGCGAGGCCGGGCCAATCGGTCTGGCCCCAGTAGTTGTGCTCCTGGCCGTCGACGAGGAGCTTGCGCACGCCCGGCGGCTCGGCGTGGTCGTGCGGGATGGCTGGCGTCGGCGTCACCGGGCAGAGCAGCACGTCCCAGTCGCCGAAGAAGGCGGCCCAGTTGCGGCGCTGGCGTTCGCGCTCTTCGTTGACGCGGATCCAGTCGCGGTGGCGCATCGTGCTGTTGCGCGCGAACAGCCCCGCCGGAGTCGCCGCGTCCGAACCGGCCTGGCGCACCAATTCGTCGAACACCGGCGGCGGCAGGCCGGTCGAGGTGGCCGACATCAGCAGGGCGCGGAACACGCGCATCGCGTCGCCGAAGGAATGGGCCGGGCGCGCGGCCTCGTCGACCTTCGCGCCGGCGCGGCGCAAGGCCTCGACGGCGGCCTCGAGGCGTTCGCGCACCGCGGCGTCGATGGGGCATTCGGCGTCGCCGAGCCAGGCCGCGACGCGGAAGTCGGCGAGCCGGCTCTTGCGCGGCGGCGGCAGTTCGAGCCGCCAGGCCGGGCTGCGCTCGGGGCTGGGGCCGGACAGCACTCCGAGGCCGAGCGCGAGGTCTTCGGCACTGCGCGCCATCGGGCCGAAGACGGCGATGTCGACCTCCTGCAGGCTGCCCGGCGGCCCCGGGATGTGGCCGCGATGCGGCACGATGCCGTGGCTCGCCTTGTGGCCGTAGACGCCGCAGAAATGCGAGGGAATGCGGATCGAGCCGCCGATGTCGCTGCCGAGTTCCAGCGCCGTGAATCCGGCGGCGAGCGCTGCCGCCGCGCCGCCCGACGATCCGCCCGGGGTGCGCGCCAAATCCCAGGGGTTGTTCGCGCAGCCGAACACCGGGTTGACCGACTGGATGTCCATCGCGAAGGTCGGCAGGTTGGTTTTGCCGAAGACGATGGCGCCGGCCGCGGCGAGGCGTGCCACGGCATCGGCGTCGGCCGCGGGCACATGGCCGGCGAGCTGCGGCGCGCCCGAGGTGGTGCGCAGGCCGGCGGTCTCGAAGCTGTCCTTCACCGTCATCGGCAGGCCGTGCAGCGGGCCCAGCGGCGCGCCGGCGGCACGCGCCGCATCGGCTGCCGCGGCGCGCTGCAGGGCGCGTTCGGCGTCGAGCGTGACGACGGCGTTCAGCTTCGGGTTCAGGCGCTCGATGCGGTCGAGGTACAGGCGCAGCAGTTCGGCGCTGGAGAACTCGCGCGCGGCGAGTCCTTGCAGCAGCGAATGCGCCGGGCGCTGGGCGATGTCGGTCATGCGCTTCCTCTTCAGGGGCGGCGGGCGATCGATGCGGGCAGATGCTTCCACGGCAGCTCGGCAGGGTCGGCGGCCATCGGGCCGCGGGCGCGGGCGACGAGCACGACCTCGGCGATCGGCCCGAACGCGGCGCGGAAATGGACCGAGCTCTTGACGACGAGGATCTTCATCGCCGCGGGGTCGACGCCAAGATAGCGGACCAGGTCGAGGTCGAGCATCTGGATCTTGCCGCTGGCCAGCAGCACGAGCAGGCCGTCGATCTCGACGCAGGCGCTCGGCCCCAGTTGCGCGGTGACGCCGGCCGTCATCGGGCCGTGCATCGGCAGCACGCCGTCGCTCACGGCGCGCACCGTGAAGCGGCCGACGACGGGCGGGTCGCTCGCTCCGCCGTCGAAGGTGGGAACGGCGCGGCCGACCGAGAGCTCGAGTTGCGCGCCGACCCCGGCGGCACGGGCCGCGGCGGCGGCCTCGGGGTCGTAGTGCAGGCCGAGCGCGATGCGGCCGGGAAAGCGCCGTCCGGCGCCCGCCGCGAGCAGGGCGTGGAGCAGGCCGGTGGTGTTGGCGTCGCCGCCGGCACCGGGGTTGTCCTGGGTGTCGGCGATGACGACCGGGCGGCTGGCGCCTTCGGCCAGCCCTTCGGCCAGCATTAGCGCGCGCGCCACCGCGGCAGCCGGATCGAGCAGGTCCAGCGCCCATTCTTCGCGCGCCGCGATCGCGTTCTCGGCGAGCGCGTCGACGTTGGCCTGCACGGTTTCGAAGTCGCGCCCATGGCCGAAGACCATCGGCCCGCATTCGGCGAAATCGGCGGCCGGGAACCCCATCGCAAAGCTCAGGTGCACGCCGCTTTGCGCTTCCAGCGCCGCGAGGTCGGCGAAGAGCCCGGCCGCGGGTTCCATCAGCGTGCACTGCGAATTCAGCGGCAGCAGAAAGGGCAGGCGCCGGCCGTGGGTCGCGAACGGGCCGCCAGCCGCGAGAGTGGCGAGCAGCGCCGCGGCGCGGGCGCCGGTGTCGGGCGCATCGACGTGCGGGTAGGTGCGAAACGCGGTGAGCGCGCCGGCGTGGCGCAGCATGCGTTCGGTGACGTTGGCGTGCAGGTCCAGGCTGGCGACGAGCGGCATCGCCGGCCCGATGACGGCGCGCAGGCGTTCGAGCAGTTCGCCTTCGCAGTCGTCCAGGTGCTCGGCCACCGCCGCGCCGTGCAGGTCGAGGTAGACGGCGTCGAAGCGCTCGCACTGCGCGTCCTCGACGATCATGCCGGCGATGCGCTCGAAGGCCTCGCGCGTGACCTGCGCCGAAGGCGAGGCGCCGGCCCAGGCCGAGGGCACGAGGGTCCAGCCGCGCTCGCGCGCATCGCGGATGAAGCCGCCCATTGCGAGACTGCTCGGCGCCGTGCGCTCGATCATCTCGGGGCCGCGCGAGCAGGCCGGGAAGGTGGCGCCGGACTCGAAAGCCGCCCAATCGGCCCGGCTCGGGGCGAAGGTGTTGGTCTCGTGTTGGAAACCGGCGATGAAGACGCGCATCCGGAGTGGCCTTTGGTTTGAGGGTCTCGATAGCGTGCGAATGCCGCGTGCCATTCGCATGCGGCGCAGACGTTAACACCCAGCGTCCGGGGTGCCGGGAAGGCTGCAGGCACGCGCGTGCTCCGAGCCATGCCCACGCGGCAGAAGCGGGCGCTGCGGGGCCCGCTTGTCGCGGCCTTAAAAGATGTATACGCTTTGCATCTATAGAGAGCCTCCGCATGAACTCCTCGAATCAGGACTCCACCGCAACG
>JAGWTS010000154.1 GCA_028868875.1 Burkholderiales bacterium | reverse complement strand
AGCGCCGGCTGCCGGCGACGGCGTCGCTGCACAGTCTGCTCCTGCTCTTCGACTGCGAACGCTGACCGGACGCGACCATGATCGACACCGGTTCCGATTGCAGCCTCGCCCCCGGCCCCACGCCGGCGGCGGGCATCACCCCTGCCGCGCCCGGCGCGGCGCGGCTCGACCGCCTGTTCCGCAACAGCCGCCGGGCCGGCCGGCTGAACCCGCTGCGCCGCCTGATCGAGCGCCGCCCCGGCGCCGCGGCTGCTGCGCCGGCCCCGGCGCAGGCACCAGCGCTTGCGGTCGAGGAAAGCGCCGTGGCGCCGCTGCGCCTCGAGCCGGACGAGGTGCGGCGTCGCGTGGCCGAACTGCCGCCGCTGCCGCAGGCGGCGCTGCGCGCGCTCGCGACGCTGCGCAGCGAAGAGGCCACGCTCGCCTCGGTCGCGGTGGAACTGGCCTGCGACGCCTCGCTCACCGCGCGCGTGCTGCGCCTGGCGAACTCGCCTTTCTACGGCGTCTCGAACCGCGTCGTCTCGACCCGCGACGCCGTGCAGCTCGTCGGCCGGCGCACGCTCGAATCGATGCTCACGCTGGCCGCGGTGGCCTCGCAGTTCGAGGCCGGCCCGAGCCCGGCCTTCGACCCCGGCAGCTTCTGGCGCCATGCCCTTGGCAGTGCGATCGCCGCGCGCGGTCTGGCGCGCGGCCACGGCATCGACGAAGACCAGGCCTTCGTCGCCGGCCTGCTGCACAACATCGGGCTGCTCGCGATGCGTGCCTACTTCCCCCAGGCGCTGGAGAGCCTCGTGCTGCACGCGCGTGCGCGCGACCTCGAGATCAGCGCCGTCGAGGCGGAGCTGGGCATGACCCCGCACGCCGAGGTCGGGGCCTGGATCGCCGCGCACTGGAATTTCCCGCCGGCGGTCACGCGGGCCATCGCCTGCCATCACCAACCCGCGCGCGCCGCCCCCGCCGACGCCGGCCTCACGGCCTGCGTCCACGTCGCCAATGCCATCGTCCACGCGCTGGACCTGGCGCGCCTGCCCGACGACATGGTGCCGCTGGTCGATGTCGCCGCGTGGCAGCGCGTGGTCCTGCCCGACCCGGTCTTCGCCAGCCTGTTCGACGAAGTCGAGGTCGGCGTCGATTCGCTGGCCGCGGCACTCGAAGTCTGATCCCAACCCCCGCCATGGAAGCCCGTTTGCCTGCCCCCGCCCTGTGCCCCAGCTGCTCGCAAGCGAGCGACCCGGCCGATCTCGACCTCGCCTTGCGCCGGGCCCAGGAGCAACTCGTGCAGTCGGAGAAGCTGGCCTCGATCGGCCAGCTCGCCGCCGGCGTCGCGCACGAGATCAACAACCCCGTGGGCTACGTGTTCTCGAACTTCACGACCCTCGAGCGCTACCTGAAGGACCTGTTCCGCATGCTCGCCGCCTACGAGGCGGCCGAGGAGCATCTGCGCGGCACCCCCGCGGCCTCGCGGCTGGCGGCGCTGCGGCGCGAGATCGAGCTCGACTACCTGAAGGAGGACGTGCCCACGCTGATGAGCGAGACGCTCGAAGGCATCGCCCGCGTGCGCAAGATCGTCCAGGACCTGAAGGACTTCTCGCACGTCGACGCCGACCAGCAATGGGAGTGGACCGACCTGCACCGGGGGCTGGATTCGACGCTGAACATCGTCAACAACGAGATCAAGTACAAGGCCGACGTCGTCAAGGAGTACGGCGCGCTGCCCGAGGTCCAGTGCCTGGCTCCCGAGATGAACCAGGTGTTCATGAACCTGCTCGTCAACGCCGCCCAGGCCATCGACAAGCCGCGCGGGCGCATCACGCTGCGCAGCGGCGCCGCCGACGGCGAGGCCTGGGTCGAGGTCGAGGACGACGGCTGCGGCATCAGCGAAGAGCACCGCCTGCGCATCTTCGACCCCTTCTTCACGACCAAGCCGGTCGGCGCCGGCACGGGGCTCGGGTTGTCGCTGTCCTACGGCATCGTGCGCAAGCACGGCGGGCGCATGGAGGTCGACTCCGAACCCGGCCGCGGCTCGCGCTTCCGGGTCACGATCCCGGTGCGCCACGAGGAGGCCGCGGCGCCGTGAACGCCCTCGCGCACGCGCCGGCGCCGGCCGCCGCCGACTGGTTGGTGCTGTGCGTCGACGACGAGGCCAACATCCTCTCGGCCTTGAAGCGCGTGCTGCGCGGTGCCGGCTACAGCGTCGTCACCGCGGGCGATGCCGCGCAGGCCCTCGAGCGCCTGGCCGAGATGCCGGTGGACGTCATCGTCTCCGACATGCGCATGCCGGGCATGGACGGCGCGGCCCTGCTCGAACAGGTGCATCGGCGCTGGCCCGGCATCGCGCGGCTGCTGCTCACCGGCCACGCCGAGATGAGCGCGACGGTGGCGGCGATCAACCGCGGGCGCATCTTTCGCTACCTGCAAAAGCCCTGGGACGAGCACGAACTGCTGGGCGCGCTGGCCGAGGCGACCGAGCGCCTCGCCCTCGAACGCGAGAAGGCCCGGCTCGAGGCGCTGACGCGCGAGCAGAACGAGAAGCTCACGGCCTTCAACCGCGAACTCGAACAGCGCGTGGCCGATCGCACCGCCGAACTGAAGGGCGCGAACGACCGGCTGCAGCGCAACTATCTGAAGACCATCAAGGTCTTCTCGAACCTGATCGAGCTGCGCGGCGGCCAGACCGCGGGCCATTGCCGGCGCGTCGCCGACAGCGCGCGCGACATCGCGCGCAAGATGGGGCTGCCCGAGGAGCAGACGCTGCAGGTCTTCGTCGCCGCGCTGCTGCACGACATCGGCATGATCGCCTTGCCCGACCGCATCATCGGGCGCCCGGTCAAGCGCCTGGCCGACGACGAGCTCGCCTTGTACCGCGCCCATCCACTGGGGGCCGAGAACTCGCTCATGGCGCTGGACGAACTCCAGCCGCTGATGCCGATGATCCGCTCGCACCACGAGCGCCACGACGGCCTGGGCTTCCCCGACAAGCTCTCCGGCGCAGCGATTGCGCTGGGCGCGCGCATCATCGCCGTGGCCGACACCTTCGACGCCCTGCAGCACGGCACGCTCGTCGACGCCAAGTTGAGCGTGGCCGAGGCGCGCACGCTGATGCGCGAAGGCCGCGGCAGCCAGTTCGACCCCGAGGTGCTCGACGTCTTCCTCCACCTCACCGAGCCCGAGCGGCCGCGTCGCCCGACCGATCTGAAGCTCGGCTCGGCCGCGCTCGAGCCCGACATGCTGCTCTCGCGCGACCTCGTGAGCCCGACCGGGCTCTTGATGCTGAGCGCGGGCCACCGCCTCACGCCTTCGCTGATCCGCCGCATCCGCGAGTTCGAGCCGCGCTCGGGGCCGCTCGAGATCTTCGTCAAGCCCGAACGCGCGGCCTGAAATCCCCGGGCCGGGGCCCGCGTGTCAGGCCGGAGCGGTCGCGGCGGCCGCCGCGGGCGCCGGCTGGCCCTGGCGGTTCGCAGGCAGGCTGATGCGCAGCGTCGTGCCCCGGCCTTCGGTGCTGTGGGCCTCGATGCGCCCGCCGTGGCGGTTCACGATGGCGTAGCACAGCGCCAGCCCCATGCCCGTTCCCTGGCCCGGCGGCCGGGTCGTGAAGAAGGGGTCGAAGACGCGCGAGAGGTGCTGCGCCGCGATGCCGCAGCCGTCGTCCTCGATCTCCACGACCACGTTCTCGCCTTCGCTGCGGGTGCGCAGGCGGATCGTGCCGCGCCCGTCGATGGCCTGCGCCGCGTTGACGAGCACGGCGAGAAAGACCTGGCCGAGCGCGCTCGGCTCGCATTCGATCTCGGGCAGCGTGCCGTAGTCGGCCTGCACCTCGGCCTTGGCCTGGATCTGCGGCGCCGCCAGCTCGAGCGTGCGCCGCAGGCACTGGTTCAGGTCGGTCCAGGCCAGGCCCGATTCGCCCGGCCTCGAGAAGTCCTTCAGCCCCTCGACGATGCCCTTGACGCGCTGCATGCCTTCTTCGCTCTGCGCGACGAGGCCGGGCGCCTCCTCGGCGATGAACTCGATGTCCTCGCTGCTGCGCAGGTCGGCCAGGCGGCGCCGCGCCGGGGCCGGCAATTCAGCGTCGTGCTCGGCGTAGGCATCGGCCAGCGTCAGCAGCGATTTCAGGTAGCGCCCGAGCTCGCGCAGGTTGGCGCTGACGAAGGCGATCGGGTTGTTGATCTCGTGCGCGACGCCGGCCGCGAGCTGGCCGATGGTGGCCATCTTCTCCGACTGCAGCAGCTGGATCTGGGCCTCGCGCAGGCGGTCGATCAAGGCCTGCTTCTCGACCAGGCTGCGCGCGGTCGCGGCGCGAAAGGCTTCGGCATCCTCGCGCCGGCGCTGCTGGTGGCGGATCGTGAGCACGACCCCGGCGGTGAGGAGCAGGCCGATGGCCAGGATCGACTCCGGCAGGCTGCCTTCGTGCGCCGCGAGGTAGGCGGCGCGCGGGTCGAAGTCGACGCGCCAGCTCCGGCCCGCGACCGCGATCGTCTCGGCGCGCGCCCAGGGCCCGGGGGCCCAGGGCTGGGCCGGGGCGCTGGCATAGATCGGTTCGTCCCGGCCCTCGGTCACGTCGACGACGCGGACCCTGAAGCCGCGCAGCACGGGGAGGGGGGCCAGCGCGTGGCCGATCAGGTCGCCGACGCGGTAGACGCCGACCGCGAAGCCGGCGATGCGCGCGCGCCGCGCAGCGAGGTCGGCGGGTACGCCGGCGCCGCTGTAGATGGGCGCGAAGATCAGGAAGCCGCGCTGCTCGCCGCGCTCCTGGATCAGGCGGATCGGCGCGGTCGCGACCATCGCCGCGCCGTCGCGCGCCGCCTCGAGCGCGGCCAGGCGCTGCGGATTCGAGCCCAGGTCGAAGCCGAAGGCCTTCTCGTTGCCGCTCCGGGGCTGGATGTAGTCGACCGGGAAGTAGACCGGGCGCTGCGCTGCGGTCACGGGCTGGCCCCGCGCGTCCTTCTCGGTGATGCGAAAGCCGGGCTGGCCTTCGGTCCGCGTGCGCGTCTCGAAGGCCGCGCGATCGGCGGCGCCGACGGCAGGAATCCATTCCAGCGCCTGCAGGCTGACGCGGCCGTCGAAAGCCAGGATGTGCTGCGCGAAGCGCTCGAACTCGGGCGGAGCGACCGCGTTCGAGGCGTCGAACAGGCCGACGACCGAGGTGCAATAGAACAGGTTGACCTGGATCGCGCGCCGGATCGACGCCATGGCGTCGCCGACGTCCAGGCCGATCGCGAGCCGGGTCTCGACCTCGTCGATCTGGCGCCGGGTACTCAGGTAGCCCCAGGCGGAGATCGCGATGCCGAGGACCGCGACCGCCAGCGCAATGCGCAGCTTCGAGAGGAGCGGGGGCAGGGACGGCTTGATCATCGGGCCTCTGGCGGCCGGCGACGGCGCTGACCGAGTCAGCGTCGTCTTCGGCGCATCGGGCCCCATGCTGAAGCGTGGCGGGCGTGAAGCCCGTCACGCCCGGGGCGCGCTCAGAGCTGGCGCAGCAGGGCGCGCAGCTTGGTCACGATCTCGTCGAGGTGGCGGTCTTCCATCACCAGCGGCGGCGCGACGAGCAGGGCGTCGCCCGTGCTCTTGAGGTTCAGGCCGCTGTCGAACAGGCGCTTTTGCGCCTCGTGGCCGCGCGCGCCGGGCGCACCCTGCGGTGCGACGTCGATCGCGGCCATGAGCCCGACCGAGCGGATGTCGGTCACGACCGGGCAGTCGGCCAGGGAGTGGATCGCATCGATGAAGCGCGGGCTCATCGCCGCGGCGCGCTCGATCAGGCGCTCCTTGGCGAAGATGTCCATCATCGCCAGACCGGCCGCGCACGAGGCCGGGTGCGCCGAATAGGTGTAGCCGTGGAAGAACTCGACGCCGTTGGCGGGGCCGGCGTTCATGATGTCGTCGTAAATGCCCTGGCGCACGGCGACCGCGCCCATCGGCTGGGCGCCGTTGGTGAGGGCCTTGGCCATGGTCATCAGGTCGGGCGTGACGCCGAAGGCCTGGGCGCCGAAGTTCGCGCCCATGCGCCCCCAGCCGGTGATGACCTCGTCGAACACGAGCAGGATGCCTTGTTGGTCGCAGATCTCGCGCAGGCGGTTCAGGTAGCCTTTGGGCGGGGGCAGGCAGCCGAAGCTGCCGGCCGTGGGCTCGACGAAGACCGCGGCGATGTTCTCGCCGCCGTAAAGGTTGCAAAAGCGCAGCAGGTCCTCGGCGAGGTCGGCTCCATGTTCGGGCTGGCCCTTGACGAAGCGGTTCTGCGGCAAGGCGGTATGGCGCATGTGGTAGACGCCGGCCAGGCCGACGCCGAAGGCGCGCCGGTTGTTGACCATGCCGGCGAGCGCGACCCCGCCCATGTTGACGCCGTGATAGGCGCGCTCGCGCGAGACGAAGAGCTGGCGCTGCGGCTGCCCTTTCGCCCGGTGCCAGGCCAGCGCCATCTTCATCGCCGTGTCGACCGACTCCGAGCCCGAGTTGACGAAGAACACCCGGTTGAGGCCCTCGGGCGTGTACTCGGTGATGCGCTGGGCGAGCTCGAAGGCCTTCGAATGCCCGCGCAGGAAGGGCGCGGTGAAGTCCAGCGTCTGCAACTGGGCATGGACGGCCTCGGCGATCTCGGGCCGGCAATGGCCGGCGGCGACGCAGAACAGCCCGGCCGAGGCGTCGATGATCTCGCGCCCCTCTGCCGTGTAGAAGTACATGCCTTTGGCGCGCGCGACCATGCGCGGCTCGGCCTTGAATTCCTTGTTCGGCGAGAAAGGCATCCAGTACGGCTGCAGGGCGGCTGCGACTCGGGGTTCGGAATGTCCCATGGCGGAGGGTCTCCTCGAGAAAGTGGATCTACGGCCGCGGCAATGTACGCGCGCACGGCGAAATTGCGGCGCTGGACCCATCGAAAACACCGATCTGGACCGGTGGCTCTGGGGTCGCAGGCGTGCAATGCGCCATGGTCCCGAGGGAAATCACGGATCCGGCTCAAATGAAAGTCTGCGAAAGTATTTCACGGTTGTGAATTGCCGATTTCGCGGCAGGCGAACGCCGATCGAGAGTTTCCATGAGTCCGCTTTCCTCCCTGACCGCTTTCGCAGCCCGCAGCCGCCAGGCCCTGGGCGAGCCGCTGCCCGAAGCCGCTGCGATCGCGCCGGCGCCCCTCTTCGCCGTCGGTGGCCGCCGGGCGACGAGCGCATGACGTTCAGGGCCTGGTTGTCCGTGCGCGCGCAGCCCGGGCGGCGTGACGAGCTGGCGGCGGCCTTCGTCGCGCGCCGCATCATCGAGGAATGCCGCGACACGATTCCCGGCTTTCTCCAGGGCGAGCTGCTGCTGTCGGAGGACGATCCCGACGCGCTGTGCGTCACCGTCGAATGGGCCGATCGCCAGTCCTTCCTCGACTGGCAGGCGAGCCCCGTGCGCCGGGCGCAGGCGCCGGCGCTGCTGCCTCTGGCGCAGTCCGTCCAGGCGAGCCAGTTGTTCAGCAGCGCCCATCGCGTGGCGCAGCGCTGAACGGCCGCCCTGCCTTTCCCCCGCACCTGCCGGAGACCTCATGAACGCTCGCAGCCCCTTGACCGTCTTTACCGCGCGCGCCATCCACACGATGGACGAGTCGCTGCCGCAGGCCACGGCGGTCGCCGTCGCGGACGGGCGCATCGTCGCCGTCGGCGACCTGGCGTCGATGGCGCCCTGGCGCGAAGGGCGCGAGGTGACGGTCGATACGCGCTTCGCCGACAAGGTGCTGCTGCCGGGCCTCATCGACAACCACATCCACCCCTTCCTGGGCGCCTTGCTGATGCCGACCGAGCACATCGCGCCCGAGCCCTGGCGCCAGGCCGACGGCAGCATGCGCCCGGCCGCGCGCACGCCCGAGGAATACCGCCGCCTGCTGCTCGAACGCGTGGCGGCGCACCCGGACAAGAGCGACTGGTTCATCAGCTTCGGCTACCAGCCTTCGCTGCACGGCAAGCTCGGCCGCGTCGAACTCGACGCCTTGTTCCCCGACCGCCCGATCATGCTCATCCAGCGCTCGTTCCACGAGAGCTATCTCAACAGCGCCGCCACCACCAAGCTCGGCATCACGGCCGAGATCGTCGCCGGCCATCCGCAGGTCGACTGGGCCGACGGCCATTTCTTCGAGACCGGCAACAAGATCGTCCTCGGCCGGCTGATGCCGCATTTCCTGCGCCCGGAGTGGTACCAGCGCGGACTCGCGATGACGGCGCAGCTGATGCAGCAAGGCGGCATCACGACCGCGGGCGACATGCTGTTCGGCGGCGTCGACGCCGAATACGAACTCGCCGCGCTCGACGCCGTGCTGCACAAGGGCGGCGCGCCCATGCGCGTCGTCAACATCTTCGACGCGCGCGGCTTCTCCAACCGCGCCGCCGGCCGCAGCATGGGTCCGCCCGAGCAGACTATCGACTTCGCGGCCGGCCTGCCGGCGATGGAGGCGATGCGCGAGCGCGGCGGGCCCAAGGTCTGGTTCTCGAAAGCGGCCAAGCTCTTCGCCGACGGCGCGATGTTCTCGCAGCTGATGCAGATGAACCCGCCCGGCTACATCGACGGCCACCACGGCGAATGGCTGATGGCGCCGCCGGTCCTGGCCTCGGGGGTGCGCACGCTCTGGAACGCCGGCTGGCAGATCCACGTCCATGTGAACGGCGACGCCGGCATGGACTCGGTGCTCGCCGCGCTCGAAGCCGCGCAGGCCGAGCGGCCGCGCTTGGACCACCGCTTCTTCATGCACCACGTCGGCTACCACGCGGCGGCGCAGACGGCGCGCATCAGCGCTTTGGGTGCCCACGCCAGCGTCAACCCGTATTACATCCACGCCCTGGCCGACGACTATTCGCGCATCGGCCTCGGTCCGGAGCGCGCCTCGCAAATCACGCGCTGCGGCTCGCTCGTGCGCGCGGGGTTGAAAGTGTCGTTCCACAGCGACTTCATGATGGCGCCGCCCGAGCCCTTGCTGCTCGCCTGGTGCGCGGCGACGCGAACGACGCGCGAAGGCCGCGTCGTCTCCCCCGACGAAAGGCTGACGCTCCAGCAGGCCCTGCGCGGCATCACGATCGATGCCGCCTGGGCCTTGCGCGTCGAGCACGAGGTGGGCTCGATCTCGGCCGGCAAGCGGGCCGACTTCTGCGTCCTCGAAGACGACCCCTTCGAGCTCGGCGCCGACGGCCTGAAGGACGTTCGCGTCGCCGGCACGGTGTTCGAGGGCGTGCCCCACATGCTGGCGCGGCCGCAGGCGGCCAGCGTTTCGGCGCTCGCCGCCGCAGCGCCGGTGGCCCGCAAGAGCGCTTCCCCGTATCGCCCGGTCAGCGACGCCTGTGTCGCCGACCGTTGCGACATCGGCCGCCAATGGGCGGCCTGGTTCGGCCAGGCGCTTGCCGGCCTGCGTCCCGCTTGACCATTTCCCAGAAGAGGAGTCCTGAGATGACGATCCAATTGCAACGCCGCGAACTGCTGGCCCTGATGCTGGCCGGAACCGGCTTCGACGCCTTTGCCGCCGGCCCCAGCGACATGCTGGTCGTCGCCATGGGCCCGACGCCGGCGCACCTCAATTCGGCGATCCAGTCGGGCACCGCGACCGGCATTCCGGCGGCGCAAATCTTTGCCAGCCCGGTGCGCTACGACAACGGCTGGGACCCCAAGCCCTACCTGGCCGAGAGCTGGGCCTTCCAGGACGACGGCAAGTCGCTCCTGCTCAAGCTCGTCGCCGGCGCCACCTTCCACGACGGCCGCCCCATCACGAGCGAGGACGTGGCGTTCTCGATCATGACGATCAAGGCCAACCATCCCTTCCAGTCGATGTTCGCCGCGGTCGAAAAGGTCGACACGCCTTCGCCGCAGATCGCGGTGATCCGGCTGAAGGAGCCGCAGCCGGCCATCATGATGGCCTTGTCGCCCGCCTTCTGCCCCATCCTGCCCAAGCATTTCTTCGACGACGGCCAGCCCATCCGCACCAACCCCAAGAACATGCTGCCGGTCGGCTCGGGCCCGTACAAGGTGGTCGAATTCAAGCCGCGCGAGGCGATCGTGCTCGAACGCCATGCAGGCTTCTTCATCAAGGACCGGCCGAAGTTCCAGCGCCTGATCATCCGCCTGATGGCCGACCCGTCGACGCAGACGCTGGCGCTCGCGCGCGGCGAGATCGACTGCCTGCCCCAGGCCGGCGACCTGGCGATGCTGCGCGAGTTGCGCAAGTCGCCCGATGTCGTGATCTCCAACAAGGGCGGCGACGCCATCGGCCCGCTCGGCTGGCTCGCCTTCAACCTCAAGAAGAAGCCTTTCGACGACGTGCGCGTGCGCAAGGCCATCGCCTACGCGATCGACAAGCACTTCATCCTGGACAAGCTGCTGCAGGGCATCACGAAGCGCGCCACCGGTCCGATCGCGCCCGGATCGCCTTTCTATACCGACAAGGTCGAGCATTACGAACTCGACCTGAAGAAGTCGGCCGCGCTGCTCGATGCCGCGGGCCTGAAGCCCGATGCCTCGGGCCAGCGCTTCGGCATGACGATCGACTACCTGCCCAATACCCCCGACAACTCGCAGACCATCGCCGAATACCTGAAGCCGGCGCTGAAGAAGGTGGGCATCGAGGTCACGGTGCGCGCCTCGCCCGACTTCCCGACCTGGGCACGCCGCATCTCGACCTACGACTTCGACGCCACGATGGACGGCGCCTTCAACTACGGCGACCCCGTGATCGGCGTGCACCGCACCTACCTCACGAGCAACATCAAGCCCGGCGTCATCTGGTCCAACACCCAGCACTATTCCAACCCGCGCGTCGACGAGTTGCTGACCCAGGCCAGCGTCGAGCGCGATGTCGACAAGCGCAAGAAGCTGTACGCCGAATTCCAGCGCATCGTCGTCGACGACGTGCCGCAGGTGTTCATCCACGTCTGGGCGATGGACTGGGCGGCGCGCAAGAACATCGCCGACATGCCCGAGACGATCTGGGCCCCGATCACGCCGATGGACAGCGTCTCGCGCCGCGCCTGAGGAAGTAAAGGGCATGGCTGCGATCCCTCAGCGCGCCGATGTCGTCATCGTCGGCGGCGGCATCATCGGCTGCTCGATCGCCTACCACCTGGCGAAGATCGGCCTCACCGACGTGGTGCTGCTCGAGCGCCGGCAGCTCACCTGCGGCACGACCTGGCACGCGGCCGGGCTGGTGCCGCAATTGCGCGCCACGCGCACCCTCACCGAGCTGGCCAGGTACACCTCGGAGCTGCTGCTCTCGCTCGAAGCCGAAACGGGACAAGCCACCGGCTTCAAGCAGAACGGATCGGTGGCGGTGGCGCTGAATGCGTCGCGCTTCGAGGAATTCCAGCGCAATGCGGCGATGGGGCGGGCCTTCGGCGTCGAGGCGCAAGTGCTTTCCCCACGCGAGGTGCTGGAGCGCTATCCGCTGCTCGACGGCAAGAACATCGTCGGCGGCATCTGGACGCCCAACGACGGCCAGACGAATCCGGTCGACACGACGCAGGCCTATGCCAAAGGCGCGCGCCAGCGCGGCGCCCGCGTCGTCGAGCAGGCCGAGGTCGACGACATCCTGGTCGAGAACGGCCGTGCCGTCGGCGTCAAGTTCAGCCATGAAGGGCAGAGCGGCGAATTGCGCGCCGGCACCGTCGTGCTCGCCGCCGGCATGTGGAGCCATTGGCTGGGGCGCAAGGTCGGCCTGCGCCTGCCGCTGCAGGCGGCGGAACACTTCTACATCGTCACCGAGCCGATGGCCTCGGTGCCGCGCAACCTGCCGGTGCTGCGCGTGCCCGACGAATGGGCCTACTACAAGGAAGACGCCGGCAAGCTGCTGCTCGGCGCCTTCGAGCCGGTGGCCAAGCCCTGGGCGCTGGACGGCATCCCGAAAGACTTCTGCTTCGACGAATTGCCGGGCGATTTCGAGCATTTCGAGCCCGTGCTTTCTGCGGCGATGGAGCGCGTGCCGGCGCTGCAGCAGACCGGCATCGCGACCTGGTTCAACGGCCCGGAGAGCTTTACGCCCGACGACCGCTACCTGATGGGCGAGACCGCCGAAGTGCGCGACCTCTTCGTCGCCTGCGGCTTCAATTCGATCGGCATCCAGAGCTCGGGCGGCGCCGGCCGCGTGCTGGCCGAATGGATTCGCGACCGCCGCTCGCCCATCGACCTGCCGGGCATGGACGTGCGGCGCATGCAGCCCTGCCAGGGCACGCGCGCCTACCTCGCCGAGCGCACGAAAGAAAGCCTGGGCCTGCTCTACCAGATGCACTGGCCGTTCCGCCAGGTCGAAAGCGCGCGCGGCGCCCGCCGCACGCCTTTCCACGACCGGCTGCTCGCTTTAGGCGCCTGCATGGGCGAGCTCTCCGGCTGGGAGCGCGCCAACTGGTTCGGCGAGCCCGGAACGAAACCGCGCTACGAATACAGCTACGCGCGCCAGAACTGGTTCGGCAACACCGCAGCCGAATGCCGTGCCGTGCGCGATTCAGTGGCCTTGTTCGACCAGTCGTCAATGGCGAAATTCCTCGTCCAGGGGCGCGACGCCTGCCGGATACTCGATCGCATGGGTACCGCCAAGGTCAATGTGAAGCTCGGCCGCGTGGCCTACACGCAATGGCTCAACGAGCGCGGCGGCATCGAGGCCGACGTGACGGTGACGCGTCTGGC
>JAGWTS010000153.1 GCA_028868875.1 Burkholderiales bacterium | reverse complement strand
CGCGGCACGGATCCCAGTTCTATTACCACGCCCATCGCGACGGCGAACTGGAGCATGGCCACCTGCACCTGTTCTGGCACGCCACCGCATCGGGCCAGCGCCGCACCCTGAGGCCCGGCCGGCCGCGATGGGTGCGCACGGCTCCGAGCCACCTGTTCGCGATCTCGCTCGACGCGCGCGGCCTGCCGGTCGCGCTGTTCAGTGTCAACCGCTGGGTCACCGCGGGCCACTGGTTCGACGCCGCGACCACGATGTCCTTCATCGACCGGTTCGCCGTCGATGGCATCGACGGCCACGCCCCCTCCTGCCGCTGGTTGACGGGCTTCGTCCGGATGTACCGCCCGCTCGTCGAAGAAGTCCTGATCCGCAGGGATCGCAGGCTGGCGCGGCGCGCCGACCGGGAATCGGCTCTCAGGGATCACCGGCTCGAGGTGTTGAGCTGGATTCCCCTCGACTGGGCCGCCGATCTCGACGCGCTCGAGGCCGAAGCCGCCCGGCGCGGGTCGTGAATCGTGGTTCGCGAAAAGGCTACCAGCGCAGCAGTCGCGGCCCGAGAACAGCGCCGATGGCCGCCGGCGCCAGGATTCCGAGCGAGTACCAGACCAGCACGAACAGCGGCGACAACTCGGCGCAGTACAGCGCGTAGCCCAGGGCGCCCAGGCAGCCTGCGAGCAGCCCGGCGGCAAAGCCGGCCAGCCGCGGCCGCGTCGGGGCCAGGCCGCGCATCGCGACGATCACCGCGACGAAGGCAGGCAGCGACAGCGCCGCGACGCGCCACGAGCACGAGGCCCACGAATGCCCGAGCAGCAAGGCCTGGCGCTGGTCGTCGGCCGCCGCACCGAACGCGGCCGCCGCAAATGCCGTCATCGCGATCAAGACCCCGAGCAGCAGCCCCGCGGCAGCGCGCCAGGAGGTGGCCGGCCGCGAAGCCCGCTCGGCCAGCCAGGCTGCGCCCAGCGTCAGCCCGGCGACATAGGCCAGCTTCAGCGCCAGGGCCGAGCCCATCGCGAGCAGCCCCGGATTCAGTCCGAGGGCGGCCAGCGCGGCCGCACCGCTCAGCAACAGCCCCAGCCCCGTGGCGGCCGACAGACGCGCCTGGACGACATGACGCGGCGCCGGTCCGGCCTGGGTGGCGAGCAGGTCGATGAGTTGATCGGTCTTCATGATCCGCCCCGGATGAGCAAGGCCAGCCGCTTGAGCCCGCGATGCACGTTGATCTTCACCGCCGACTCGGACAGTTCTTCGCGCCGCGCCGCTTCTTCGACCGACAGTCCTTCGAGCCGGGTCGCGACGATCGAGCGCCGTTGCGCGCCCGGAAGTTGCCCGAGCAGTTGCACCAGGTCATGCCGGCTGCCGGCAGCGGCCTCGGCCGCGGGATGCAAGGCCTCCGGAAGATCGTCGAAGGAATCGAAGAGCCGGTCATGGCGTCCACGCCGGCGCCAGTGGTCGACCAGCTTGTGGCGCGCAATGCCGTGCACCCAGGCCGTCACCGGGGTGGTCTTGTCGTAGGTGCCGCGCTGCAGATGCAGCGCCAGCAAGGTTTCCTGCACCAGGTCCTCGACGTCTTGTGGAGAGCCGTTCGAGCGGCTCGCAAAGTACCCCCGAAGCCGATCCGCCACCAGGCCCAGGGCCTGGCGGTAGGCCGCCTCGTTGCCCATCTGGGCGCTGAGCCACAGCGGTCGAAGCCGTTGTTCGAGATCTTCTGGCACTGGGCTCACTGCATATTTCGCCGTAGCGGGCAGATCGGTTACAGCAACACCAAAAAAAGTTCGATGGGCTGTAACCGATCGCCGGGCGGACGCGAACTAGGAGTTCATACGCTCCCACAACGCATCCCGCGAAAGGCCTCCGATGAAGCTTGTCAAGACCATTGTCGCCGCCCTGATGGTCGGCTCCGCCGCCCTGGCGCACGCCCTCGACATCAAGCCCTATACCCCGCAGGCACTGGCCCAGGCCGAGGCCGGCGGCCAGCCGCTGGCGCTGCATTTCCGGGCCGACTGGTGCCCCACCTGCCGCGCGCAGGACAAGGTATTCCAGTCGATGAAGTCCGAGAAGGGGCTGGACCTGACCATCCTGAGCGTGAACTACGACACCGAGCGCGCGCTGGAGCGGCGCTTCAGGATCAACTCGCAATCGACCCTGGTGGTGCTCAAGGGCCAGAAGGAGGTGGCGCGCCTCGTCGGCGACACCTCCGCCGCCGACCTGCGCCAGGCCCTGAAGGCGGCGCTGTAGGCGCGGAGCCGGCGCCATGGCCATCGCCTTCTCCCTGCCCCAGCTGGGCCTGAGCCTGGCCGCGGGCAGCCTGACCACCTTGTCGCCCTGCGTCCTGCCGCTGCTGCCGCTGGTCCTGGGCGGCGCCTTGCAGCGCAACCGCTTCGCGCCGCTCGCGATGGGCACGGGAATGATCGCCTCCTTCGCCGCCATCGGCATGGCCCTGGGGGCGCTCGGGCCGGCGCTGGGCGTCGACGAGCAGACGGTGCGCACCGCCGGCGCGGCGCTGCTGATCGCGTTTGCGCTGGTCATGCTGGTGCCGGCACTCGGCGAGCGCTTCGCCGGCTGGATGCTGCCGATCGCGAACTCGGCCAACGCCGCCTCCACCCGCCTCGACGGCGGATCGATGATCGGCGCCTTCACGCTCGGCGGCGTGCTGGGCCTGGTGTGGAGCCCCTGCTCGGGCCCGCTGCTGGGCTCCGCGCTGACCCTGGTCGCGAGCCAGGGCGGCGTGGCGCGCGGGGGTGTCGCGCTCGGCCTCTTCGGGCTCGGCGCGGCGATCCCGCTGGTGGGGGTGGCCTACCTGACGCGCAGCGGCTTCGTCGGCGTGCGCGACTGGGTGCTGGCGCGCATCGAGCGCGTGCGCTTTGCCTTCGCGCTGCTGCTGGGCTTGATGGGCCTGGCCATCCTGACCGGCGGCGACAAATGGCTGGAAGCCCAGGTGCTGAATCGGCTTCCCGACGCCTGGGTCAATTTCTCCGTCAGCCTTTGACGGCAACTCGAACGATTCAACCCCAAGAGGAAAATTCATGATCCGAACGGCTCTTGCCCTGGGCGTCGCGCTGGTCGCGGCCACCGGTTGCGCCACGTCGATGGCGCCGCTCGAGCGCACGCTCGCCACCGCGGCCTCGCCCGTCAGCTTCGACGGCAACGTCGCCGGGCAGCCGACGAACATGGTCTTCGTCCTGAACCCGGACTCGAGCCCGGCGACGCCCGGCTTCGGCATGCAAGCCGGCGACACGCTGCGCCTCACGCTGCCCGAGAGGTTCAGGCGCAACCCCCGCGCGCCGATCAGCGCCGACACCGACCGCAACCTGGTGCTGACCAAGGGCTGGCCGCAGCGCGACGTGCACCTGGCCGGCCAGTACCGCGTCGCCTACGACGAGGCCGGCCATTCGATGGTCGTCACCGCGAGCCGCGACATCGGCATCGACGGCGCGAATGCGCCCGGCATCAAGGTCATCCACCTGCGCGGCGAGACCTTCATCGATCCGGCGCCGGGCTCGTATCCGGTGACGGTGACCCATGCGGCCGCCGACGGCCGTGCGATCGAGGTCTGGAACGGCCATATCGACGTGCTCGAACATGCACCGCCGGCACGCCTGGCGCCGACCGATTTCCAGCTCGCCCCGCCGCTGAACTCGACGCTCCAGCAAGTGGCGCCCGGCCAGGTCGCGCCGCTGGAGCTGGGCGTGCTGCTGTGGGATGCGCAGGGCAAGCCGATGAACGGCGTGGGCATCGCGCCGCGCGACCTCGTGCACTACCCGCGCTACACCGGCGGCCTGCTGGTGCAGGACACGAACGGCGACCACCGGCTCGATCCGGCCGTCGACAAGGTCGTCGGCGGCCTCATCGGCGCGGCGCCACAGGGCGCCACGGGCCAGGCTTCGACGAGCCCGCTGGGCGCCGACGGCAGGCCGCTGCTCTCGGGCGAGGTGCTGCGCAGCGCCGGCTACCCCGCGGCGATGGGCGGCGGCAAGCCGAACCCGGGCCTGCTCGCCATCCAGTTCAAGGCCGGCGACAGGCCGGGCTGGTACCGGCCGACGGTCGAGCTGATCGGAGGCAACAGCTTCCAGTTCGCCATCGAGGCCAAGGCGCCCTGATCGCGCCCGTCGCGGGCATGAGCCTGCGCCGCCGGTTCCCTGCACCCGACTTCGAAGGGTGTAAGGAATCGGCCGGCGCCAACGTCCATGCCCTTGGGGCCTTCGCGCCCCGAGGGTCGGGAGCAACCCGCGCCTGGCGGTTCGCGCAATGCAGGCCGGCCGCGCATTGAACGGATGCGCATTCGGGGGGAATGAATGGTACGAAGTCCGGATTTACCGCAATCGTCGAAATCCGCAGATCGGTCGGTCATCGAACTCAGCGCCGAAGCGCTCGGGGCCTTGCGCAGCGACATGGTTCGCTTCGCCCGACTTCAACTCCGCAACGCCGACGCCGCCGAGGACATCGTCCAGGAATCGATCGAGGCGGCGCTGCGGCAGGCGTCCACGTTTGCCGGGCAGTCGACGCTGAAGACCTGGGTGTTCGCCATCCTGCGCAACCGGATCATCGACCACCTGCGCAGCGCCAGGCGCAGCGTGCCGATGTCCAGCTTGGTCGAGGACGGCGACGACTGGCAGGAGCGCATGGACGCCTTGTTCAACGAGGCCGGCGGCTGGCGCGAAGGCGCGCGGCCGGCGACCTGGCCGAGCCCCGAGGAATCGATGCAGACGCGGCAATTCTGGAAGGTCTTCGAGGCTTGCCTGGACCACCTTCCGCCCAACACCGGACGGGTCTTCATGATGCGCGAGTTCCTCGGGCTGGAAACGGCCGAGATCTGCAGCCAGCAAGGCATCTCGAGCGGAAACTGCCACGTCCTCCTGCACCGTGCCCGATTGCGCTTGCGCGACTGCATGGCAACCGGTTGGGGAATTTCGGAGTCGTGCAAATGCTGAACTGCAAGGAAACCACCGAGCTCTGCTCGCAGGAGTTGGAGCGGGCGCTGGGAATCGGCGAACAGCTCTCGCTGCATCTGCACCTGATGATGTGCTCGGGCTGCACGAACTTTCGCAAGCAGGCGAAGATGCTGCGCGAGGTCATGGGGCGATACGCCGACGGCCAGGCCCCGTCCGCGGAAGAAGACGCGCCGCGGGATTGAGCCCTTTCAGGGTCTGCGTTTCGCCCGGCGTCGGCGGATCCAGACCCACCCGATGCCAGCCGCCAAGACGCCCAGGCCCGCCGCAACCCAGGCCCGGGGCGGCATGTCCAGCAGGCCGTGGCCGAGGACCGCGGTCAGCACCGTCATCGGAACGATGCCGATGGCGGTCGTCCAGAGGAAGGGCCGCCAACCGATACCCGCCAGGGCGGCACCGTAATTCACGAGGTTGAAGGCGACCACCGGCAGCAGGCGCGCCACCAGCAGCGCTCCGGTGCCGCGCCGAAGCGCCCAGTGCTCGAGTTCCCGGGATCGCGCTGCACCCAGCAGGCGCAGGACCAGCGGGGCTCCGTAGCGGCGCGCCAATCCGAAAGCCGAGACCGCCCCCAGCATCGCTCCGGTCCAGGTGACCAGCGCTCCGAGCGCAGCGCCATAGACCATGCCGTTCGCCACGGCGAGGATCTCGGCGGGAAACGGCACGAACGAATGGAGAACCATGAGTCCGATCGAAGCCGCAATGCCCCAACGCCCCAGCCCGCGCAATGTGGCGACGAGTTGTTCCGCGCTGCCGCCGAGGCCGGACGGATCGACGCGCGCCAGCCACCAGCCCAGGCCGGCAATGGCTGTTGCGGCAAGCAACCAGATCGCGATGGAGGCCAGCCGTCTCTTCGATGAAGGCTGCGCCATTGCGGGGCCCTTGTGCGGCATCGATGTTCTTCACGCGCAGTCCGAGGCGGACTGAATCCATCGTCCGGCCGTGCATCGGCGGCCTTGTCGCCCATCATAAGCGGCGGATATCGGCGCATCGGAACGTCCAGATCGCGGCGACGGGCCTCCCTGCGCAAGGAACCCGGACGTCGGCCAGGCCTTCCATGCGGTCCAGGCCGTTTCCACCGAAGATGCCGATGCGGGGGCGAATCGGGGTCGATGCCATCGCGGCTGCGGGTCCTCGATCCTCCCTGGGCGAACCAGGGCGTGAATGGCCTCCCGGGCCTGTAAGGATCCGTGGCGCCAGCGCGTCTATAAAGCAGCGAGGACGCACGCGCGTCGACGAACCGGAAAAGAAGGCCATGCGTCTGGACAAGCGGTGGTGGGTCGTGGTGGTGCTGGGGGGATTGCTGGCCCTGTTCTTCGGGCTCGACCTCGGTCGCTTCCTGAGCCTGGCGGCCATCAAGAGCAGCCAGGCGCAACTGCTGGCCTGGCGCGAGGGCCAGCCCTTGCTGGCCGGATTGATCTTCTTCGGCGGCTACGTGGCGGTCACGGCCTTGTCGCTGCCGGGCGCCGCGGCGATGACGCTGGCCGCCGGCGCCCTCTTCGGACTCGGCTGGGGCACCTTGATCGTCTCGTTCGCATCGTCGATCGGCGCCACGCTCGCCTTCCTGGCCGCGCGCTGGCTGCTGGGCGGCTGGGTCCAGGCCCGCTTCGGGGATCGTCTGGCCCCGCTCAACACCGGCATCGCCAAGGAAGGGGGCTACTACCTCTTCACGCTGCGCCTGGTGCCGGTGCTGCCCTTCTTCGTCATCAACCTGGCCATGGGCATGACGACGCTGCGCGCCTGGAGCTTCTACTGGGTGAGCCAGATCGGCATGCTGGCCGGCACCCTCGTCTACGTCAATGCCGGCACCCAACTGGCCCGGATCGACTCCCTGTCGGGCATCGTCTCGCCCGGCGTGCTGGGCTCGCTGGTGCTGCTCGGCGTCTTCCCGTTGATGACCAGGAAGGCCATCGACCTGTTCCAGGCACGCAAGGTGTATGCGAAGTTCGACAAGCCGGCCCGTTTCGAGCGCAACCTCGTCGTCATCGGCGGTGGTTCGGCCGGGCTCGTCACCGCCTACATCGCCGCGGCCATCAAGGCCCGGGTCACGCTGGTGGAAAAGCACGCCCTGGGCGGCGACTGCCTGAACACCGGCTGCGTGCCTTCCAAGGCCTTGATCCGCTCGGCCAGGTTCCTCTCGCACGTGCAGCGCGCCCGGGAGTTCGGCATGCGCTCGGCGCAGGCCGATTTCGATTTCGGCGCGGTGATGGAGCGGGTGCAGCGCGTCATCGACGCCGTCGCGCCGCACGACTCGGTCGAGCGCTACACCGGCCTGGGTGTGGACGTGGCCCAGGGCACGGCGCGGATCGTGTCGCCCTGGGCGGTGGAGATCACTTACCCCGACGGGCGCGTCCAGACGCTCACGACGCGGGCCATCGTCATCGCGGCCGGGGCCCGGCCTTTCGTGCCGCCGATCCCCGGTCTCTCCGAACTCGGCCCGACCGAGTTGCTCA
This sequence comes from Burkholderiales bacterium, assembly GCA_028868875.1. Classification (GTDB taxonomy): domain Bacteria; phylum Pseudomonadota; class Gammaproteobacteria; order Burkholderiales; family Burkholderiaceae_C; genus Rubrivivax. The sequence continues at coordinate 5,305 of JAGWTS010000153.1, read as the reverse complement.
CTTCGGACAACGTGTGGCAATTGCGCCAGCGGCCCGAGCGCCTGGTGGTGCTCGGCGGCGGCCCGATCGGCAGCGAACTGACGCAGGCCTTCGCGCGCCTCGGGTCGCGCGTGACGCAGGTCGAGATGCTGCCGCGCATCCTGATGCGTGAAGACCCCGACGTATCGGAACTCGTCATGGCCCGCTTCCGTGGCGAAGGCGTCACCGTGCTGACCGGCCACAAGGCGCTGCGGGTGCAGCGCACGGGCGCGGACAAGGTGCTGGTCGTCGAAGCCTCCGGGGACGAGCGGCGGGAGTTGCAGATCCCGTTCGACGCCCTCCTCGTGGCCGTCGGCCGCACGGCCAACCTGAAGGGCTACGGCCTGCAGGAGCTGGGCGTCACCACCGGGCGCACGGTCGAGGTCAACGGCTATCTGCAGACCAACTTCCCGAACATCTATGCCGCCGGCGACGTCGCCGGCCCCTACCAGTTCACGCACACGGCGGGCCACCAGGCCTGGTACGCCGCCGTGAATGCGCTCTTCGACCCGATCAAGAAATTCAGCGCCGACTACCGCGTGATTCCCTGGGCCACGTTCGTCGAGCCGGAGGTGGCGCGCGTGGGCCTGAACGAGATCGAGGCGAAGGAAAAGAACATCCCCTACGAAGCGACCGTCTACGGCCTGGACGAACTCGACCGCGCCATCGCCGACAGCGAGGCGCATGGCTTCGTCAAGGTGCTCACCGTGCCGGGCAAGGACCGCATCCTGGGCGCGACAATCGTGGGCGAACATGCGGGCGACCTGCTGGCCGAGTACGTGCTGGCGATGAAGCACGGCATCGGCCTGAACAAGATCCTCGGCACGATCCACACCTACCCGACGCTGGCCGAGGCCAACAAGTACGCTGCCGGGAACTGGAAGCGCGCCCATGCGCCGCAGGCGCTGCTGGCCTGGGTCGAGCGCTTCCATACCTGGCGGCGCGGTTGAGCGCGACTTCGATGTCTCGCCCTATTTCGCCGTGATCGAGCCGACCCTGGAAGCGGGCTTCGCCCCCCGACGCCTGACCTGCCAGGAAGAACCCGAGGCGGTCGACGCATGAGGCCGGCGCTGTGCATCGTCGTCCCCGTGCTCGACGAGGCCCCGACCCTCGCCGCCCGCCTGTGCGCGCTGCAGGGCCTGCGCCGCCGCGGCGCCCGGGTCGTCGTCGTGGACGGCGGCAGCCAGGACGAGACGCCGGCGATCGCGCGCGACCATGCAGACCTCGTCTTCGCGGCGCCGCGCGGGCGCGCTTCGCAGATGAACGCCGGGGCGGCGGCCTGCCCGGCCGACGTGCTGCTGTTCCTGCACGCCGACACCGCGCTGCCCGAGAACGCCGACGGGCTGGTGCGCCGCGCCACCCTGGGTCCATTCTCCTGGGGGCGCTTCGACGTGCGCATCGACAGCCCGCGGCCGCTGCTGCGCCTGGTGGCTGCGCTGATGAACCTGCGCTCGCGCTGGTCGGGCATCGCCACCGGCGACCAGGCGCTCTTCGTGCGCCACGACCTGTTCCTGCGCGTCGGCGGCTTCCCGGACTTGCCGTTGATGGAGGACATCGCGATCTGCCGCCTGCTCAAGCAGCACGGCCGCCCGGCCTGCCTGCGCGAGCGCGTCAGCACCTCGGCGCGTCGCTGGGAGCGGCAGGGCGCGTGGCGCACCCTCTTCCTGATGTGGCGGCTGCGCGCCGCCTACTTCTTCGGCGCCGACCCGCGCGAACTCGCGATCCGCTATGGCTATCGCCCGCGCTGAGCCATCGAACGAGGCGGCAACGGGCCTGCGCCGCGTGCAGGTCGCCGTGCTCGCCAAGGCGCCGATTCCGGGGCTGGCCAAGACCCGGCTGATTCCGGCCCTCGGCGCGCGCGGCGCGGCCCGGCTGCAACGCCAGCTCACGCGCCAGGCCGTCGCCACGGCGCTGGCCGCCGGCCTGGGCCGGGTAACGCTGTGGTGCGCGCCGGATGCGCAGCATCGCTTCTTCCGCGCCCTGCGCCGCGCGAGCGGCGTGGGCTGCCTCGTGCAGGCCAGCGGCGACCTCGGCGAGCGCATGCACACCGCGTTCCGGCTGCACTGCAAGGCCGGCCCGCTGCTGCTGATCGGCACCGACTGCCCGCCGCTCACGCCGGATCATCTGCGGCGCGCGGCGCAAGCGCTGCTCGGCGGCGACGACGCGGTGTTCCAGCCGGCCGAGGACGGCGGCTACGTGCTCGTCGGCCTGCGCGAGCCGCAGGCGGCGCTCTTTCGCGACATGCGCTGGAGCACCGGCTCGGTGATGGCCGAGACGCGGGCGCGCGCCCGCGCCGCCCATCTGGCCTTGCGCGAGCTCGAGACCCTGTGGGACCTGGATCGGCCCGCCGACCTGGATCGCCTGCCGGCCGACCAGGCGGCCTGCCTGGGCCTGCGCCGATGAAGCGGCTCGTGCTGCTGGGCGGCGGCCACGCCCATGTCAAGGTGCTGGCCGAGCTGGCCGAACGGCCGCTGGCCGGCTGCGAAGTCCACCTCGTCTCGCCCTACCGCCGCCAGATCTATTCCGGCATGCTGCCGGGCTGGATCGCGGGGCATTACCCGGTCGAGGCCTGTGCGATCCCGCTGGACCTGCTGGCAGCGCGCAGCGCCGTCGCCTTCCACGAGACCGCCGGGACCGCGCTCGACCTCGCGCAACACGTGGTTCATTGCGCCGACGGCCTCGCGCTGCCATTCGACCTGTTGTCGATCGACACCGGGCCCGTGGCCTCGCTCGCCGCCCTGCCGGGCGCCGCAGAGCATGCCTTGCCCGTGAGGCCCATCGAGCGCTTCATCGCCGCATGGCCGGCCCTGGTCGAGCGGATCGTGGGTCGTTGCCGTCGCTTCGACCTGGTGCTGCTGGGCGCCGGCGCGGCGGGCGTCGAGCTGGCGTTCGCGATCCGCCACCGCGCGAACGTCGAGGGCTGGTCGCACCTCTTCGTCACGCTCGTCGGCAGCGAGGCCTGGCCGCTGGCCGGCGCGCCTCTGGCGGCACGAAAGCACGCGGCAGCGCTGTTGAAGCAAAGGGGCATCCGGTGGCAAGGCGGCTGCCGCGCGACGCGGCTGGAGCCGCAGCGCCTGCATCTCGAGGGCGCCCCGGACCTGCCCTTCGACGCCTGCATCGTCGCGACCGGCTCCGCCGCGGCTTCGTGGCCAGCCGCCTCTGGCCTGGCCACCGACGCCCAGGGCTTCATCCAGGTGAGCCGCGCGCTGCAGAGCATTTCCCACCCCGGCGTGTTCGCGGCCGGCGACGTCGCGGCCTATGCCGACCCGCGCCCCAAGTCGGGCGTCTATGCCGTGCGCGCAGGGCCCGTCCTGGCGCGCAGCCTGCGCGCGGCCTGCGCGGGGCGCGCGCTGCCGGGGTGGCGGCCGCAGGCCCGGGCGCTGTACCTCATCAGCACCGGCGACCGCCATGCCCTCGCCACCTGGGGAGGGCTGTGCTGGAGCGGACGCTGGGTCTGGCACTGGAAAGACCGGATCGATCGCCGCTTCATGCGGCGCTTCGGCACGACGGCCCAGGCGCGCTGAACCTGAAGCCGATGCGGCTTCGCGCCCGCCACGCGCCGGCGCGCGGCGGCGAACGCCAGGGCGTCAGCGGCCGTGGCCCTGGGTGGCCGCCGCCTCGTCGTAAAGCGCGTTCTCGAACACGTTGTCGTGCTCGCGGTCGTGCCGCGCCCACAGCGCCACGCCCTGGCCCGTCATCGGCCGCGCCAGCAGGTAGCCCTGCAGCTGGTCGCAGCCGAGCTCGGTCAGCAGCCGGCGCTGCTCCTCGGTCTCGACGCCTTCGGCGACCACGTGCAGGCCGAGCGCGTGCGCCAGCTGCACCACCGCGAGGACGACGGCGCGCGCATCCGCGCTCTGGGCCAGGTCGGTGACGAAGGCACGGTCGATCTTCAGCTCCTCGGCCGGCAGCTTGCGCAGGTAGGCCAGGCTCGAATAGCCGGTGCCGAAGTCGTCGATCGAGATGCTGACGCCGATCTCGCGCAACTCGCGGAAGATCTGCTGCGCCACCTCGGTGTCCTGCATCGCCGCACTCTCGGTGATCTCGCAGGTCAGCAGCTGCGGCGCCACGCCGTGGCGCTGCAGCGAGGCCTGCAGCTTGCGCGCGAGGTCGCTTTGCTGCATCTGGTGGGTCGAGACGTTGACCGCCACGCGCATGTAAAGCCCGCCCTCGCGCCAGGCGCGCGACTGCCGGCACGCGGCCTCGATCACCCAGTCGCCGAGCGCGACGATGAGGCCGTGGCGCTCGGCCAGCGGCACGAACTCGGCCGGCGAGATGCGCCCGCGCTGCGGGTGCTCCCAGCGCACCAGTGCCTCGACGGCGGCAACGCGCCCGCTGCGCGTGTCGACCTTGGGCTGGTACTGCAGGCACAGGCCGTCGTTCGCAATCGCCTCGCGCAGCGCCTGCAGCAGGGCCGGGTCGGCGCTGTCCTCGTCGTCGGCAGCGAAAGGGCGGTGGCGCTGCCCGAGCCGCCGTGCCTGGCGCAACGCCTGCTCGGTGCAGCCGATCAGGCGCTGCGCATCGAGTGCGCCCGGGCCGGTCACGCTGCCCACGGTGGCCACCAGGCTCAGTTCGCGCTCGCTCCAGCGCAGCGGCCGCGCCACGGCCTTGATGACGCGCAGCGCCAGGTCTTCCACCGCCCCTTGCTCGGCGATGCCGACGCCCAGCATCAGAAACTGGCGCTCGCCGGCGCGCGCCAACGCGTCGCCAGGGTGCAGGAGCTGGCGCAAGCGCTGCGCGGTCTTGTCCAGCAGGCGCTCGCTCTGCCGGGCCGCGTTCGGGCCTTCGAGAGCGGGCAGGTCGACCTCGATGCCCAGCACCACGAAGGCCAGCCCGTCGGCGCTGGCCTGCTGCAGGCAGCGCTCGAAGCCGCTGCGGTCGAGGTTCGAGCGCTCCGGATCGAGCGCCGCTGCGGGCGGCATGGGTGGCGGTGTGGGTTGCGGCGTTGAGGGCGTTGCGGAAGGCGGTCGTTCGGCCCGGTCGACCCCGGTCGGCGCTGCCGCATGCGGCGCGCGCCGCAGCGGCACTGCCGTCAGCAGCAGTCCCAGGAGCAGCAGGATGTTCACGTGCGCGGGCACGAATTCGGCAGCAGGCGCGAGCTGCGAGCCGGCCGTGACCAGGCCGCCGACGGCAAAGGCGGCCACGCTGCAGCGCGCGGTCGACGCCTGCGGATCGAGCAGCAGCGCCAGCGCCGGCACCAGGACCAGGGCCAGCCCGGCGCTCAGCGCGTCGACGCCCAGGTCGCCCCTGCCCGGCAGGGCCATTCGTGCCGGGCGCAACAGCCACCACG
>JAGWTS010000152.1 GCA_028868875.1 Burkholderiales bacterium | reverse complement strand
TAGTTCTCGTTGGCGATGCGCTCGCGGTAGAAGGTGAGCACGTCGGCGGCGCAGGCGAAGGCGTCGATCAGGCCGATCGTGAAGTCGTCGCCGTCGCGCGTGAGCAGGCGCGAAAGCGCCGGGTAGGCGGCGCTCGACAGCCCCGCCTGCAGGCTGGCCTTGAAGTCGCTCTGGGTTCCGATGCGGGTCGCGATGGCCGGCAGGCCGGGGCGGTTGGCGAGCGCCTGCGGCGTCGAATCCTGGACGCCGGTGCAGCAGCCGCAGGGGCTGCCGTCGACGGGGCTGGTTCCACTGCTCATGCACCGCCTCCGATGTCGATGACGAGCCGTCCGCGCTCGCGGTAGTTGGGGTCGTTGGCGAGCTGGGCGACTTCGAGCCGGGCCATCGTGATGACGCCATCTGCCAGCGAGGTCGCGCTCGGGGCCACGAGGCGCTGGAAGCGCGTCGCGACCACCGAGGCGACGCCGGCGACGGCCTGCACCGCGGCGACGAGCGGGCTGAGGTAGACGGCCTGGCCGAAGACGAAGTTCTGCGGCGCGAAGTAGCCCGGGCTGCCGTCGGCGCGCCGGCCCGGGGCCAGGACGTCGAACACGGCTTGCTGCACCTGCTCGCGGAAATAGCCGGCCGCGGCACAGACGTGGAGCTCGATGTCCAGCGCGACGTAGCGCGGGGCGTCGACTTCGAGGTCGTAGCCCGCCATGCGGTAGCGCTCGAGCGCGTTCGCGACGCGGCGCCTGAACGGCGCGTCGACGGCCGCCGCCCCGGCGCGTTCGGCGGTGACGAAGACGGTGTGCCAGCTGCCGGTCCAGCGCAAGCTCGCGGCGGCGCGCTGCACTTCGTGGCGTTGCTCGGCGCGGCGCGCGTAGTCGTCGGCTGTGACGGCGCGCTCCTGCACCCGGAAGGCCTGGGGTGCGTCGCGGCGCGCGGCATCCACGTCTTCGGGTTCGCTGCCGCCAAAAGCCGGCAGCGGGTTGGCGACGGCGACGAAGCTGCCGGCCACCGGGCTGACGAGGTGGGCGATGGCGAGCGCGCCGACGTTGCCGGCGCTGCCGTTGCCGATGCGGTAAGTCGCGCTGAAGGCCGTGCCTTCGTCCGGGCGCAGGCCGTTCACGTCGTCGCCGAAGCGCAGGGCGGTGGCGCGGCGGTCGTCGATCTCGACCACGAAGTCGGCGCTGTCGGGGCCGCCGGCGAGCAGGTCGAGCTGGGCGCTCCAGCCCCGTACCTGGCTGCCGAGGGTCGAGCTGAGCGCGATGTCGGGCCGGGCGTCCGCGGGCGCCAGGGCGGCGAAGCGGCTGGCCGCATGCCAGGTCTCGCGGTCTTCGTCCAGCGGCAGCGCCAGCCTGTCGGCAAGGCCGAAGCCCTGGGTCAGCGGCGATTGCGCCAGCGCGGGCGCGTAGCGCGCCGGCACCGGCTGGGGCTCGGGGGCACCGCAGCCACCGGCGGCGACGGGCGGGACGCGGAAGACGCTGGGCGCGGGCACGCGGCTGAGGTCTTCGCCGGCCACCGTCATGCCATGGTCGGCGAGCACGACGTTGCCCCAGACCTCCGCCACCGCGAGGCCGGGGAAGGCGGCGCAGGACAGGCACAGCGGGAAGGGCAGGGCGTCCTGGGCGTCCCACTCGATCTCGGTGACGTCGAGCGGAGCGTCGACCGGGGTCGGGTCGAACAAGCGGCCGGAAGGGTCGACGCTGGGCGTCACCGCGGTCAGGCGCACGACGTGGCGGTGGCTGCGATCGGCGTCGGCCTCGATGCCGGTGCTGGGGCTGTAGCGCTCGATCAGGGCCAGGAAGGCGCCCGGCACCAACGAAGGATGGTGGTCGCGCAAGGTGGCGCGCACTGTGCCCGGCGGCAGGCAGCAGGCCTCGTCGCCCCAGGTGTACAAGTCCAGGCGGTTCAGGTCTTCGTCCAGCATTTCTGCGCGCGCGGTCTCGAAGACCAGCGCGCCTGCGGCCAGCGCATCCGCGAGCTCGGGGCTCGCCGGCTTGATGACCGTGGGCGCGCCAGGACTTCGCGTGAGCAACTGGCTCGCGCGCGGCAAGGGCACGCCATGGCCTTGCACGCCGACGTGGACCCAGGCGCGGGCATTGCATCCTTCGTGCAGGTGGTAGTCGACGAGGCGGGCGTGGCGGCGCACCGAGACCCGGCGCCGGGCGGTGTTCAGGTAGGCCTCGGTGGCGATCGCGTCCTGGCGGTAGGCGAGGTTGTCGGCGGCGTAGGCGAGCAGCTCGACGAGCATCACGCCGAGGTCGGCGGGCGAGCGCTCGGTCCAGGCCGGCACCGTGAGCGCGAGACGGTCGAGCATCAGTCGGCGCAGGCCTTCGTAGTCGCGCGCGAGGTAGTCGATCTCGGGCTCGTCGGCCGGTTCGGGTGGGCAGGTGGGCGAAGCGGCGCAGTCGAAAGGCGTCGGGCACTCGACCTTGAAGCTGAACTCGATGCTCGCGAGCCGCGGGTCGAAGCCGGGCGGTGGCGTGCTCGCGCCGAAGGCCGAGACCAGGGCCAGCGTGTAGCGCGAGAAGTCGCCCGTGCCGGCGGTGCGCACGACGAGGGTGTGGGCGAGGTCGTCGACGTCGGCGACGAGCGAAGCGGGCTCGCCCGCGGGCAAGGCGTCGGCCAGCGCCAGCCATTCGATGTCGACCGTCGGGATGCGGATGCCGCCGCTGATCGAGACGTTGGTCGGCGTGAGCTTCAGGTTGCCGCCGGCGTCGAGCACCGAGGCGTCGCGCCGCAGCAGGCGCAGGAACAGCGTGCGCTGGCGCAGCGCGAGGACGGGCTCGGCGCGGTCGCGCACCTCGATGAAGGCGATCGCGTTGGCGCTGCCCGAAGCGGCGAGCACGCGCAGGCGGCGCAGGTCGCAGCAGTGCTGGCGCGGGTCGGTCATGAACTGCTCCCGGGCAGGCTCACCGTCGCGCTGTTGCTGCTGCCGTCGGCGAGCAGGATGTAGCGCACGTCGACGACGAGCAGGTTGTCCGCGGCCTGGACCTCGACCGCCTGGACCGAGATCAGCTGCGACAGGTATTGCTGCAGCGAAGCCTGGGCCAGCATCTGCGTGGCGGCGGCGAGCTGGCCGCTGTTGGGCTCGAAGACGAGGGCGAGCACGCCGCTGCCGAAGTCGGGCCGCATCACGCGCTCGCCGGGCGCGGTGAGCAGCACCTGCTCGATGAGGTCGCGCACGTGGTCGTTGTCGTCGGTGCCGGCGGTGCGGCCGCGGCCGTCGATGTGGAAGGGGTGGTCGAGCGGGGTCGTCATCGCGGCCTCCTCAGGTGGCGAGCGCGCGGGTCTGCGCCACCAGCGGCATCAGCGGCGTGCCCGACGGCGCGCAGATCGACTGGCCGGCGAGCGTGAGCACCGGTATGCCGCCTGCGAGCACGCGGGTCGCGCCGACGATCCATTGCGCGGTGACGCAGGGCGGCGCGGTCGTGCCCGTCAAGGCGCAGCCGGCGACGACGTAGGGCGTGGCCAGCGTCACCACCGGCTGGCCCGAGACCGCGACGCGCGGGAAAGGCGCGGCCGGGGTCGCGCTGCCGGCGTGCGCGCACATCACCGTGGCGCCGAGGTGGAGGATGGGGGCTGCCACGGTCTCAGTCCTCGCCATCCGAAGCGCCCGCGCCGCGGGCATGACAGCGCGGCTCAAGCGACCGCCGCGGATCCGGCTTTGCCGGTCCGCTGGCGGTGCCCCCCTGGGGGGGAGCGCCGAAGGCGTTGCGGGGGGGAGCCATTTCAAACTACCGTCAAGGCGCCGAGGTTGACGTCGACGGTCGGCCCGGTCATGTTGATGACCGCGCCCTTGCCGTTGGAGATCACGATGCCGACGTCGCTGACCGAAATCATCGCCCCGGTCGTCGTCTGGATCAGGATGCCGCCTGTGGGGCCCGGCATGTCGCTGATCGTGATGCCGTTCTTCAGCGTCGTCTGGATCGTGAGGCCGGCGATCGCCGGCGGCACCGCATGGGCCATCGCCGGCACCTCGGCCGCGGTGCCCCAGAAGCCGCCGACCCAGACCGGGTAGTCGGGGTCGCCGCGCTCGAACTCGACCCAGACCTTGGCGCCTATCGGCGGCACCGTGAAGAGTCCCGTGTTGGCGCCCGCCCAGGGCAGGCAGGGCATGGCCCAGCTCGACGGCAGCACAGCGACGTCGGGCACCGAGACCTGGATGCGGCCGATCTGCAGCGGATCGATGTTCTGCAGCACGAGGCCGCGGTATTTGCCATAAAACGGACCGCTGCTCATACGGGCACCTGCGGCGAAGTCGAGACCAGCCCGTTGCGCGCCAGCTCGAAGCCCTGCTTGTACGAGCCGCGCTCGATCTCGTGGCTCACGCTCTTGACGTAATACAGCCCGTCATAAGCCAGGCCGGCGCCGCGCACGCCGACCAGCCGGCGCGAGCGCAGCAACCGGCCGTAGCGCACGACGTCGAGCCGGCCATGACCGAAGACCGAATCGCTGTTCGCGGCGGCAAAGGCCAGGCCCTTCATCAAGGCTTCGGGCGCCGAGAGCTGGGCCGTGTCGGCGAGGAACTCGATCTTCGGCGGCAGCGGCGGGATGAGGCCGAGGGGCGGGTTCAGCGGCGTGATGTCGGGGATCGGGATGCCGATCGGCGCGCCGCTCGTGCTGTCCTGGAAGAAGACGACGGGCATCTTCTTGCGCTCGCGGTCGAAGTCGAAGCGGATCTCCTCGACGTTGCTCGCGGCGTCGAAATTGACCGTGAGCGCGGGCTGGGGCTCGCCGACGCGGATCTCCGGGCCCCAATAGGCCTTGGACGTTCCCGGCGCCGGGCCGGGCTCGAGGTAGAAGACGTAGCCGACATCGCCCGCGAGCTTTTGCAGGTACTCGTAATCGTTGCCGCGCTGCACGGGAATGCGCTGGACCGGAATCGGCGGCACGTCGAAGAGGCTCGGGATCACCATCGGCACGACGCCGAAGGCGGCGTATTTGGCGAGGATGGCGAGCACGCGCAGCGAGGGCGGCATGGCCGGGAAAGGCAGGCCGGGCAGTTCGACCACCGCCATCAGCGCCGACAAGTCCTTGCCCTTGACGACGAGCCGGCTGACCCCGCCTTCGCCGGGCTCGGTGGCGACGTTGGTGGCCATGCCGTCGATCAGCGGCTGGGTGCGGCCGTTGATCGTGACCTGCAGCGCCACCCGCATCAGCGGCAGGCTGCCGCCGCCGCTGATGAGGAAGAGCGTGCGCAGCGGCGAGCGCGCCGGCAGGTCGAATGTGAGCTCGAAGCCGCTTTGCGAGTCGCCCGCGCCTTCGTCGACCTTGACGCGGCTGAGCGCGCGCACGATCTCGGCCGGCGCCGCGACCGGGACCGGGCCGATGAACAGGCCGAGCTGGATGCCGGGGTTCATCGTCGGCTTTCAGGCGCCGGCCGGCGGCACCGGAATCGCGATGAGCGCGCCGACCTCGTCGGTGAGCTCGTTCGGGTCGATGACGGCGTTGCCGTCGGCGATACGCCAGTACAGCAGCGGGTCGCCGTATTGCTGGTTCGCGAGGCGGTCCGGGCGCTCGCCGCCTTGCACGAGGTGGCCGGCGGCCAGCGCGATCTCGCGCCGCGGCGGGATGAAGCGGCGGCGCACGTAGGCGAGCAGGCTGCCGTCGGCGCGCGCCAGCGTTGCGAGCTCGACGCCGCGGTAGCGGCTGGATTCGGAGAACGGCGTCGCCGGAATCGCGCCGGCGTCGATCAGCATCTGGACGGGGTCGTTGCTGCTCATGGTGGCCTCAAGGCAGGTTCGAGAGTCCGAGCGAAGACAGCGTCGCGCCCCCGCCCTGGCCGGCCAGCGCTTCGCGCGTGCGCAGGTGGTTGATGAAGATCTGGCCGCCCTTGTGGGCGAAGCCCAGGTCGTCGGTCGAGAGCGCGCGCAGCGACAGCGAGACCTTGGCGCGGATCGGGTTCAACACCGGGTCGAAGGCTTCTTCGGTGATCGAGAAGTCGGTGACGCGCACCGCGACCACCTGGCGCGCGCCCCAGACGAAGATCACGAGCGGCGCCTCGGGCGGCACGATTTCCATCTGCCCCGACGAAGCGAGCGCGTCGTGCGCGAGCAGTTCGGCCACGCTCGGATTCACCAGCGATTCGAGCAAGGCGAGTTGCGGCGCGATGCCCACCGCCACCGCGCTGGGGTTGCTGTCGGGGTGTTCGAGCGGGTCGGTGGCGTCGATCTCGGCTTCGATGCGGAAGGTCTCGACCGCCGGCCCCTTGAAGCGGAAGGGCTGGGCGCGCTCGCCGCCGCCGTCGCCGCCCACGCCCTGCACCTGGTAGCTGCGCGTGAGGCTGTCGGGGTTGTATTGGAGCGAGATCACGCGCTGCAGCGGCCCGCCGCCGGGCTGGAGCACGACGAGGCCGGCCTTGAGCAGCCGGGGGCTGGCGCTGAAGCCGGTCATGGCGTGGCTCCTGCCGCGGCGCCGGCGGGCGCCTTGCGGCTCGATCCCGGCGCGCCGATGCGCTGGCGCACGAGGGCGATGTAGGGCTCGGCCAGCGTCACCGTCTCGTAGTCGGCGAGGCTGCCGTTGCCGGCCTGGCAGCGGCGCAGCGCTTCGTTGTAGTCGCTGATGCACTCGGCCTGCTGTTCGGCATTCCAGTCCGACCAGGGGATGCGGTTGCGCACGGCATTGCGCCAGTCGTAGGCGAGGTTGCGCGACTGGCCGCGCAGGCCGGCGACGATCTGCGGGATCAGGCTCGAGGGGATGTAGGCCAGGCCCCCGTTCTGGTACTGCCAGACATGGCCCATCTCGTGGGCGAGAACGAGCAGGCCGGCGTCGGAGAGCTCCATCGTGTCGCCCTTGAAGTGCTCGTCCTGCAGGTTGATGGTGTTGCCTGTGGTGCGCGCAGCGCCGGCGGCGAGCGCGCTGCCGCGCGTGATCGTCACCGCGTCGTAGTCGACGGCGTCGTGGTAGACCTCGTGCAGATAGGCGCGCTCGGGCCCGCTCAGTCCGCGTGAGCGGCGCGACAGGCGGTCGCCGACGATGGCGCCGCCGACCAGGCCCGCGATGCCGCCGACCACCGCACCGATGACCGCGCCCGCGGGCCCGAGCAGGCCGCCGAGCAGCCCCAGGCCGATGCCGCCGACGAGGCCACCGAGCGCGCCGCCGATGCCGGCGCCGAGCAGCGAGCGGTGCAGCACCGGCGGGCCGTGGCGTGGCGCTGTGCGGCGCGGCGCGGGCGTCCCGCTCATCCCGTTCGAGTGGGTCGCCGCGGCACCCGCGCGGCCGGCCTGGTCGGCGCGGCGCTCGGCCGCACTGTCCGGGGCGTCGACGCGCAGCGGCTCGTCGTCGCCGACTTCGCGCGCGCCGTCATCGGCGACGTGCTGGAGTTCGTGGGCGAGCAGTTCGCGCCCGGCCGCGCTGTGCGGCGCGAACTGGCCCGGGGCGAAGGCGATGTCGCGCCCGGCGGCGTAGGCGCGCGCCCCGAGCGCGAGCGCCGATTCGCCGGCCGTGGCGTCGGTGTGCACGCGCACGGCCGAGAAGTCGGCGCCGAGCTGCTGCTCCATGGTCTGGCGCGTCGCCGCCGGCAGCGGTTGGCCACTCGGTCGGGTGGGCGGTCGGGTGTGCGGAAGGGCGTGCCGCGCCGGCGTCGCGGAGGCCACGGCGGCAGGGGCGGGGGTGCGGGCTTCGCGGCGCATCAGTCGGGCCTGCAGTCCTTGGGCGGGATGCGGCGCTCGGCCGGTATCGGCTTCATGTTCTGGTCGGCGTAGGCGGTGTCGGCGGCCTCGCAATCGGCCTTCTTGCTGTCGGCTGGCACGTTCACGTTCTCGACCACCTTGTCCTTCTTCAGCGCCACCTCGACCCGGCGCAGCAGCGGAAAGACCTTTTCCCAGCGCGGACGCTGGCCGAGCGCCAGCCCGCCGGCTTCGCGGCCGCTGACGAAGGCCTGGATGTCGGCCAGGGCCTTGGCGCGGCGCACCGGGTCGGCGCGAACGGCTTCGTCGACGCCCAGGGCGTCGAGCCGTTCTTCGTCGCCCTTGGGTTCGAGCAGCTTGACGAGCTGCGGGGTCAGGTCGCGGTCGGCGCTGTCGCCGCTGCCGTCCAGGTCGCCGAGCTGCTCGCCCCGGCCTTCGGCCTCGGGCAGCGTGGCCGCCTTCGCCTTCTGGGCGATGCGTGCGCGCGCGTCGTCGGCGCGGCGTTGGCTCAGCGCCTGGTTGCCCTTGAAGCCGGGCACCGGCGGCTTGGGTGCATCGAGCGAGCCTTCGGGCGAGGCATAGCCCCAGATGTGCTCGACCTTCCAGCCCTGGCCGAGCAGGCTCGCGACCGAGCCCACCGAGGCCTCGAATTCCTTGGGCTGCTGCGGCTTCGTGCTGTTGTAGTCGTAGAAGAGGTTCACCAGCGAGTGCTTCTCCGGCTCCTTGACCTCGGGCGTGCTGTGCTCCTTGACCTTGCGGGTGCAGGCGTATTCGGGCTTGGCGAGCGGGCAGTGGCAGGCGTAGCAGCTGACCTTGGGCGCCTTGTCGGGCCCGCCGAAGCTGCCCTTGATGCCGCCGCCGAAGACCGGCTTGCCGTCGGGGCCCACGGTGACCGTGGGGCCGAGCGTGACGGTGTCGGTGATCGGCACGTCGAGGCCGCCGACGAACTGCCCCTTGCTCGAAGGCGCGCCGCCGACGCGCGAGGTGTCGATCTGCTCGTAACGCAGGGTCACGGCGAAGTACTTGGTTGCGGCCTTGCCTTCGAGGCTGTAGGTGGTGGCCGACTGCAGCGGCGTCTTGGCGACGTCGATGCCGCCGGTGACGGCGAAGCTCACGCCCTTGGGCGTGACTTTCAAGACGCCTTGCACGTTGTACTTCTGGCCGCCCGTGCCCTGCGTCGTCGTGCCCTGCACGCTCGCCTGGAGGATGCCGTCGACCGTGAGCGTGATGTCGCCGCTGGCCGTGACGGTGGCCTGCTGCAGCTGGTTGTCGACGAGCTGGTTCAGGTTCTGTCCCAGCGCCGGGTTGTTCTGCAGCGTGTTGAGCAGGTTCGTGGCCGACTGGTAGACCTTGTCGTAGCTCACCTCGCCCTTGGTGCCGAGCTGCACCTTGCCGCGGCAGACCACGTAGTCCATCTTCAGCTCGTGGGTCTGGGCGTCGTGGCTGAAGATCTTGTCGCTCGGCGTCTGCTGGGTGTGCGGCTCGTAGTCGCAGCGGGCTTCGGTGATCGTGCGCCGGATCTGCACCGTGGTGTTGTCGTCGACCGGGCGCTCGACGGTCTCGGTCTCGCTGCCGCCCCCGGCGCTGCCAAGGCCGTCGCGCTGCAGCAGCTTGGCCTGGGGCAGAGCGGCGGCGGCGCGCTGCACGCGTGCGACCCGGCCCTGGAGCACGGCGTCGGCGGCGGCATCGGCCTCGCGTTCGAGCGGCGAATCGGCGGCGTCGATGGCAAGCTCGTCCTCGCTGCCGCCGCCTGCGCCCTGCTGCTGCAAGGTGTGGCCGAGTTCGTGGGCGATGAGGCGGCGCCCGCTCTCGTTGCCCGGGCGGAACTGGCCGGCACCGAAATGCACGTGCTGCCCGACCGTGAAAGCGCGCGCCCGGGTCTGGCGCGCCGCCTCGTGGCTGGCCGCGTCGTCGTGGATGCGCACCTGCGAGAAGTCGCTGCCGAACAAGGGACCGAGCGAGCCCCGCAGCGTGGCCGGCAGCGCGGTGCCGCCGCGCGTAAGGGCTGAGGCACCGCCCAGCATCGGAGTGGGCGACCCTGCCGGGCCCGACGTGCTGCGCTGCAGCTTTTTCTTGCGCGCGCAGGCCGGGCAGGTCGTGGCCGAGGGGCCACCGCAGGCGCAGGCGCGCTGCAACAGCGCGGGCTTGCGGCCGGCGCCGGACTTGGCGCTGAACAGGCCTTCAGCCACGGTACCCTCCGCTGCCGGGTTGCCAGCGTGCGGCGACGGCGTCGGCCAGGGCGCCGGCCCAAGTCGGGGTGGCCCGCGCCGCCACGGGCGCAGGCGCAGGCGCCAAGGGTGCGCGCGCTGTCTGCGCACCGTGCGCCGCGGGCCTCAGCACCGGTGCGGGGTCGGCATGCCAGTGGCGGCCGAGCTGCTCGGCGAGGGCGGCAGCCAATGCCTGGCCGTCGATGGCCACGGCATCGCCGCCGTGGACGACGACGCGGCCGATGCGCAACTCGATCGCGGCCGGTTTCATCGGCCGCCCCCCGGCACGGCGATCGGCGCGCGTTCGAGCTTGGCGAACTCGGCGCGCGCCGCATCCACGACGAGGCGCTGGGTGATCGGCCCGCTCGCGGCCGCAGCCGAGAAGGCGGCGTTGACGGCGATGCTGCGCAGGTTGCCGCCGGCCAGCGGCATCGCGGCCAGCGCCGCGCAGTCGATGCCTTGCAGCGGCGCGGCGGCGGGGAACTGGCGCCGCCAGAGTTCGGCTCGCGCGGCTTCGTCCGGGAAGGGGAATTGCACGACGAAGCGGATGCGGCGCAGGAAGGCGCGGTCGAGCGCGCTCTTCATGTTGCTGGTCAGCACCGCCAGCCCGCGGTAAGACTCGATGCGCTGCAGAAGGTAGGCGACCTCGATGTTGGCGTAGCGGTCGTGGCTGTCCTTGACCTCGCTGCGCTTGCCGAACAAGGCGTCGGCTTCGTCGAAGAGCAGCACCGCGCCGCTGGCTTCGGCGGCGTCGAACAGGCGCTTCAAGTTCTTCTCGGTCTCGCCGATGTACTTGCTCACCGTCGCCGCGAGGTCGATGCGGAACAGGTCGAGCCGGCAGGCGTTGGCGATGGCCTCGGCCGCCATCGTCTTGCCGGTGCCCGATTCGCCGGCGAACAGTGCCGCGATGCCCAGCCCGCGCGTGCCGCGGCGCGCGAACTGCCAGGTTTCGTAGACCGTATGGCGGTGGCGCAGCTGGGCGGCGATCTCGCGCAGCTGCGCGCTCTGCGCGGCGGGCAGCACGAGGTCGTCGAAGCTCGTCTCGGTGTCGATGCGCTGGGCCAGCGCCTCGAGCCCGCCGCGCGCGGCTTCGCGCAAGGCCTGCCAGAGCGCGCGGCCCGGCGCCTGGGGGTCACGGGGGTCTTGCGCCGGCACGCGGGCGAGGCATTCGTCGACGATGCAGGGCGCGACGTGGAACTGCTGCAGCGCCTCGTCGAGCGCGGCCGGCGGCACCCGCTGCGCGGCCTCGGGGCTGGCGCCGGCGCGCGCGCGGCCGACGGCGACGGTTTCGAAAGCGCGCCGGCCGTCGCGCAGGCGCGAGCGCTCGACGCCGCCGGCGACGACGAGCGGGCAGCGCAGTTCGTCGATGAAGGCGGCCGCGGCTTCGTGGCGGTCGTCGAGCCGGCTCCAGAGCACGACGACGGCTTCGGCGAGCGCGGCTTCGCGGTCGACGAGTCGTGCGGTCTCGGCGCGCTCGGCCGGGGCACCGGGCAGGTCCTCGACCGCGATCAGCAGCGCCTGGACCTTGCACCGGTGCGCCGCGGCGACCGCGCTGTCGCGCCGCGCGGCCGCACCGGCTTGGCCATCGACCAGGATCGCCGGCACGCCGTCGCCGCGGGCGAGCAGCGCGGCGATGCGCTCGGCTGCCGGGGCGTCGGCCGCGGGCGCGCGATCGGCCAGGCTCAGCAGGCCATCGAGCCGCGCATCGATCGCCGGCAGCCCGGTGAGAAACAGCAGCACGCGCTCGTCGACCGTGAGCGCGGCATGCGGTGCCGGCTGGCCGACCGCCCACTGGACGAGCCGCCAGTGGCGCAAGGGTGCGGCGGGTCCGATCGCGCTCCAGTGCGGCAAGGCGAGCAGGCCCAGCGCGCTGGCGAACGTCAGCTGGCCGCCGAGCCGGTCGTCGCGCAGCGCGCGCAAGCCATCATCGATCTCGACCCCGGCGGCCAGCAGCAGCAACTCGCGCTCGAATCCCGACAGGCCGAAGCAGCGGCTGCACAGTTCGAGCGCCGGCACGAAGCCGACGTCGGCTGCCTCCGCGGCCTCGGCTTCGGCCGCGGCTTCGACTTCGGCCTCGCCGGCCGCGCCGTCGAGCCGCGCCTGAAGGCGCGCTTTCAAGGCGGCCAGGCGCGCGGCGAGCCAGCGCTGGTTCATCTCGGTCCAGGCCCGTGGCGCGTTCACTGGACTACCCTCCGCATGGCGTGCTCCGGGATGAGCGCTTGGGAGCGGCCCGACGCGCTAACTGGACTACCCTCCGCACGGTGTGCTCCGGGATGAGCGCTTGGGAGCGGCCCGACGCGCTCATGGCGGCACCGTCGCCTGCTGCGAAGGATCGAAGCGCGGCGGCAGCGCCGCCTTGTCGACGAGCAGGCTGTCGACGCCGTCGACGCGCAGGCGCAACTGCTGTGCGCCGGCGGCCAGCGTGTCGGGGAAGACGAAGACCAGCGGCTGGGTCGGCGCGGTGCGGCGCGCGCCGACCGCGGTCGCGCCGCCGAGCGCGAGCAGGGTCTGTTGCTCGGGGCGCACCTGCGGCCGCGTGGCCAGCGTCACCGTCACCTGCGGCGGCACTCCGGCGCGCACGAGCTGGATCGCCGGCAGGGCGAGGACGGCGTCGGCGGCGATCACGGGGTCGGGCGCGATGGCCAGCGCGAGGGCGTTGCTTTCGCGCTCTTCGCTGTCGCCGGCCGGGGTGAGGACGAAGCTGAGCTGCCAGATGCCCGCCGGCAGCGCGGCTTGCGCGGCGGCGTCGGCCGGCAGCACGAAGCTCGCGTGGCGCCCGCCGGCGTCGACGGCGGCGTCGATGTCGACCGGCGCGGTGAGCAGGCGGTGGCGCAGGCGGGCGCGCACGTCGCTGCCGTCGAGGCGGGTGCCGACGACGGCGACGGTGTCGCCGAGCTTGGCCGCCGCCTGCTGCAGC
>JAGWTS010000151.1 GCA_028868875.1 Burkholderiales bacterium | reverse complement strand
GGCCCCGCGCCCCGCCGCACCGGTGCCGTTTGCGCTGCCGCCCCGGAACGCGGAGCAGTCGCGATTCGACCCGTCACCCCAGCGCGCAGGGCAGCCCTGGAACGGCGCGCCACCCGAGCCCGGGGCGCGGGAGCAATTCAGGTCGCCGCCCCCGCCCGGTATCGCCGCCCTGCCCCCGAGCGCCGGGCGGCCGCGGCCGCCGGCCGAGCCGATGCCCTGGCCTTCGCACACAAGCGCGATCCGCTTGCCGGCAACCGCCGCGCTGCCCGCCCCGGCCGCTGCGACTGCGCCGCGGCGGGCGGCCCCGCCGTCCGCCACCGCGGCGCCACGGCTGCCCATGGCGGGCGTTCCCGCCTCGGCCGCGAGGCCGCGGTTCGTGCCGCCGGCACGTCCCGCCGGGCCGGCGCCCGGGAGCCGCCCTGGCCCGCTGGCCGCGCAGTCGGCTTCCACGGCGGCGGTCGCCGGGCGCGCAAGGCCTGCAGAGCCGGCCGCCAAGCCGGGCCGGCGCCACGAGGACAAGGGGAACGGGGCGCCGCGCGAGGGCGAGCGCTGACCACGGCGTCAGGGCGTAAGCTCCCTGCCCCCGCCGAAGACGGCGCGCGCGAAGGCCGGATAG
Organism: Burkholderiales bacterium; assembly: GCA_028868875.1. Taxonomy (GTDB): domain Bacteria; phylum Pseudomonadota; class Gammaproteobacteria; order Burkholderiales; family Burkholderiaceae_C; genus Rubrivivax. The sequence goes on along the minus strand of JAGWTS010000151.1, from coordinate 12,143 downwards.
ATCGCGCCGATCTCCTGCGCCACCGGCCCGCGCAGCAAGGCCAGGCGCTCGCCATCGGGCGCGGGCGTGACCGGCACCAATGGCGGGAGTTCGAAGGTGAAGCCGGTCTGGTCGAGCACCTCTTCCAGGGTGTGGCCGGGGTGGACCGAGCGCAGCCGGAAGCGCCCCGCGGCGCGGTCGAAGTCGAACAGGCAGAGGTTGGTGAGCAGCGCCACCGGTCCGCCGCTGCGCTGCACGCCGGGCGCCGAAGTGCCGGGGGCGCTCACGAAATCGACCTTCTCGACCAGGGTGCGCCGGCTGTGCTCCCAGCGGAACAGGATGACCCGCGGCACGACGAAATAAAGGTAGGCCGAGCCGAAGCAACCCGACCAGCGCACTTCGCTGCGCGGGTAGGCGCCGGTGCCGACGAGGTTGATGTCGGCGCCGCCGTCGATCTGGCCGCCGCTCAGGAAGAAGGCATCGACGCCGCCGCGGCCGGCGAGATCGAAGAGTTCGGCGCCGCCGTTGGTCCAGCGGTTGTGGCTGCGGCTGCCCAGGATCGAGACCCGCATGCGCGCGCCGTCGAGGCGGCGCGCGAGCAAGGCGCCGGCGCCTGGAATCGGCGAGAGCATGCCCACCGCGACATGGCGCACCCCGGCGAGCAGGTCGGCGACGACGCTGGCGAATAGTTCCTCGGGCGCGGCGGCGCGGTCTGGCGTCACGATGGCGCCGGCTCCGCCATGAGCCCCTCGGCCTGGAGGTACGCGGCGAAGCCCTCGTCGCTGCGCGCCGCCTGCTGGTAGCGCCGCACGGCCTCGAGATCGACACTGCCGTCGGCCTGCATCGGCCAGGCGCCGCAGGGGACGATGGCGATGGCCTCGATGGCGGGCGCCGCGATCACGCCCGCGGCCAGGATCTCGTCGTCGAAGAAACTGCCTTCGACGCGCGTCTCCACCGTCACCAGCACCCGCGCCGCCGCATGGGCGGCGAGCAGGCGGTCGCGGTCGCGCCCGACCCAGACGTTGCCTTCGGCGTCGGCGCGCAAGGCATGGAAGATCGCGAAATCGGGGTTGATCGCGGGCACGACGACGATGGGGTCGCCGCTCGCGAAGGGGTTGTCGATGACGCGGTAGTCGCTGCGGTGCACCAGCAGGTCCGAGCCGATGAGGCCGCGCAGCGGCGCGAAGGGCTGCCCCTTGGCACCGGCCTGGAGCCCGGCATAGACCGCGGGGCAGGTGGCGTCGAGCACGTCGATCCGGCCCGAGCGGACGGCCTGGATGAAGCGCGGCGCGGGCCCGAGTTCGTGCAGCGAGACGCCCGAGGTCTCGATCGAGGCCACGCAGCCGGCGCCGATCAGCAGGTCGACCATCATGCCGCTGGCCGGGTAGGCGGCGGTGGGCAGGGTCACGAGGCGCAGGCCGCGCACGCGGCGCCGGATCAAGGCCTTGGCCAGCGCCATCGGCACGTCGGCCTCGTCGCCCTTGTTGACGCTGAGGCTGGCGCCGTCGGCGACGCGCGCGGCGAGCTCGTCGAGGGAAACGAAGAAGGCATCGTCCACGCGGTTTCCAGGAGGTGTCATGGCGGAGCGAGCGGCGCTTCGAGAGGCGACGCTCGCATTGTCGCCGCGCCGTCAACCCCGTGGGCGGCAGACGCGCAGCAGGACCTCGAGCAGTTCCTCGACGACGATGGGCTTGAACACGATGCCGGCCATGCCGGCGTCGAGGCAGCGCTGGCGCTCGTCGTGCATCACCGCCGCGGTCATGCCGACCACCGGGATGCGCGCCAGCGCCGGGTCGGCGCGGATGCGGGCGGTGGCCTCGGGCCCGTCCATCAAGGGCATGTGCAGGTCCATCAACACCAGGTCGAAGGCCGGGCCGTCGGCGCGCAGCCGCGCCAGGGCCTCGATGCCGTCGCCGGCCGATGCGGCCGTCGCGCCGAGCTTGTCGAGCAGGAGTTCGGCGACGAGGAGGTTGGTCGGGTTGTCCTCGACGACGAGCACGCGCAGGCCGGCCAGCGGCCGCGCGGCGGGAATCAAACCCGGCGCGGCCTCGCCCGGTCGGGCAGCGCCGCCAGCGTGCTCCGCTGCAAACACCGGCACCGACGCCAGGGCCGCCGCCAGCACCGCGGGAAGCACCGGCTTGGCAAGCACGATGTCGGGCCGCGGCGAGGCATCGGCCACGCCGGCGCCGTGCCCGGCCATCAAGGCGCAAAGCGGGGCCCGGTCGCCGGCCGCTTCGCGCCAGCCCGCCACCAGGGCGCCCGGGTCGGCCAGCGCCGACCAGTCGACGAGCAAGGCGTCGAAGCCCGCGCCCGCGGCGCGACGAGCGGCCGCGGTGGCCAGCGCCTGGGCCGGCTCGGCGACCCACTCCACCTCCAGCGGCCAGGAATGCAGGTGCGCCGCCAGCGTCGGCGCCAGCACGCCGTCGGGTCCGGCCAGCAGCAGCCGCAGGCCGGCGAGTGTTGGCGCCACGGCGGCCGGCGCCGCGCCGGGGTCGGGTTCCAGCCGCGCGGTGAACCAGAATTCGCTGCCGCGGCCGAATTCGCTCTCGACGCCGATGCTTCCGTGCATCGCCGTCACGAGGCGGCGGCAGATCGCCAGGCCCAGCCCGGTGCCGCCGAAGCGCCGCGTGATCGAGCTGTCGGCCTGGGCGAAGGCCTCGAACAAGGCCTCGCGCTCCTGCGCGCGCACGCCGATTCCGGTATCGCGCACGGCGAAGCGCACCAGGGCATCGGCCGGGCGGTTCGGGTCGAGCCGGCCGACCGAGAGCGTGATCGATCCGCGCTCGGTGAACTTCACGGCATTGCCGAGCATGTTGTTGATCACCTGCGACAGGCGCAGCGGGTCGCCCATCACGCGCGGCGGCAGCCCGGGTTCGATCTCGACCTCGAAGCCCAGCCCCTTCTGCTCGATGCGCGCGGCGAACAGGTCGACGGCGCGCTGCAGCAGTTGTTCGAGCTCGAGCGGCACGCGCTCGAGGTGCAGCCGCCCGGCCTCGATCTTGGAGTAGTCGAGGACGTCGTCGAGCAGCCCCATCAGCGCCGTCGCCGCACCATGCGCCTTGGTGATGAAGCCACGCGCGCGCGCCGGCAGATCTTCCTGGAGCGCGAGCGCGCCCAGGCCGAGAACGGCGTTCATCGGCGTGCGGATCTCGTGGCTCATGTTGGCGAGGAAGTCGCTCTTGGCACGCGCCGCCTCTTCGGCCGCGATGCGGGCCCCGACCAGGGCCTCGTGGGCGGCGCGCTGCTCGGTCGTGTCCTGGGCCGCGAGCAGCACCTGGCCCACGCCCTCGCGCTCGACCCGGGTCCAGGCGCAAGCCGCCTGCACGTGCCGGCCGTAAAGGCTGTGCAGGTCGATCTCGAGGCGGCGCGATTGGCCGTCGGCCAGGCTTGCGCGGGCGCTCGCGAGCAGCGGCAGCGCATCCTCGACGAGCATCCGCTCCAGCTCGACGCCGACGAGCTCGCCTTCGGGCCCGCCGATGAGTGCGGCCAGCGCGCGGTTGCACCTGACGCAGCGCAGGCCGGCATCGAACACGCCCAGGCCGACCGGGGACAGCTCGAACAGGGTCTCGCTGAAGGCCGCCAGTTCCTCGGCCCGCGCCTGCGCCTGCTTGATGGCGCTCACGTCGTTGATCGTCGAATAGAAGCCGCGCACCCGGCCGTCGTCGCCATGGTCGGGGTGGAGCGCGACCTGGGCATGGCGCAGGCCGTCGCGGCCCGGCAGGTCGTCTTCGAAGAACTGGCTTTCTCCACGCAGCACGGCCTCGATGCGAGGCGCAAGCCGGGCGAACTGCGCCGGCCCGAGGACCTCGGCGAGCGCGCGCCCGGGCAGGCGTTCGGGGTCGACGCCGAGCCAGCGCCGCCAGGCGTGGTTGCCGAAGCGGTTGGCGAGAGCGGCGTCCCAGTAGCCGATCACGGCGGGCGTGTGGTCGAGGATGGCGCGCAGGTCGCGCTCGCTCTGGCGGATCGCCGCGGCCTGCTGCTCGACCCGCTGCTCCAGGCTGGCGTGCAGTTCGTCGAGCTCGCGCTGGATGCGATGGTGCTCGAGCGCGCGCCGGATCGCGCGCAGCAGCACGTCGGGGTTGAGCTGGTACTTGGTGAGGTAGTCGGCCGCGCCTTCCTGCAGCACCTGCACCGCCAGCGATTCGTTGCCGGCGCCGGTGACCATGATCACCGGGCAGGCGCGGCGCCAGCAGCGCTGGATCTCGGGCAGCAGGTCGCTGCCGCGCTCGTTGCCGAGCTGGTTGTCGAGCATGATGCAGTCGAATTCGTGCGCGCGCAGCAGCTCGAGCGCGGTCTCGCAGCTCGCGGCCTCCATCGCGTCGATCGCCAGCGGCGTGCGCGCGAGCAGGCGCAGCACGCGCTCGCGGTCGACTTCGTCGTCGTCGATGACGAGGAGCTGCAGATGGATCGGCGTGGCGTGCATCGCGGCCTTTGGTTCAGGGCGGTTCAGGGCAGCCGGACCGCCCGCTGGTAGTCGCCGAGCAGCTGGGCCAGGCGCGCGAACTGCGGCCCGACCGCCGACTTGAGCATGTAGCCGGCGACATGCGCCTGGTACGCACGCAGGCGGTCGGTCTCGGCGTCGGACGTGGTGAGCACGAACACCACCTCGTCGCTGCGCGCCGGGTCGGCGCGCAGGTGTTGCAGGAACTCGAAGCCGTCCATGCGCGGCATGTTCAGGTCCAGCAGCGTCACCCGCGGGCGCTCGACGCGGCGCGACGGGTCCTCGCCGCGCAGCGCGCGCAGGCCTTGCTCGCCGTCCTCGGCCCAGGTCACGGGGAATGCGAGGCCGGCCTTGTTCAGGCTGCGCACCACCGCTTCGGCGGCGACATCGTCGTCGTCGACGATCAGGACGTTGAGTCCGCTTACTGCATCGGTCATCTTGGGTCCTCGTCGTGGGTCCGTCTCGGAAAGCGCGGCCAGCGCAGGCGGAAGCAGGCCCCGCGCCCTTCGGCCCAGGGCGAGACCAGCTCGACCGTGCCGCCATGGGCCTCGGTCAGGCGCTTGGTCAGGGCCAGGCCGATCCCGGTGCTGCCGCGCTCGGCGCTCGTGGCGGTCTGGAACAGCTTGAAGACGCGCTGCTGGGCCGCGGGCGGCACGCCCGGGCCGTCGTCGGCGACGCTGATGACGCACCAGTTGTCGTCGTGCACCGCGCTCACCCGCACTTGCCCGCTGGCCCGGTCGTGATGCTTGCAGGCATTGCCCAGCAGGTTGCGCAAGGCCGTCTCGAGCGGCGTGCGCGTGGCCAGGAACGGCTCCACCGCCAGGTCGAGCTCGAGCCGGAGGCCGTCGCGCATCGGCTGCAGCTCGACGATGGAGCGCACCAGCGCTTCGAGCTCGATCGGCGCGTAGTCGCGCGCGACGCGCCCGGCGCGGGCATAGCTCAGCAGCTCGTCGATCAGCCGCTCCATGCGCTGCACGCGCTGGCGCACGCGCTCGAGGTTGCGCCGCACCGATTCGGGCTCGGTGCCGGCGAGGTCGTCGACGATCCATTCGACGAGGTCGGCCACGCCGCGCAGCGGCGAGCGCAGGTCGTGCGAGGCGACGTAGGTGAATTCCTCGAGGTTGGCGTTGGCCTGGCGCAGTTCGCTGTCCAGGCGCTTGCGCTGGCTGATGTCGCTCACCGCCGCCAGCGTCATCGTGCGGCGCTGCCAGCGCACCCGGCTCAGGCCGATCTCGACCGGCACCTCGGTGCCGTCGGCGTGCAGCGCGGTGAGGTCGCGCCCGCGGCCCATCATGCGCGACTCGCCGCTGCCCTGGTAGCCCGTCATCAGCGCCGCGTGGCGGCCGCGGTAGCGCGGCGGGAGCAGTTCGTGCAGCGGCTTGCCGACCAGCGCCTGCGGCGCATAGCCCAGCGATCCGGCCAGCACCCGGTTCGCGAGCGCGATGAAGCCCTCGTCGTCGACGATCAGCAGGCCGAAGGGCGAGGCTTCGAACAGGCCGTGGAAGGCGCCTTCGAGCGCCGTGCGCTCGCTCAGGTCGACGACCGAGCCCAGCACCAGCAGGCCCTGCGCCGAAGGCAGCGGATTCAGGCCGATCTCGACCGGGAACTCGTGTCCGTCGGCGTGGCGGCCGTGGAGCAGGCGCCCGGCTCCCATCGCGCGCGGCGCGGGCTGGGCGAAGAATTCCTGGCGCAAGGCGCGGTGGCGCGGCGCGAGTTCGGGCGCCAGCAGCACCTCCACCGGCTGGCCGACGAGCGTGCCCGGCGCGTGGCCGAACAGGGCTTCCAGCGCCCGATTGACGACGACGATGGTGCCCGCTTCGTCGATGACCACGAAACCGTTGGGCGCCGCGGCAAACGCCTGCGCCAGCAACTCAGGGTGCGCGGATTCGACAGCGACGGAGGACGGGGTTGGGCTGTGCATGGCGGTTCGGCCGCCCGTTCGGATTCTTCAGCAGAACTGCTGCAGCGGATCCTTCGACCGAGGCCGCAAGGCTGCATCAAAGTTTGCGCTTTCAGGATCGTTCCACCCCGATGGCCCCAACGCACATGGGGGCAAGCGGCCCGGCCGGCGCTTTTCGCGCTACGCGCGCAGCGCCCACCAGGCCGCGACGATGGCCAGCGTCGCCAGCGTGACCGGGACCCCGATGCGCGCATGCTCGCGCCAGCCGATCGCGACGCCGCGCCGCGCCGCCGCGTCGACGACGATGATGTTGGCAACGCTGCCGACGATGAACAGGTTGCCCGCCAGGGTGCTGACGAGCGCGATCAGCAGGCCGGCCTGGGGCTGGGCCAGCCCCGGCAGCAGCAGCATCACCGCCGGCACGTTCGAGACCAGGTTCGAGAGCACGAAGGTGGTGCCGAACAGCGTCGCCGGATGCTGCAGCGGCAGGCCGGCAGCGGCGAGGTCGGCCAGCGCCCGCGCCGGCAGCCCCGTGCGCTGCAGCGCGTGGTTGACGACGAACAGGCCGATGAAGAGCACCAGCAGCTCCCAGTCGACCAGCCCCAGCATGCGGCGCGAATGCAGGCGCCTGCTCGTGAGCAGGATGCCGGCGCCGGTGAGGGCGACGACCGCGCGCGGCCAGGGGCCGAACAGAAAGGCCGCGATCACGGCCAGCGCCACCGCCAGCCCCTTCAGGCTTTGCCAGCGGTCGAACGGGTAGGTTTCCTCGCCGTCGCCGCTCGCGCTCGGGGGCGCGGCCAACGGCTCGGTCAGCTGGCGGCGGTCGAGCGCCACCATCACGAGCCAGGCCGCGACCAGGCCGAGCGCCACCGGCACGGCTGCGGCGCGCAGATAGGCCGCGAACGGCAGCTTCAAGGCCTCGCCGATGAGCATGTTCTGGGGGTTGCCGATGAGCGTGGCGGCCGAGCCGAGGTTGGCGGCGCAGGCCAGCGCCAGCAGATACGGCCGCGGCGCGAGGCCGCGTCCGCGGCAGGCGTCGAGCAGGACCGGCGCCATCGCCAGGCAGACGACGTCGTTGCTGAACACGGCGGACAGGCCGCCCGCCACCGCGATCAGCGCGCCCAGCAGCAGCGGCGGCGCCAGGCGCAAGGCGGCAAGGCGCCGCGTCACCGCGTCGTAGAAGCCGCCCAGGCGCATCTGCGCCGAGACCACCATGAACGAGAACAGCAGGATCAGCGTCGGCAGGTCGACCGAGGCCGCGGCTTCGTCGAGGCTGACGGCGCCCAGGCCGATCAGGGCGATTGCCCCGAGCAGCGCGACCCCCGTGCGGTCGAGCTGCAGCAGCGGCAACCCGCCCAGGATCATGCCGACATAGACGAGCACGAAGACGGTGACAACGATTTCGGTCATCTGGGGGGATGCTGGAGTGAGGGACAGGGGAGGTGCTCGAACGCAGCGAGAGACGCGCTCAGCCGGCGCGCGGTAGGAGGCGTTGGCCGGAATTGCGGATCGCAAGCGTCAGCGCGACGGTCTCGGCGCGGCTCGTGCCGCGCAGGCAGATCGCCATCGCCATCGCCAGCGCCGCGACCTGGCCTTCGCTCCACGATTCGTCGGCGACGCCACGCACGAATTCGCCGATTTCCTTTTCGGCCAGGGCTGCGCCGTCGCGTTTGCGGCGAATGATTTCCCGGGCGAGCATCGGATGTGAATTCCGCTTCGAATGATGACGGGCGCGATTTTCCCATCGACTGCGCGCAGCGACTGCCATGCCATACTCGCAGCGAACGCAGTCCAGCCGCCGGTGGCCCGCAGTATTCGCCCGCCGGCGCAAATCGAGATGTCCGAGCCGATCGAAATATTTCCCTGGAGCGACAATTTCGCGACCGGTATCGAGGTCATCGACTCGCAGCACCAGAAACTCGTACAGCTTCTCAATACGCTGGTCTGCCATCTCGCCTACCAGACCGACGCGCCCGCATTGAGCGCGATCTTCGAGGAACTCAAGGCTTACACCGTCGTCCATTTCCAGACCGAAGAGGCGATCTGGGTGAAATGCTTTGGCGACGATACCTGGGCCCGCTGGCACCACGACAGCCACGCCGACTTCGTCTCCCGCATCGTCGAACTCCGGGCCGAGGAAGGGGCGAAGAGCCTGGACGAGGTCATCAGCGAGATCGTGAGCTTCCTCACCCACTGGCTCGCGATGCACATCCTCGAGGCCGACAAGCGCATGGCCAAGGTCGTGCTCGCGCTGCCCAGCGGCATGTCGCTCGGGCAGGCCAAGGAGTTCGCCGACAAGGAGATGCAGGGCGCGGCGCGGGTGCTGATCGACACCGTGATGTCGATGTACGACCAGCTCGCCCACCGCACGGTCGACCTCGCGCGCGAAATCCAGCGCCGGCGCCAGGCCGAGGCCGAGGCCGCGCGGGCGCGCGAAGCGGCCGAGGAGGCGAACCGCGCGAAGTCGCTCTACCTGGCCCACATGAGCCACGAGATCCGCACGCCGATCAACGCCATCAACGGGCTGGCGCGCGTGATCGGGCGCAGCGGCGTGACGCCGGCGCAGGCCGGCTGGCTCGCCAAGATCGACGCCGCCGGGCTGCATCTGCTCGAAGTCGTCGACAACATTCTCGACCTGGCCAAGATCGAGGCCGGCAAGTTCGAGCTCGCCGAGGCGCCGCTGCAGGTGGCCGCGCTGTTCGAGAACGTGGAGTCGATGCTGGCGCAGCCGGCGCGCGAGCGCAGGGTCGTTCTGCAGACCGAACTGGCCCCCCTGCCGGCGCGACTGCTCGGCGATGCCCCCAGGCTGCAGCAGGCGCTCGTGAACTACGCGTCGAATGCAGTCAAGTTCACCCAGGACGGCACGGTCACGCTGCGCGCCGCGCTGCTCGAAGACAACGGCGCCGGCCCGCTGCTGCGCTTCGAGGTGCAGGACAGCGGCATCGGCATCCCGCCGCACCAGCTCGCACGCCTGTTCGACGCCTTCGAACAGGCCGACCCCGCGAACCAGCGCCATTACGGCGGCACCGGGCTCGGGCTGTCGATCACGAGGAAGCTGGCGCAGTTGATGGGCGGCGAGGCCGGTGCATCGAGCGAGCCCGGCAAGGGCAGCCTGTTCTGGTTCACCGCCCGCCTGCACCACGCGCCGGCGCAGGCGGGCGCGACGCCGCAGGCAGCGCAAGCCGCCGCGTCGAGCGCTCCGCCCGCTCGATCGGCCGAGGCCGCGCTCGCCGCCGCGCACCGCGGGCGCCGCATCCTGCTGGCCGAGGACGAACCGATCAACCGTGAGGTCGTGACGAGCTTTCTCGCCGAGGTCGGCCTCGAGGTGGACGAAGCGCTGGACGGCCAGGAGGCCTTCGAGCGCGCCCGCGCCACCGACTACGACCTGATCCTGATGGACATGCAGATGCCCGAGCTCGACGGCGTCGAGGCCACCGAGCGCATCCGCGCCCTGCCCGAGCGCGCCCGGGTGCCGATCATCGCGCTCACCGCCAACGCGTTCGCCGAGGACCGCGCGCGCTGCCTCGCGGCGGGCATGAACGACTTCCTGACCAAGCCGCTGCACCCGGAGCGGCTGTACGAGACCCTGCTGACCTGGCTCGACAAGGCGCCGCGGCGCTGAAGTCGCGCCCGGAGGATCGCGCAGCGCTACGGCTCGAGGCCGAACAGGCGCCCGTAGCGCGTACCGATGTGGGCGTGCTCGCGCATCAGCGCCTCGACGCGCGCCGATTCGCGCCCTTCGAGCGCCTCGACCACGAGCCGGTGATGCAGTTGCGCCAGGCGCAGCTTCTCGTATTCCTTTTCTAGGGCGCCGGTGTCGATGACGATCGAGTCCGAGGACGCGAACGGCAGGTGGTTGTTGCGCGCGATCGCCTCGCCGATGACGCGGCTGCCGGTGGCGTCGACGATGGTCTGGTGGAAGGCCGCGTTGAGCCGGCTCCAGGGGCCGATGTCGTCCTCGACGAGGTGGCCCTTGGCAAGCACGGCATCGCCCGCGGCCAGGCACTCGAGCAGGCGCGCGCGTACCGCTTCGTCCAGCCCGCGCTCGGCGAGGCGGCGCGCGGCCAGGCCTTCGAGCGCGCCGCGCACCTCGACCGCGCACAGCACGTCGGCCTCCGAGAAGGCGCGCACGAGCAGGCCGCGCTTGCCGGTCTTCTCGAGCAGGCCTTCCTGCTCCAGGGTGCGAAAGGCCAGCCGCACCGGCGTGCGCGAGACGCCCAGCGCCTCGGCCACCGGAATCTCGGCCAGCCGCGTACCCGCGGCATAGCGGCCGTCGATGATGAGCTTGCGCAGCGTCGCGACGACGCTCACGCTGTCGGGCGGCGCAGTGGGCGCGGCGGCAGTCGTCACAGGCCGGCCCGGCTGGCTCATTTCGCCTGGTCGGGCAACTCGATCTTGACCTCCAGGACTTCGAGGTCGTCCTGGCGGTCGAGGTGGACCTTGATGTCTTCGGGCCGGACCGAGACGTACTTGGAGATCACCGCGATCAGCTCGCGCTGCAGCGCCTGCAGGTAGTCGGGGCGGCCGCGGCCGCTGCGCTCGTGGGCGAGGATGATCTGCAGCCGCTCCTTGGCGACACTGGCCGTCTTCTTCTTTTCACCGAGCAGGAAGGAGAGAAAAGACATCGCCCTCACCTCCCGCCGAACAGACGCTTGAACAGCCCCGGTTTCACGGCGTCGGTGAAACGCATGGCCACGCTCTCGCCGAGAAAGCGTCCGACCACGTCCTTGTAGGACTCGGAGACGTCGCTGCCCTTGAGGTGGATCGCCGGCACGCCCTGGTTCGAGGCGTCGAGCACCGTTTCGCTCTCGGGCACGACGCCGATGAGCGGAATGCGCAGGATCTCCTGGATGTCCTCGAGCGAGAGCATCTGGCCGCCGACGACCCGGTTCGGGTTGTAGCGCGTGATCAGCAGATGCTCCCTGACCGGCTCCTTGCCCTCGATCGCGCGCCGCGTCTTCGAGGCCAGCATGCCCAGGATGCGGTCGGAGTCGCGCACCGAAGAGACCTCGGGGTTGGTGACGACCAGCGCCTCGTCGGCAAAGTGCATCGCCATCAAGGCCCCGGTCTCGATGCCCGCGGGGGAATCGCAGACGATGTACTCGAAGTCCATCGCCGCGAGTTCCTGCAGCACGCGCTCGACGCCCTCGACGTTGAGCGCGTCCTTGTCGCGCGTCTGCGAGGCGGCGAGCACGAACAGGTTGTCGCACTGCTTGTCCTTGATCAGCGCCTGGTTCAGGTTGGCTTCGCCGTGGATGACGTTGATCAGGTCGTAGACGACGCGGCGCTCGCAGCCCATGATGAGGTCGAGGTTGCGCAGGCCGACGTCGAAGTCGATGACGGCGGTCTTGTGGCCGCGCAGCGCGAGCCCGGAAGAAAAACTGGCGCTGGTGGTGGTCTTGCCCACGCCTCCCTTGCCGGAGGTGACCACGATGATCTTGGCCATCGGATGAATGTCCTTTCGAAAGGGTTGATCGGTGCCGGCGCCGGACGGCTTCAGCCGCCCAGCGGCTCGACGAGCAGTTGCTCGCCTTCGAGCCGCACCTGGGCCGGAGCGCCGCGCAGCGCGGCCGGCAGTTCGACCTCCGCGGTGCGATAGATGCCGGCGATGGCGACGAGCTGCGCTTCCATCGAGGTGGCGAAGATGCGCGCCGCCGTGTTGCCGCGGGCGCCGGCGATGGCGCGCCCGCGCAGCGGCGCGTAGACGTGGATGTTGCCGTCGGCGATGACCTCGGCGCCGAAGTTCACGACCGCGAGCACGACCAGATCGCAGCCGCGGGCATACACCTGCTGGCCCGAGCGCAGCGGCTTGTCGACGATGAG
>JAGWTS010000150.1 GCA_028868875.1 Burkholderiales bacterium | reverse complement strand
CGCGCGCGCCGGCCGGCTCGACGGCGTCTGCGCCGCGCCGGGCCTGGCCTCGGGGCCCGTGGTGCGGCTGGATTCGGGCGTCGGCGCGATCGTCGAAGCCGGCACCGGCGAGGCCCATGAACGCCGGGCCCTGCACGAAGCCCTGCACGCGGTGGCGGCCGACATCGAAGCCGCGGCGCTCGATGCCGCGCGCCGCGGCCAGGGCGAGCAGGCCGAGATCTTCGCCGCCCATCTCGAACTCGTCGGCGACCCGGAACTGCGCACCCAGGCCCTGGCCCGGATCGCCGAACGCAAGAGCGCAGCTCATGCCTGGCACCAGGTGGTCCAGGCACGCTGCGCCGCGCTGGTGGCGACGCACAACCCCTTGATCGCCGAACGCGCGGCAGACTTGCGCGACATCGAGCGCCGCGTGCTCGTGCGGCTCTGCGGCGAACCCGTCGCCGCCGCGGCCTTGCCCGCCGGGGCCGTGGTGCTGGCCGAGGACCTGCTGCCTTCGCAGTTCGCGGCGCTCGCCGACGCCGGGGTCGCCGCCATCGCCACGGCGCTCGGCGGCCCGACCTCGCACGTGGCCATCCTGGCGCGCGCCCGCGGCATGCCGATGCTGGTGGCGCTCGGCCCGGCGCTGGCCGGCGTCGCCGCCGGCGCCACCGTGCTCGTCGACGCCGACCAGGGCTGGCTCGACACGACCCCGTCCGAAGCCGAACTCGCTGCGGCCCGCGAGCGCATCGGCCAGGGGCAGGCCCGGCGCGAAGCGGACCAGGCCCAAGCCCGGACCGCTGCGGTCACGCTGGACGGCCGGCGCGTCGAAGTGGCCGCGAACGTCGCCGATGCCGCGGAAGTGCGCGCGGCGGTCGAGTTCGGCGCCGAAGGCGTCGGCCTGCTGCGCACCGAGCTCATGTTCATGGAGCGCGCCAGCGCGCCGAGCGAGGACGAACAGCGCCGGGCCTACCAGGCCGTGGTCGATGCGCTGCAAGGGCGCCCGCTCATCATCCGCACGCTCGACGTCGGCGCTGACAAGACGCTGCCGTACCTGCCGCTGCCGGCCGAAGAGAACCCGGCGCTGGGGCTGCGCGGCATCCGCCTCGGCCTGGCGCACGAAGCGCTGCTGGCCGAACAGCTGCGCGCCATCCTGGCGCTGCGGCCGCTGGCGGCGGTGAAGATCATGCTGCCGATGGTCACCGACCTGGGCGAGCTGCGCGCGGTGCGCGGCCTGCTCGAGCGGTTGGCGCGCGAGGCGGGGTTGAAGGGGCGCGTCGAGCTCGGCGTGATGATCGAGACGCCGGCGGCCGCGCTGCTCGCCGACCAGCTCGCGCTCGAGGCCGATTTCTTCTCGGTCGGCAGCAACGACCTGACCCAGTACGCCTTGTGCATGGATCGCGTCAATCCGGCGCTGGCACCGCGCCTGGACGGACTGCACCCTGCCGTGCTGCGCCTCATCGCCCAGGCCGCCCGCGCCGCGGCCGAGCGCGGACGCTGGATCGGCGTGTGCGGCGCGCTCGCCTCCGAGCCCGCGGCCGTGCCCTTGCTGATCGGGCTGGGCGTGAACGAGCTCTCGGCGAGCCCCGCGGCCCTGGCGCACATCAAGGCCCTCGTGCGGCGGCTCGACGCGGCCGCCTGCCGCGGCGCCGCGAACGCCGCCCTGCTGGCGCAATCGGCGGCCGAGGTGCGCACCCTCGTCGCCGCCGCCTGGCCCTGGCTCGCGTCCTTCTGAGTTCCCCGGGCGCCGGGCCCGCGTCGCCCGGCGCCGTTCCCACCACTCCAAGGAGACATCGATGTTCACGAATCGCTTTGCGGCGTTCCAGCAACTCGGCCGCACGCTGATGCTGCCGATCGCGGTGCTGCCCATCGCCGGCCTGTTGTTGCGCCTGGGCCAGCCCGACCTGCTCAACATCCCCTTCATGGCCCAGGCCGGCGACGCCATCTTCGGCAACCTGCCGCTGCTGTTCGCGATCGGCGTCGCCGTGGGCCTGGCCAAGGACAACAACGGCGTCGCCGGGCTCGCCGGCGCGGTCGGCTATTTCGTGCTCATCGCGGCGATGAAGACGATCGACCCGAAGATCAACATGGGCGTGCTCTCGGGCCTCGTCATCGGCATCGTCGCGGGCGTGCTCTACAACCGCTACCGCGCGATCAAGCTGCCCGAGTGGCTGGCCTTCTTCGGCGGCAAGCGCTTCGTGCCCATCGCCACCGGCTTCGCGGCGCTGCTGCTGGCGTTGCTGTTCGGGCAGATCTGGCCGCCGATCCAGAACGGCATCGATGATGTCGGCCATTGGCTCATCGCCTCGGGCGGCTTCGGCCTCTTCATCTACGGCGTGCTCAACCGGCTGCTGCTCGTCACCGGGCTGCACCACATCCTGAACAACCTCGTGTGGTTCGTCTTCGGCGACTACCACACTGCAACCGGCGTGGTCCATGGCGACCTCAAGCGCTTCTTCGCCGGCGACCCGAGCGCCGGAGCCTTCATGACCGGCTTCTTTCCGGTGATGATGTTCGGCCTGCCCGCGGCCTGCCTCGCGATCTACCGCAACGCCCGGCCCGAGAACCGCGCCGCGATCGGCGGCGTCCTGCTCTCGATGGCGCTGACCTCGTTCTTCACCGGCGTCACCGAGCCGGTCGAGTTCTCGTTCCTGTTCCTGGCGCCGGTGCTCTTCGGCCTGCACGCCCTGCTCACCGGCGCCTCGATGGCGCTGATGCAGGCGCTGGGCGTCAAGGCCGGTTTCACCTTCTCGGGCGGCGCCTTCGACTACGTGCTGTCCTACGGCATCTCGACCCGCCCCTGGGTCATCATTCCGGTCGGCCTGGCCTACGCCTTGATCTACTACGGCCTGTTCAGCTGGTTCATCCGCCGCTTCAACCTCGCGACGATGGGGCGCGAGCCGGCGCAGGAAGGCTCGGAACAGGAGGCCGCGAACGCCCGCCAGCCGGTTACGGCGAGCCGCCCGGCGGCCGTCATCGCCGCCCTCGGCGGGGCCGCCAACCTCGTCGACATCGACGCCTGCACGACGCGCCTGCGCCTGATGGTCAACGACAACCGGGCCGTCGACGAAGCGCAATTGAAGGCGCTCGGAGCGAAGGGGCTGGTGCGCCCCGGGGCGGGCGCGCTGCAGGTCATCGTCGGCCCGGGCGCCGACCTGCTCGCCGACGAGTTGCGCGCCGCGCTGAAGACGACGCCGGCGGCCGACGCGTCGCGCGGCCAGCGCTTCGTCGCCGCGCTCGGCGGCGCCGCCAACCTCGAGGACGTCGACGCCTGCACCACCCGGCTGCGGCTGCGCGTCGCCAACAACGGCCTGATCCGCGAGACCGAGCTCGAGGAACTGGGCGCACGCGGCCTGATCAAGCCGGCTCCGGGCAGCGTGCAGGTGGTGCTCGGGCCGATCGCCGATTCGGTGGCCGACGAGATCCGCCTCGCGCTGCGCGGCGCGGCCTGAGGCCGGGGCCGGGGCCGGGGCCGGGCTGGGTACCATCGGGCCCATCCCGTTCGCCCCTCCTTCCACCCGCCAAAGCCCCGCCACGATGTCACCGCCGCCCCCCGAGATGCCGACGCCCGCCTCGCCGCTGGCCGGCCTCGAACTCGATGCGGCCGCCTCCACGCCCTTGTACCTGCAGGTGCGCAACGGCCTCTCGCGCCTGATCCGCGACGGCCGCTTCGGCCCCGAGGACGCCCTGCCTTCCGAGCGCAGCCTGGCCGAAACCCTGTCGATCTCGCGCGTGACCGCGCGCAAGGCGATCGACGCCCTCGTCGGCGATGGCCTCATCGTGCGCCGCCACGGCTCGGGCAACTACATCGCGCCGTTGCTCGAACAGCCGCTGACGCGCCTGACCAGCTTCACCGAAGAGCTGAAGCAGCGCGGCTTCGTGCCGAGTTCACGCTGGCTGCGGCGCACGGTCGGCGCCGCGCTGCCCGACGAGATGGTGGCGCTCGGGCTCGCCCCCGGCGCCCGCGTCGCCCGGCTCGAGCGCGTGCGCCTGGCCGACACGACGCCGATGGCCTACGAATCCAGCGCCCTGCCGACAACCGTGCTGCCGAACCCGGAAGCGGTGAGCGAATCGCTCTACGCCTTCCTTGCCGCCAGCGAATCGGCCCCGGCGCGCGCGCTGCAGCACATCCGCGCCACCAACGCCACGCTGCGCCAGGCCGAGCTGCTCGGCATTCCGGTCGGCCAGGCGCTGCTCTTCATCACGCGGGTCGGCTACGCCGACGACGGCCGCGCGGTCGAGATCACCCATACGTGGTGCCGCAGCGACTACTACGACTTCGTGGCCGAGCTGCGGCGCTGAGCGGGGGGCGCGCGGCCGGCCGCGCCGACGCGGCTATTTCGTGGCGTCCATCACCCCGGCGGCATGCGCCTGCTGGTCCGCGTGATAGCTCGACCGAACCATGGCACCGACCGCCGCATGGCTGAAGCCCATCTTGCCCGCCTCGGCCTCGAACATCTTGAAGGTGTCGGGATGCACGTAGCGCCGCACCGGCAGGTGGTGGCCGCTGGGGGCGAGGTACTGGCCGATCGTCAGCATCTCCACGCCGTGCTCGCGCAGGTCGCGCATCACGGCCAGGATCTCGTCGTCGGTCTCGCCCAGGCCCACCATGAGCCCGCTCTTGGTCGGCACGCCCGGCACCGCCTCCTTGAAGCGGCGCAGCAGGTTCAGGCTGAAGGCGTAGTCCGAGCCCGGCCGCGCTTCCTTGTACAGGCGCGCAATGGTCTCGAGGTTGTGGTTCATCACGTCGGGCGGCGCCGCCTTCAGGATGTCGAGCGCGCGGTCCATGCGGCCGCGGAAATCGGGGGTCAGGATCTCGATGCGCGTGCCCGGCGAGAGCTCGCGCGTCTTGCGGATGCACTCGACGAAATGGGCCGCGCCGCCGTCGCGCAGGTCGTCGCGGTCGACGCTGGTGATGACCACGTACTGCAGCTTCAGCGCCGCGATCGTGCGCGCCATGTTCAGCGGCTCGTCGGCGTCCAGCGGATCGGGCCGGCCGTGGCCGACGTCGCAGAACGGGCAGCGCCGCGTGCACTTGTCGCCCATGATCATGAAGGTGGCCGTGCCCTTGCCGAAGCATTCGCCGATGTTCGGGCACGAGGCTTCCTCGCACACCGTGTGCAGCTTGTGCTCGCGCAGGATGTTCTTGATCTCGTAGAAGCGCGTGCTCGGGCTGCCGGCCTTGACGCGGATCCAGTCCGGCTTCTTCAGCACCTCGGCCGGCACCACCTTGATGGGGATGCGCGAGGTCTTGGCCTGCGACTTCTGCTTGGCGTTCGGGTCGTAGGGCGGTGCAACCGGCGGCGTGGGGTTCGGCGTACTGGACATGGCAGGGGCGAGTTTATGCCCCGCCCGGCTTCAGCCCAGGCGCCGCTGCAGCGCCGCGCCGAGCCGGGCCGCGGCTTCGTCCCAGCCGAGATCGACGCCCAGGCTGCGCAGATCGACCGTCTTCAAGCCCGCGTAGCCGCAGGGATCGATGCGGCTGAAGGGTTCGAGGTTCATCGCGACGTTGAGCGCCACGCCGTGATACGTGCAGTGGTTGCTGACCTTGATGCCGAGCGCGGCGATCTTGCCCAGGCCCTCGAAAGGGTCGGGACCCGGGCTCAGCAGCGCGTGGCCGAAGGGATCGGCCAGGCGCACGTAGATGCCCGGCGCCGAGCGCACGCGGTGGCCGGTGACGCCTTGCACGGCCAGGGTGTCGAGCACGGCCTGCTCGATGCGGAAGACGTATTCCTTGACGTAGATGCCGAGCCGGCGCAGGTCCACGAGGGGATAGGCCACGACCTGGCCCGGGCCGTGATAGGTGACCTGGCCGCCGCGGCCGGTGCGCACGACCGGAATGCTGCCGGCGGCCAGGACATGGCTGTCGCGCCCGGCGATGCCCTGGGTGAAGACCGGGTCGTGTTCGACGAGCCAAAGCTCGTCCTCGGTGTCGGGCCCGCGCGCGGCCGTGAAGTCGCGCATCGCGGCTTCGGTTTCTCCGTGGTCGCGCCGGCCCAGGGTCAATACACGCATGGCGCGGGAGTTTAAGCAGACGCACCCGGCCTCGGGTATCGTGCGGCCACGATGAAGATCCTCGCGCGCGCTGCGCCCACCCTGCTTGCCGCGCTCGCCACCGCGTTCGCCGCAGCGGCCTGGGCCGCTCCGCCGCTGGCGCCGGCGCTGCAGAACGAACTCGACCGCGCCGTGCTCGAGCACGAATCGGGGCATCTCGAGGCGGCGCGCGCCGCCTTCGAATCGCTCGCGGCGCGCGGCGTGCCGGCGGCGATGTTCGACCTCGGCGTGATGCACCTGCACGGCGAACTGCCGGGCGCGAGCCGCGCCACCGGGCTCGCGTTGGTGCAGCGCGCGGCCCAAGGCGGTTTCGTCACCGCCCAGATCATGCTCGGCAAGGTCTACGAGGAGGGCGAGCTCGCGCCGCGCGACCTGGTGCTGGCGATGAACTGGTACGAGCTGGCCGCCACGGCCGGCAGCGCCGAGGCCCAGGTCGCGATCGCCACCGCGTACTACCTCGGCCGCGGGCGGCCCAAGGACATGGCCAAGGCCGCACGCTGGTACCGCGAGGCGGCGACGCTCGGCGATGTCGGCGCCCAGTACCTGATCGCGTCGATGTACGAATCCGGAGACGGCGTCGAGCGCGATCTGCGGCTGGCGCGCTATTGGTACGAGATCGCGGCGCGCAACGGCGACATCGCGGCCCCGGACAAGGTCAGGCAGATCGACGCCGAGATCGCCGCCGACGCCAAGACCTGAAGCGCCGAAGGCGCTTCAGGGGAACTACAACACGACCTTGACCATGGGGTGCGTGCTGAGCGTGCGGTAGAGCTCGTCGAGCTGCTCGCGGCTGGTGGCGGTGACGGTGATCGTGAGGCCGAGGTAGTTGCCCTTGCCGCTCGGCCGGCGCTCGATCGTCGAGGCATCGAAGTCCGGATCGAACTGGCGCGCGACCGCGATCACGGCTTGCTCGAAGCCCTCGACCGCCGCGCCCATCACCTTGATCGGGAACGGGCTCGGATAGTCGAGCAGGCTGGGCGGCGCTTCGGCCATCACGTCCCCATCGTGCGCTTGGCGGCCTGGTAGGCCTCGTACAGGCGCGAATAGACCGGGCCCGGCTTGCCGCGCAGCGCGCCGTGGCCGACCGGCTCGCCGTCGATGCGCGTGACCGGCAGCACCTCCTTGGTGGCCGAACTCAGCAGCACCTCGTCGGCGGCGCGCAGGTCGGCCTCGGGAATCGGGCGCAGGTTGTAGGCGATGCCGCATTCCTCGCACAGCTCGCGCAGCAGCTCGTAGCGGATGCCTTCGAGCAGGTGCTCGCTCTTGGGCGCACCGAGGAGCGCGCCTTCGTGCACGATCCAGACGTTGCTGGCCGAGGCTTCGGTGAGAAAGCCGTCTCGGATCAGGATGGTCTCGACCGCGTCGCGGTCGGCCGACATCTGGCGCGCCAGCACGTTGCCGAGCAGGCTCACGCTCTTGATGTCGCCGCGCTCCCAGCGGAAGTCGCGCGCGGTGACGCAGGCCACGCCGTGGTGGCGCTGCTCCGGCGTCGCCGGCTTCATCGCGCTGGCCATCATGAAGACGGTCGGCGCCACGCCTTCGGGCATCACGTGGTCGCGCGGCGCGACGCCGCGCGTGACCTGCAGATAGACGAGCTGGTCTTGGGCGCCCTGCTGCTCGGCCAGCGCGGCGGCGAGGTGGCGGCAGCGCTCGAGCCATTGCTCGCGCGTGTGCGGGTTCGCAATGCGCACCTTCGCGAGGTTGCGCTCGAGGCGCGCCATGTGCTCGTCGAAGCGGAACAGGCGCCGGCCGTAGAGCGGAACGACCTCGTAGATGCCGTCGCCGAAGACGAAGCCGCGGTCGAGCACCGACACCTTGGCTTCGGCCAGCGGCAGGTACTCGCCGTTCAGGTAGCAGAGCGTGTCGGGCAGGGCCATGGGGACGCCTCGCTGGGGTGGAAGAACGTGAGGTTACTACTTGATCCAGAGCCGGATCGAGTCCCAGGCGCGGCCGAGCAGGCCCGCGAGTTCGACCGGCTCGAGCACGACCAGCGGCACGCTGGCCACCGCGGCGCCGGCCGCGGTCGTGACCTTCAGGGTGCCGACGCGCTGGCCCTGGGCGAGCGGGGCGACGAGCGGGTCGGTGCGTTCGATCACCGTCTTCAGGCCCGCGCCCTCGCCCTTGGGCACAGTGACGACGATGGCTCCGGGGGAGCCCAGCCGCACCTCGGACTTGCTGCCCTTCCACACCGGCACCGTGGCCACGGCCTTGCCGGCGTCGAAGAGGTGGATCGCATCCCAGGCGGTCCAGCCCCAGTTGAGCAGCTTCTGGCTTTCGGAGAAGCGCGCCTCGCGCGAGGCCGTGCCCAGCACCACGCTCAGCAGGCGCCGCTTGCCGTTGGGCATGTCGCGCACCGCGCTCGTCACCTGGCAGTAGCCGGCGGCCGCGGTGTATCCGGTCTTCAGGCCGTCGACCGTGGGGTCGCGCCCGAGCAGCATGTTGCGGTTGTCCTGCTTGATGTGGTTGTAGGTGTAGTTGCGGATCGCGTAGTACGAATAGAACTCCGGGTGGTCCTCGATGGTGTGCTCCGCGATGATGGCGACATCGCGCGCGGAGATCTTGTGGCCGGGCTCGGTCAGCCCCTCGGGGTTCTTGAACTCGGTGTTCTTCAGGCCCCAGGCCGCGGCCTGCTTGTTCATCATCGCGACGAAGTTCTCGACGCTGCCGCCCACGCCCTCGGCCAGCGCGATCGCGGCATCGTTGCCGCTTTGCACGATCAGGCCGTGCAGCAGTTCTTCGACGGTCGGCGTCATCGTCGTGTCGATGAACATCAGCGAGCCGCCGAGCTTGCGCTGGTCCCACGCCCGCTTGGACACCGGCAGGGTCTGGGTGAGCGAGAGCTTCTTGTCGCGGATGGCGTCGAAGACGAGGTAGGCCGTCATCAGCTTGGTGAGCGAGGCCGGGTCGGCCGGCTTGTCGGCGTCGCGCTCGGCCAGCACCTGGTTGCTGGTGAGGTCCATCAGAATGTATTCGCGCGCCGCGATCTCGGGCGGCTGCGGGACTTGAGCGGAAGCGCCGACGACGAACGCGGCGAGGAGGAAGGCGAGCAAGGATTTCATCGAGAGACTTCGGATCGGCTGCGGTTGCCGACGATCAATTGTTTGAGCAGCGGCAGCTGCCCGTGGAAGAAATGGCCGGCCCCGGGGATCACCGTGACCGGCAGCGATTGCGGACGGGCCCAGTCGAGAACGGCCGCGAGCGGGACCACGTCGTCGGCCTCGCCGTGGATGACGAGGCTGGCTTGTGATGCCGGCGGCGTCGAAAAGTTCTTCACCGCCGGCGCGATCAGCACCAGCGGCTCGGCGCCGGGCGTGGCCGCGGCGGCGCTGGCGGCAACGGAGCCGCCGAACGAGAAGCCGCCCAGCGCCAGCGGCAGCGCCGGGTGGCGGAAGGCGGCGACGACGGCGAGCGCATCGTCGACCTCGCCCCGGCCTTCGTCCCAGGCGCCGGCCGAAGCGCCGACGCCGCGGAAGTTGAAGCGCACGGCGAGCCAGCCGCGCTGGACGAAGGCGCGCGCCATCGTCTGCACGACCTTGTTGTCCATCGTGCCGCCGTGCAGCGGATGGGGGTGGCAGAGCACGGCCACGCCGGCCGGGGCCTCGGGGCCGTCGAGCGCGACCTCGATCGCCCCGGCCGGGCCGGCGATGCTCGTGCGGCGCGTGGCCGGGTTCATCGCCCCACGTCCGGCGCCAGCAGCAAGCGCTCGACGACGCGGCCGTTCTTCAGGTGCGATTCGACGATCTCGTCGATGTCCTCGGCGTCGACGTAGGTGTACCAGGTCTCGTCGGGGTAGACGACCGCGACCGGCCCGCCGGCGCAGCGATCGAGGCAGCCCGCCTTGTTCACGCGCACCCCGCCGACGCCGGCCAACCCCTCGGCCTTGACGCGCGCCTTGCAGCGCTCGAAGCCGGCCTGCGCTTCGTGCTGGGCGCAGGCGGCCTCGCCGTTGTCGCGCTGGTTGAGGCAGAAGAAGATGTGGTGCTTGTAGTAGCTCATTGGCGCCGATTCTAGGGAAGGGCCCGATGCGCCCCCCGCGCGATCACGCTAGGGCTTGACGACGGCGAGCACGACGATGGCCGTGAACAGCAGCACCGACACCTCGTTGAAGACGCGGTACCAGCGGTGGCTGCGCCGGTTGGCGAGTTGCTCGAAACCGCGCAGCAGCGAACGGCAGGCGTGGTGGTAGCCGATGACGCCGATCACCAGCACTAGCTTGATGTGCAGCCAGGCGTTGCCCGGGCCGCGGCCGACGCCGAAGCCGAGCCAGAGCACGAGGCCGAGCGCGATGGCCAGCACCATCAACAGGCTCGAGAAGCGGTAGAGCTTGCGTCCCATCAGCAGCAGGCGCTCGCGCTCGGCATGGCTGTCGGGCTGGACCATTGCCAGGTTGACGAAGATCCGCGGCAGGTAGAACAGGCCGGCGAACCAGCTCGCCACGAAGACGATGTGGAAGGCCTTGACCCAGAGGTAGGCAGAACTCATCGGCAGGATTATCGGCCGCTGCCGAAAAAAGGGCCCCGGCGCATGGCCGGGGCCGGCAAGCCTTATCGCTGTCATCACGCTAAGGCACCTGCTCAGGGAGGAAAAGCAGGGAACGACAGCCTTGCAGCTATCATTCGATGAGCACTTTAGCAGAGCGAAATCGCCGACGCCAGCCGGTTTCCCCGCGGGTGTATACCAATCCTCAGGTCCGGAGATTTCCTTGCGTAGTCCGCTGCCTCCCTATCCCGCAAGCCGGCCGCGCCGCCTGCGGCGCGATGCCTTCACGCGCGCCCTGGTGCGCGAAAACCGCCTCGCGCCGGAAGATCTGATCCTCCCGGTCTTCCTGCTCGACGGCCAGGGACAGACCCAGGACATCGCCAGCATGCCGCGCGTGCAAAGGCGCAGCCTGGACCGGCTCTTCGCGGTGGCCGAGGACTGCCTCGCCCTCGGCGTGCCGGTGATGGCGCTGTTTCCGGTGCTCGAGCCCTCGCTGAAATCAGCGGACGGACGCGAGGCCACCAATCCCGATGGCCTGGTGCCGCGCGCGGTGCGTGAGCTGAAGAAGCGCTTCCCCGAACTCGGCCTGCTCACCGACGTGGCGCTCGACCCCTACACCACCCACGGCCAGGACGGCCTGCTCGATGCCAGCGGCTACATCCTCAACGACGAGACGGTCGCGGTGCTGCGCCGGCAGGCGCGGGTGCAGGCCGAGGCCGGGGTCGACATCGTCGCCCCGAGCGACATGATGGACGGGCGCATCGGCGCCATCCGCGCCGAGCTCGAAGCCGGCGGCGCCGTCCACACCCGCATCATGGCCTACAGCGCCAAGTACGCGAGCGCCTTCTACGGGCCGTTCCGCGACGCCGTGGGCAGCAAGGGCAACCTCGGCAAGAGCGACAAGAAGGCCTACCAGATGGACCCCGGCAACAGCGACGAGGCCTTGCGCGAGGTGGCGCTGGACATCGCCGAAGGCGCCGACATGGTGATGGTCAAGCCCGGCATGCCGTACCTGGACATCGTGCGCCGGGTGAAGGACGAGTTCCGCATGCCCACCTTTGCCTACCAGGTGAGCGGCGAATACGCGATGCTCGAAGCCGCCGCGGCCAACGGCTGGCTCGACCGCGAGGCCGTGATGATGGAAGCGCTGCTCGCCTTCCGGCGCGCCGGCGCCGACGGCGTGCTGAGCTATCACGCGCTGGACGCCGCACGGTTGTTGCGCGCCCGTTGATGGCGCCGGCGCATTCGGCGCCGGATCGCCGCGCCCTGGGGGTGCTGGTCGCCCTGACCTTGGTCTGGGGCCTGAACTGGCCGGTGATGAAGCTGGCCGTGAGCGGCATGCCGCTGCACCCGGATCCGTTCCCGCCGCTGGCCTTTCGCGCCTTGTCGATGGCGCTGGGCGTGCCGCTGCTCGGGCTCGCGCTGGGGGCCCTGGGCGTGCCGCTGAAGATCGCGCGCGCGCACTGGGGCGAAGTGCTGCGCCTGGCGCTCACGAACCTGATCATCTGGAACATGATCATCATCGTCGCCCTGCAGCACCTGAGCTCGGGGCGCGCCTCGATCCTGGGCTATTCGATGCCGATCTTCGCCGCGCTCTGGGGCCGCTTCGTCTTCGGCGACCGCCTCGGCGCGCGCCAGCTGTTCGGCGTCGTGGCGGCCGGCGCCGGCATCGCGCTGCTGCTGGCCAACGAGTTCGGCCGCCTCACCGGCGCCCCCGGCGCCGCGCTGGCGATGATCGTCGCCGCCTGCATCTGGGGCTACGGCACGCATCGGCTGCGCCGCACCGCGATTCCGGTTCCGCTGCTGACGCTGGTGTTCTGGATGAGCGCGCTGACGCTGCTCGTGGTCGGCACCGCCTCGGTGCTGTTCGAGCGCCCGCTCTGGCGCTGGCCGTCGCCGGCCACCACCTGGGCGCTCGGCTACAACGCGGTCGGCGTGTTCGTCTTCGCCAACGCGGCCTGGTTCTACCTGGCACGCCGGCTGACACCGGTCGCGAGTTCGGTGAGCGTCATGATGATCCCCGTGCTGGGCACCTTCTCGGGCGCACTCTGGCTCGGCGAGACCCTGCACTGGCAGGACTTTGCGGCGATGGCGCTGATGGTGCTGGCGATCGCCTCGGTGCTGCTGGTGCCGCGCGCGCCTCAGTCCGAGTAGGGGTCGGGCCAGCCCAGGGCTTGCAGGATCTGCGTCTCGCGCGCCTGCATGCGCTCGGCCTCGGCGTCGTCCTCGTGGTCCCAGCCCTGGGCGTGGAGCGCGCCGTGCACGAGCAGGTGGGCGTAATGCG
>JAGWTS010000149.1 GCA_028868875.1 Burkholderiales bacterium | reverse complement strand
GCGCATAGCCGCGGCCGACGTTGTTGCCGTTCGCGTCCGGCCCGCTGCCGTAGGCGCCGGTGGGCAGCTTCAGGCCGAACTGCAGGTCCAGGCCGTGGTTCGGCAGCAGGCCCTGGTAGCCGACCATGAGCTTCACGTCGCCCAACCCGGTAGCCGAAGCGCCGGACAGCTCGTCCGCGGAAAGCGGGTTGGTCGCGGCACCGTAGGTCGTGTGGCCGCGGTCGATGGTCGGGATCAGCGCCCTGAAGTTCCAGTCGGCATTGGCGCTGTACGAGACGCCCAGCGTCGTCGTGCGGTTGACGGTCTGGTTCTCGACCTCCTGGCCGGCCGCGGGGTTCTGCGCCGCCACTTGGCTCGGCGAGACGGCGCTGCCGCCGCTGCGCAACTGGTTCTGGTCGATGAAGTCGTATTGCAGGCTCAGGCGCCAGCCCGAGTCGGCCGCGAAACCCATCGCGGCATCGGTCGAGAGCGAGCAGCCGCAAGTGGCGCAGGCGAAGCAGGCGCTCGGGGGCAGCAGCAGTGCGGCGCTGGCCGCGAGCAGGGAGGTTCGGTGGTTCACGGTAAGGAATCCTGGTGGCTCAACGCCACCTGCGCGGCAGGCGCGGGCAGCATGCTTGCGAACCCGCGCGCACGGGTTCGGCCACGCGCGCGGAGAAGACGGGAGCGTCAGGAAACCAGCGGTGGTGCGCGTGGTTGCGCCGCGCGCAGCGGGCGCGCTTCGGGAATCCGGATGGCGAGCGCGGCGGCCAGTGCGAATCCGCGGCCCGGCGCCGGCAGCCAAGCCGACGCGAGCGGCGGCGGAGCCGGTGTCGTGCCGTGGCTGGCGCAATACGGGCAGGCGTTGAGGTGGGCCAGCGGCGCGTGGCGGTCGGCGGGGGCGGTGCCGCCGGCGCTGCAGATCTCGTAGAAGGCGGGGTCGAAACCCGCCGCGGCCACCAGCAGCCGGCTGATGCCGGGCACCAGGGCGCCGAGCAGGGCTGCGAACAGCGCTGCCGCTGCGGCATGGCGGCGGAGCTTCGGGGTCACGCCGCGATTCTAGGGCGGCGCTCCTCCAGCGCCGACGCCGGACAAGCCTTGCCCGCGCAGCCTGCGCCTTCGGTGCGGCCTACAGGTTCTTGGTCGCGGTCTTGAACGAAGGGTCTTCCGGGAAGGCCGCGATCGTGTAGCCCAGGCTCGTCATCAACCGCAGCATGCGCGTGTTGTTCGAGAGGATCAGCCCGACGATCTGCTTCAGGCCCTTGTTGCGCGCGAGGTCGGCGATCGCCAGCATCAGGCGCGAGCCCAGGCCCTGGCCGTTGAAGTCGTCGGCCACCGCGAGCGAGAACTCGCAGCTCGACTGGTCGGGGTTGGTGATGTAGCGCGAGACGCCGATCAGGCGCTGGGTCTCGGTCACCGTGCCGTCGGCCGCGGTCTGGCGTTCCTTGAGCACCGCGACGAGCGCCATCTCGCGGTCGTAGTCGATCAGGGTGTAGCGCGCGAGCATGCGCGCCGGCATCTCGGGCAGGGTGCTGGCGAAGCGGAAGTAGCGGCTTTCCTCCGACATGTTGCGCACGAAGGCCTGCAGCATCTCGGCGTCGTCGGGGTGGATCGGGCGCACGGTGTACAGCCCGCCGCCCTTCATCGGCCATTCGCGTTCCTGGCTCGCGGGGTAGGGCAGGATCGCGAGGTGATCGTAGCGCCCCGGCGCGGCCGGCGCATGGTCGACGACGATGCGCGCGTCCACCGCAATCGCTCCCCGCTCGTCGACGATGATGGGGTTGATGTCCATCTCGCGCAGCTGGGGCAGCTCGCACACCATCTCCGAGACGCGCAGCAGCACCTGCTCCAGCGCCTCGACCTTGGCCGCCGGCGTGCCGCGCCATTCGCCGAGCAGTTCGGCGGCGCGCGAGCGCTCGATCAGGCGCCGCGCCAGGAACTGGTTCAGCGGCGGCAATTCCATCGCCCGGTCGGCGATGAGCTCGATCATCGTGCCGCCGGCGCCGAAGGTGATGACCGGGCCGAAAGGGTCGTCGGTCGTGAGGCCGACGTAGACCTCGCGCGCCCCGTCGCGCCGCGCCATCGGCTGCACGGTGATGCCGTTGATGCGCGCCGTGGGCTGGGCGCGGGCCACGGCCTCCATCATCTCGTTGTAGCGGTCGCGCACCTGCGTCGCGCTGAAGACGTCGAGGACGACGCCGTGGACGTCGCTCTTGTGGGTGATGTCGGGCGAGTCGATCTTCAGCGCCACCGGGTAGCCGAGCTGGCTCGCGATCAGCATCGCCTCGGTCGGGTTGCGCGCCAGCATGGTGCGCGTCACCGGCACGTGGAAGGCGGCGAGCAAGGCCTTGCTCTCCATCTCGGTGAGGACGCGGCGGCGCTCGGTGAGCACGCCTTCGATGAGCAGGCGCGCGCCCTCGATGTCGGGCTTGGCCAGGTTCGACAGCGGCGGCGGCGTCTGCTGCAGCAGCTGCTGGTTGCGGTAGAAGCTGGTGATGCTGTGGAAGGCGTCGACCGCCGACTCGGGGGTGCGAAAGCTCGGCATCCCCAGGCCGGCCAGATGGTCGCGCGCGGCCTTGACGGTGGCGTCTCCCATCCAGCAGGCGAGCACCGGCTTGCCGCTGGCCTTGAAGCCCGCGCCCACGGCGGCGGCGATCGCGTCGGGGTCGGTGCCGGGCTTGGGCGAATGGATGAGCAGCACGCCGTCGGTGCTGCGGTCGGCGAGCGCGGCGTCCAGAGCCTTGCGGTAGCCAGGGCCGTCGGTCTCTTCGCCGAGGTCGTCGACCTGCGCCACTTCGAGGCCGATCTCGTCGGCCCAGTCGGCGGCGAGCACGCCCGGGCCGCCGCCGTTGGTGATGATGGAAAGGCGCCGCCCCACCGGGCGGAAGCGCGAGGCCAGGCACTTGGCGGCCGAGAACAGCTGCGTGAACACGCGCACCCGCACCACGCCGGCGCGGCGCAAGGCGGCGTCGAAGACATCGTCGGCGCCGACGATGGACGCCGAATGGGTGAGCGCGGCGCGGCTGCCCGCGGGCTTGCGCCCGGCCTTCATCACCACCACCGGCTTGGTGTAGGCGGCGGCGCGCAGCGCGCTCATGAAGCGGCGCGAATTGCGGATGCCTTCGAGGTAGATCAGGATGCTCTGGGTCTGGCCGTCGTGGGCCAGGAAGTCGAGCGCCTGCGGCAGGTCGACCGAGGTGCTGGGCCCGAGCGAGATCACGCTCGAGAAGCCGACGCCGTTCAGGCGCGCCCAGTCGAGGATCGAGGCCGTGAGCGCGCCCGATTGCGAGACCAGCCCGAGCGGCCCCGCGGCCGCGAGCGGGCCGAGGGCGCTGGCGTTGAGTGCGAGCGAGGGGCGCTGGAAGCCCAGGCTGTTGGGCCCCAGCAATTGCACGCCGGCACGCTGCGCGATGGCGTGCAGCTCGCTCGCCAGGGCGAGCGACACGCCGCTCGAGAGCACGAGCGCGGCGCGGCAGCGGATGCGGCCGACGACTTCGAGTGCGGCCGCGATCTGCTCCGGCGGCAGGGCGATCAAGGCGAGGTCGGAGCGCGACTGGGCGAGGTCGCCCAGGGTGCCGCTCATGCCGATGTCGAGCCAGGTCAGCGGGCCCGCGAAGCCGCCTTCGCGCAAGGCGCGGCGCAAGGTGCCGGCCATCGGCGTGGGCGCGGTTTCCGCTTCGGGGTCGCCGGCGAAGACGACCATCGAGCGCGGGGCGAAGAGGGGGCTGAGAAAGTGGCGGTCCATTGCAGTGCAGCATAGACCAGCGGCGTGACGCGTGCGCGCCCGGCTCCGGCGCGGGGCCGGGCGGCTTGATCTCCCGCAAGCCGGCGCTGTGCAGATTGCACGCGCGCGCGCGCCGCTTCTTCCCCTGTCAGGAGGATGTGCAGAGGGCCGCACATCGTTCAGCATGGCGCTCCCGTTGCTCCCGTGGAAGGCCCGGTCCGAGATGGCTGCACTCAAGCCGATGGTGTTGTCGACCCAGCAGGGCGACGAACTGCTGTTCAGGCGCATGGCGGCGAGCGAGGAACTGGGCCGCTTGTTCGAGTTCGAGATCGAGGCCGTTGCCGATAACCCGGTGCTCGACGTGCTGTCCCTGCTCGGAACCCCCGCCGGGGTGGCGCTGGAACTGCCCGACGCCAGCCTGCGCCACTTCCAGGGCCTGGTCGTCGAGGCCGGGGCCGCGGGCGCGATCGGCCATGGCCTTTACGCCTACCGGCTGCTGCTGCGCCCGGCGCTGTGGCTGCTGACGCGCCGCGCCGACTGCCGCATCTTCCAGGGCCTGTCGGTGGTCGAGATCCTGCAGCAGGTGTTCGAGCGCTTCGCCCTCGAGGTCGATTTCCAGCTCGGCGGCCGCTACGCGGCGCGCGAATACTGCGTCCAGTACCGCGAGAGCGACTTCAATTTCGCGAGCCGGCTGATGGAGCAGGAAGGCATCTACTACTACTTCCGCCACGAGGCTTCGCGCCACGTGATGGTGCTGGTCGACGCCGCCGGACGCCACGCCCCTTGCGCGGGCCAGGCGGCGTTTCGCTACAGCAGCGCCGAGCACGACGAGGACCGGCTCGACCACGTCGCCGAATGGGGCGCGCGCCGCAGCGTCGAAAGCGGCCAGGTGGTGCTGGCCGACTACGACTGGCGCAAGCCCGCCAGCGTGCTGCGCGCCAGCGCTGGCGCCGGCGACCCGGCGCGGCCGAGCCGGCTCGAGGTCTACGACTACGCGGTGCATTACGTCGATGCGGCCGAGGGGAGCCGCTATGCCGGACTGCGGCTGCAGGAAGAAGGCGCGCGCGGCCGGCTCTTCAACGGCGCCGGGCCCTTGCGCGCGCTCGCCGTGGGCCACCGCTTCATGCTCGAACACCACCCGCAGGCCGACCAGAACGCCGAGTACCTGGCGCTGTCCACGCAGATCGAGATGTCCAGCCCGGGTTGCTACAGCGACGAGGGCGAGACGCGCTTCGACTGCCGCTTCAGCGCCATCCCGTCCGGGCAGGCCTTCCGCAGCGCGCGCCTGGCCGAGCGCACCCGCATCCCCGGGCCGCAGACGGCGCGCGTCGTGGGCCCGGCCGGCGAAGAGATCCACACCGACGACCAGGGCCGGGTGAAGCTGCATTTCCACTGGGACCGGCTCGGCAAGGCGGACGAGAACAGCTCGTGCTGGGTGCGCGTGGCCACTCCCTGGGCCGGGGCGATGCGGGGCTGGTTCTCGCTGCCGCGCATCGGCGACGAGGTCGTAGTCGACTTCCTGGAAGGCGACCCGGACCGCCCGCTCGTCACCGGCAGCGTCTACAACGCCAGCCAGCCTCCGCCCTGGGAGCTGCCGGCGAACAAGACCCAGTCCGGCCTGCTCACCCGCTCGTCGCCCGGCGGCGCCGGGCAAAGCAACGCCAACGCGCTGCGCTTCGAAGACCGGATGGGCAGCGAGCAGGTCTGGCTCCACGCCGAGCGCGACCATCTGATCGAGGTCGAGCACGACGAAGACCACCAGGTGGGCAACGACCGGCGCAAGAACGTGGGCCACGACGAGACCACGAGCATCGGCCGCAACCGCAGCGAGAACGTCGGCAAGGACGAGTCGATCACCGTCGCCGAGAACCGCACGGAGAGCGTGGGCCAGAACGAGAGCCTCTCGATCGGCGGCAACCGCAGCGAGACGGTGGGCAAGAACGAGAGCATCGACATCGGCGCCAAGCGCGACGAGACCGTGGCCGACGACGAGACCGTCGCGATCGGCAAGAACCGCAGCCACACGGTGGCCAAGAACGAGAGCCTCTCGGTCGGCGGCAAGCGCAGCGCCGCGGTGGGCGAGGACGACCAGCTGCAGGTCGGCAAGAACCTGAGCATCCGCGCCGGCGACTCGATCACCCTCGTCACCGGCAGCGCCAGCCTCACGCTGAAGAAGGACGGCACGATCCAGATCAAGGGCAAAGACATCACGCTCGTCGGCAGCGGCAAGATCGGCATCAAGGCGAGCGGCGATCTCGTGCTCAAGGGCAGCAAGATCGCCGAGAACTGAGCGCGCGCCGCGATGCTGCAGGTCGACAACCGCACGCCCTTTAACGCCGCGCTCGCGGTGTTCCCCGATCCGCGCGGGGTCGAGACGGCCTACGTCGCGGTCAAGGCCGCTTTCGAGTTCGGGCCGCAAGGGCTGCGGCCGACGCCGCGGCCGGTGCCGCTGCTGCCGGGCGATGTCTTCTGGGGCGACCCGGCGACGAGCGGGCTTCGCGCCGCCGGCGAACTCACGCTGGCCAAGCCGTCGACGGACATCGTCGTGCTCGGCTCGGCCGTCGCGCCGCGCGCGGGCACGCGGGCGATGGCGCTCGCGCTCGAGGTCGGGCCGGTCGCGAGCCGCCTGCTGGTCTCGGGCGCCCGCCGCTGGCGCCGCTCGGGCCTGCAGTGGCGGGTGTCCGACCCCGAGCCCTTCGAGCGCGTGGCCTTGCGCTGGGAAGCGGCCTTCGGCGGCTTCGAGCGCGCGGCGCCGCAGCAGCAAGCACGCGAATACGAGGCCCGCAATCCGGTGGGCCGGGGCTTCGTCGGCCGCCGCGAAAGCGGCTTCGCGGAGCGCGAGCTGCCGCAGATCGAGGACCCGCAGGACCGCCTCGAATACCCCGGCCAGCGCTGCCGGCCGGTGGGCTGGGGGCCGATCGCTCCGGCGTGGTCGCCGCGGCGCGAATACGCCGGCCGCTACGACGCGGCTTGGCGCAAGCGGCGCGCACCGTTCCTGCCGCTCGACTTCGACCCGCGCTTCCTGCAGACCGCGCCGCCCGAGCTGGTTGCGCCGGCGCCGCTGCAAGGTGGCGAGCCGGTGCGGCTGGCCGGTTGCCGGCCGCAGGGCGAAGTGCTGGCCTTCGAACTGCCGCGCTGCACGGTGGCGACGCGGTTCCGCTTTCGCGGCGGCGAGTGCGAGGCCGAGCCACGCCTGGACAGCGTGATCATCGAGCCCGACGCGCCGCGCCTGCAGTTGATCTGGCGCGCCGCGCTCGCGGTCGACAAGCGCTTGCTGCAACTCGCCGCGGTGCGCGTCGATTGCGCCGAATACCCGCGCGACGAATACCTGGGCGCGCGCCTGCGCCGCGCGGCCTGAGAAGAGTTGCAGACGATGAGCGGACGCGCAGCCATTGCCATCGTCGCCGCCGGGGCGGTGACGCCGGTCGGACTTTCGCTGGCCGAGACCGCCGCCTCGGCGCGCGCCCGTGTCGCGCGCTTGCGCGAGAGCGCCTGGCACGACCGGCGCTTCGAGCCCTTCGTCGTCGGCAGCGTGCCCGACGCAGGCCTGCCGCCGCTGGCCGAGGCCCTGGCCGGGCGCGCGCTGCAAAGCCGCGAGGCCCGCATGCTGCGGCTGGCCCAGGTCGCGCTGGAAGACGTGTTCGACGCCGCCGTGGATCCGGCCGCGCTCGGCATCGACGAAGCCCATCCGCTGCCCTTGCTGCTCGGGCTGCCGGAGCACCACACGACACTGCCGATCGAGCCCGCGCGCTTCGTCCAGCGCCTGGCCTTGCAGACGGGGCTGGCGCTGGACATCCGCAGCAGCGTCGCGGTGGCGCGCGGGCGCGCCGCGCCGCTGCTCGCGCTGCGCGAGGCGTCGGCGCGGCTGCGCCGGGGCGACGCGGCTTTCGTCCTCGTCGGCGGCGTCGACAGCCTGGTCGACCCTTACGTGCTCGGCACGCTCGATC
Organism: Burkholderiales bacterium; assembly: GCA_028868875.1. Lineage (GTDB taxonomy): Bacteria > Pseudomonadota > Gammaproteobacteria > Burkholderiales > Burkholderiaceae_C > Rubrivivax. The sequence continues at coordinate 5,156 of JAGWTS010000149.1, read as the reverse complement.
TGCAGGGGCGCGTGCGCAACGAGGTCAGCAACGACGGCCTGACGCCGGGCGAGGGCGCGGCCTTCGTCCTGCTGTGCCGCGCCGAGACCGCTGCGGCGCGCGGCCTGGAGCCGCTGGCGACGCTGGCGGCATCGGCCACCGGCCAGGAGCCGGGCCACCTCTACGCCGAAGCGCCGTATCTCGGCGAAGGCCTGGCCGCGGCCTTCGCCGCGCTGCTCGCCGAGGCGCCGCCGCCGGAGCCGATCCGCTGCGTCTACGCCAGCTTCAACGGCGAGCGCTACTGGGCGCGCGAATACGGCGTCGCGCGCCTGCGCCATGCCGAGGCCTTCGACCCCGAGCACGCGGTGGAGCACCCGGCCGAGGTCTTCGGCGACCTCGGCGCCGCGCATGGCGCGGTGCTGCTCGCCATCGCCGTCGACGCCGTCTCGGCGGGCTCCAGGCGCTCGCCCTGCCTGGTGTTCGCGTCGTCCGACCACGCCGACCGCGGCGCCGCGCTGCTGTTGCGCGAAGCGGCCTGAAGTTCGATCAACCCGAGGAGCCCCCGATCATGTCCTGCACCGTCCACAACATCCGCGGCTTCGCCCACAAGAACAGCGGCGGCCAGAGCCTCGTGTTCCCCGACATCTGCAAGACCGGCGCGCCCCCGGCGGGGCCGATTCCGGTGCCTTACCCGAACCTGGGCAAGTCTTCCGACACCTCCGAAGGCACGACCACGGTCGAGGCCGACGGCGCGATGGTGATGGTCAAGGGCGCGAAGTACTCGAAGAGCTATCTCGACGAGCCCGGGCAGATGAAGGGAATCATCAGCAACACGGTGCAGGACGTCTGCGAGTACCTGATGTACTCGTTCGACGTGATGCTCGAAGGCAAGAACGTCTGCCGGATGGGGGATCCGCTGTGGCACAACAGCAAGAACATCATGGGTTGATCCGATGACCCAGCTCGGAGAAATGGTCGCCGTCGGCCTCGTCGCCGAATCCCAGGTCGACTGTCCCTTCCACGAAGGCCAGCACCAGTGCGACCCCGAGGTGAAGAGCGTCTACCGCGAAGGCAATGCCGAAGCCCTGGGCAAAAACCTGCATGCGGGCTCGAAGCCCGAGTCGAGCACCGTGGTCCGCGGCAAGGGCAGCCCCGACGACCGTTACCGATCGAACCAGGTGTCGCCCGATCCGGACCTGGATTCGGAAAAGGCGCGCGAGGTCTCGATCCTCGCCGGCGATGCCGATTGCATCTATCCGGTGGCCTTTGCGGCGCACCACCTGATTCCGGGAAAGGCCGCGCTGGGCCGGGCCAAGGCCTTGCACAAGTTCCTGCGCAAGGGCGAGTTCTGCTGCAACCTCGGCTACAGCGTCGACGGCAACGAGAACGGGGTCTGGCTTCCCGGGCTGCATGCGGTGAACAGCAATGGGTTGAACCTCTGGTCGAGCCGGGTGGCCAAGCGCAGCCTGCCCGACAAGGAGGATGTTCGCGCCGTCGCCGGGGTCAAGGCGCGCATGCGCCACGAGCTCGAGGCCGCGGCCGGCAAGGCACTCGCCAAGTACGCCTACAAGCCGCTCGTCGGCCCGACACCGGGCGACGCCGGCGCGCAGGCATTCCGCTCCGACAACCTCAAGTGGCGCTACGTCCAGAAGTCGATGGCCTACCTCGGCGCGCGCCAGTTCCACGACGCCCATCCCGCCTACAGCGCCAAGGTCCAGAAGCACCTGGGGCAGGTGGCCGCGCGCCTGGCCCAGCTGCTCGAGCGTTCGAAGAAGCCCGGGTCGACCCAATGCCCCGAATGCAAGAAGCGCGCTGACGCCAAGCCGACACCGCCCATCGGCCTGCTCGGGCTGTTGAACAAGACCTCGAAGTGGTACCGGGGTCGGCTCGTGGGCCGGACCCGCGACTCCGAGTACTACACCTCGAGCTGGTGCGGACCGCTGGCGCTGGTCAAGCCGCGCAAGCTGCCGCGCGGCCGTTCCTGAGGCCCCGGGCGGCGCGGCGTCCCGACCCTTGGAGAGACAAGCCCATGTACTACGTGCTGGAACAACAGCCGCTGGTCGACGAAGACGGCCAGGAATACGGCTATTACGCCGTCGGCCCGCGCGACGACGAGTACACCGAATGGCCCTGGCTCGAAGGCGTGCGCTTCGACCCACCACCGGCCGAGCCCCTGCAGTTGCGGGTCGAAGCCGACGACGAAGACGCGGGCGATTTCGCCGACTACGTCTTCGGCCCGATTCCGCTCGTCACGGCGCGGCTGCGCGAGGTCTTGACGCGCTGCGCGGTCGCGAACCTCGAGTACTACGCGGTGCAGGTCGAAGGGGCGCAGGATTTCGACGACTTTCCCGCGTACTTCGCCGTCAACGTGGTGGGCAAGGCGGCGCTGGCCGATCCCGCGCGTTCGCGCGGCCTCGAGGCCTTCGGCGGCAAGGGCGCCACGCTCTTCGACGTCTTCGTGCCGGCGCCGGGCGCGGCGCAGGGGGCGGAGCTGCTTCGCATGGCCGAATCGATGGCCGAGGTCGTCGTCTCCGAGCGGGTTCGCGCGGCCTGCGAGGAGGCCGGCATCGACACCCTGCGTTTCGTGCCGCTGGATGAATGGGCGGGCTGATCCTGCCAAAGCAAACCGAGAGGAATCGACCATGGGACACCACGATGCACTGATGTGGCTTGCCGCCTGCGCCGAGCCGGCCGCTGCCGCGCCGGCGCTGGTGCGCGGGATCGTCGAGGCGATCGATGCCGAAGGCGGGGTCGAGGTCGCGCTGGACGGCGGTGCGAAGCGGGTCTGCGACGTCCTGCTCGCGGGCTTCACGCTCGAGCCCGGCGACGCGGTGCTGGTGGCGCGGTCCGGCGCCGGCATGGGCCGCGCCGTGGTGCTCGGCCGCGTCGGCCGCTACAAGGCGCCCGAGGCCCCGGCGCGGCTCGAGCTCGAAGCCACCGAATCGCTCAGCCTCCGATGCGGCGAAGCCCGGGTCGAGCTTCGCGCCGACGGCCGGCTGATGCTGCGCGGCGAAGACGTTCTGTTGCGCGCCAAGGGCACGCAGCGCATCCGCGCCGGCCACGTCGCGATCAACTGACGGTGAATCCGCCGGCGCCGCGCGCGCACCACATTCCCGAACTGCTCGAGATCCACGCCGACGAACTGGCCTACCTCTGGGGCCAGCGCCGCGCCGCGCTCGCGGACCCGCGCTACACGCTGCGCTCGTTCTGCGAACTGAACGAGCGCATCGAAGCCCATGCCGCCGGCCTGCTCACCGTGCCCTCGGCCTTGCCGGCGCTGCTGGGCAGGCGCTTGCTGGCCGCCGCCGACCGCGACGAGGCCTTCGCCGCCGCCCATGTCCTGCTGCGCCTGGGCCGGCTCGAACTGCGCGCGCGCCTGCTCGAACTTTTCGCCACCGTCGCCGGGCCGCAGTTGCTGGGCCTGCGCGACGCGCTGATGTTCGCTTCGCCCAGCCCCGAAGCCGGCGCGGTGCTGGCGGCGCTGGCCGATGGGGCCGAGCCGCAGCGCGCGCTCGCGGCCCTCACCGTGCTGGCGCACTGGGGGCGGCTGGCGCCGCAGGAGCCGGCGCTGCAGCGGCTGCTGATCGACGAAGACGCGGCGCTCGCGGCCCAGGCCTGGCGCGTCGTCGCCCGGCTCGATGCGGGCGCCGCCGCGGCGGCGCAAGCCGTGCCGCCGCGGCCTTTCAAGCCGGCGCTGGCGCGCGCGGACCCCGAGCTTCGCAGCGCGGTGCTCGGCGCTGCGCTCTGGACGGCGCGGCCCTGGGCCTTGCGCGGCCTGCGCCTGCTCGTGCGCGAGCAAGCCTGCCCGGCCGCGCTGGCCTGGCTGGCCGCGGTGGGCGAGCCCGCCGACTGGCCCTTGATCGACGAAGCCTCGGCGGCCTTGCCGGGGCCGGGCGCGCGCGCCGCCTTGTTGGGCCGCTGGGCCCAGGGCCCCGCGCTGGAGCGCCTGGTCGACTGGATGAGCGGGCCTGACCGCACCCTTGCCGCTGCCGCCTGCGAGGCCTACTCCCGCATCACCGGCGCGGACGTGAAGGGCGCGCGGGCGACGCTGGCCGCGGCCGAAGACGCCGACGACTTCGAGCGCGAGATGGCCCCCGCCGTCTGGCTGCCCGACCTGCTGCGCGTCCAGGCCCACCAGCAGGCGCAGGGCGCGGCCTACGGCGCAATGGGCAAGCGCTGGAATCGCGGCCTGCCGCTCGGCGCCGAACCCGCCGCCGAGGTGCTGGAGAGGGTCGACCTGCCCGCGCGCTGGGACGCCTGCATCCGCGCCGCGCTGGCGCGGCGTCCGATCGGGATGCCGCCGCCTGCGCTGGACTAGATCCGCCCGGGGCAGGCGACGCCAGCGGATCGGGCAGAGCCGGATCCCCTGCGTCCGCCCGAGCGCTTGATTCGAGGGTCGCGCGCCAATTCGCCGCGTCGCCGGGTCACGGGGTCCAGGCTTCAGCCCGCGTCGGCCATGAGCCGGCGCCAGCCTTCGTGGCCGAGGCGGCGCAGGGTCTCGATGTTGCGTTCGTAGATCTCGGCCGCGTCGGGGAAGGCCGCGACCGCGCGCTCGATGCTGGCTTCGCGCAGCAGGTGCAGGGTCGGGTAAGGCGCGCGATTGCTGTAGTCGGCGATGTCGTCCTCGGCGCTGCCTTCGAATCGGTATTGCGGATGGAAGCTCGCGATCTGCAGCGTGCCGTCCAGCCCCACTTCTTCGAGCGCGGCGTCGGCGAGGTCGAGGAAGTCGTTGTAGTCGAGAAAGTCGCCGAGCGCGTGCGGCGCGATCAGCAGCGTGGTCTCGATGGCCTCGGGATCGGCGGCTGCCAGCAACTGCAGCTCGGCCGCCAGTTCGTCGAGCAGGGTTGCCGCGTCGCGCGCCGGGCTCTCGACCCAGCGGATCTGGCGCTTGAGGTGCACGGCTTTCGCGAACGGGCACAGGTTCAGGCCGATCACGGCACGCTCGAGCCAGGCCTGGGTTGCTTCGATGGGGTTCATGGTCGGACGGCCGGGGTTTCGAGGGGCAGGCGCGCCGCGCGCTGCTCCAGGTACGGCCGGCGCGCGACGAATTCGGGCGAATCATCCTAAGTCCGGCAGTTGAAGCCGCGAAGTTGCCGATTTCTTCAGCGCTGGCGCGGACTTGAAGCTGTTTGGCACACTCACCCGATGGGTGAAGCCGATAAACCGAAGAAGACCGT